>JAKSCC010000181.1 GCA_022360815.1 Desulfobacterales bacterium
ATCTCGCCACCCGAGCCAAAGCCCTTCTGGAGGAAGAGGCCCAAAGCACTCCCAAAAAGCAGAAACGGATTAAAAATTTAGAGAGCGACAACCCCGAGCTTTTCAAAACCCTTCAAAACTGGCGCACAGCCCAGGCCGAAAAAGAAGATGTACCTCCTTCGCGTGTGGCCACCCTCGCCTCCCTTGTGGCCATCTCAAACGAGCTGCCTCCCACCCGAACACGCCTCAAAGCAATCCACGGCATGGGCCCTGCCCGACTGAAAAAGTATGGCGAGGCTCTTCTTGATATGGTGGAGAGCTTTAAAAAAGAGCCAAAACCCAACGCCGCAAAAAAAATGAGAACCACCCGCAGCATTCAACAAGAGCTGCTTTAGCCCCCTTGACCGCATTTCAAATCCGCCACTGACTCAGTGGCCTACCTTCTGAAAAACTCGCATTTGAAAAGATTGAAACAAAGCACGATATAACAAAGGCCATATTGACAAACCAAGAGGGCACAGGGTAGTAAAAGAGGTAATTTAATCGCCTCTTCAGACCCTAACCACAGGCCTACTATGACTCGTGTCGCGCTTATCGCAACCCCTTACCCCCTCGACGAATTTCCCTCGCCGCCCCTAGGACTCTGTTACGCTGCCGCTGCTTTTGAAGCCTCCGGTGCCGAGGTCATCATTCTTGACTACATTGTCAGAGAGTACACCCCTGAAAAACTTCACCACGAACTCTCCCGCTTCGCTCCGGATATCATCGGCACCTCCAGTGTCACCATGAATGTGAAAAAGGCGTGGGGCATTTTAGAAGATGCCCGGCAATCGTGCCCCAACGCCGTTTTTGTCATGGCCGGCCCCCATGTCTCTTTTGATATTGAAAACAGCTTTGCCTCCTGCCCGGCCCTGGATCTTATCATTCGAGGCGAAGGCGAAGAGACCATCGCCGAATTTCTGCCCCTTTGCAACCGACCCGATGCCTGGCACCAGATCAAGGGTGTCGCCTTTAAATCCCCGGCCGGCGTTGTCACCACACCCGCTCGCCCTTTTCTTGAAAACCTTGACCGGCTTCCCCTTCCCGCTCGCCATCTTCTGCCCCTTGCCCGCTACAAGGCCCTTGGCTTTCCGGTCAGCATCATCACCGGGCGCGGCTGCCCCAACCGGTGCATCTTCTGTCTGGGGCGAAAAATGGTGGGATTCAAGGTTCGCCACCGTTCGACCCAAAAGGTGGCCGATGAGATGGAGCATATTTTAGGTCTGGGATTTTCCACCATCAATGTGGCCGACGACCTCTTTACCGCCAGCAAAAAAAGGGTTCTGGCCCTCTGCCATGAGATTGAAAAGAGAAAATTGAAACTGAGCTGGAGCGTCTTTTCTCGGGTCAACACCGTGGATGAAGAGATGCTGGTGGCCATGAAAAAAGCGGGGTGCAACTCTTTGAGTTTTGGAATTGAATCTGGAAATGAGGAGATGCTCAAAAGAGTGAAAAAAGGCATTTCACTCGATCAGGCACGACGGGCGGCCGCCCTCTGCCAGAAGGTGGGCATAAGAGCTCATGCCTCCTACATTGCAGGGCTTCCCGGAGAGACAAGAGAGACCCTGGCCGACTCCACGGCCCTTCAGCAAGAGCTTCCCATGGAGTACGGCATCCACTTTCTGGCCCCCTTTCCCGGCACCACCGTGCGCGAAGAGATTGAAAGCTACGACCTCACCCTTCACACCGATAACTGGGATCTCTACGATGCCGACCGGGCCATTGTCTCCACCTCCAGCCTCACAGCAGAGGAGATTGATGCCGCTGTCCAAAAGGTGCTCAAACCCTTTCACGACAACTGGAGCCACATCCAGAGGCGCTGTCAAAAGGGTCAGGCCACCGAAGAGGAGCAGATGATGGTTCTGGGCAACCGCCGCATGAAGCTGATCTTTCAACTTTTAAGCAAGGATCTTCTGGAAAAGCTGCCTCCCTTGCCCACCGACCCAGCCCAGGCAAAAAAAGAGGCGGTAAAGGATCTTGCAAAAAAAACGGAAGAGACCCTCTCTTTCACAGAGTTCACCCTTAAAGATCTCATGGGCAAAGGATGGGTGAGACTCCATCAAAAACAAGGGTGCACGGGGCTCTCCTGGGCGGAAGAACCCGTGCACCCCGACGACCGTCGCCTCTTTCAAAACAGCACGTCCCCTGAGATTGTTCAGGTTTAAGCGTAACGGGAGAAATCCACCCCCCTCATCTTTCCGCGCACGGCGTACCAGTCGGCCTCGTCCTTTGGGGGCGTCTCCATCTCTTCTTTTGGTTTTCTCTCAAGGTGCACGGCCTCTGCCGGGCAGGTGGTGACACACAATCCGCAGCCGATGCACTTTTCAGGATCCACCCGGAAGGTGCCCTCCTCTTCTGAAATGGCGTGAACCTGACACCGCTCTTCTGCACAAAGACCGCACCCCACGCACGCCTCTTCATCGATTCGAGCGATGTAGTTGTTGTGAATGGCATGGCTCAAACCAAGCTCATTGACAGCCCGAAGCACCCCACAACAACAGCTGCAGCAGTTGCAGATATAAAAGTGCCCCTTTTCAAAATTGTTGGTCATGTGAACCAGACCCGCCTCTTCGGCCAGTTTCAACACCTCGTAGGCTTTCTCTTTGGTAATGGGGCGAATTTTTAAAGGGTGGTTGTCAAAGAAATGGGAAACCGGCGCAATGGAGAGACACACCTCCATGGGCTTGGTGCAGGGGTGATCCAAAATTTCATGCTCTTTTTTGCAGATGCAGTCGGCCAACCCAAAAGACTTCCCCCTTTCAATAATAACGGATACCTGATCGTAGGGCAGAATATCGGTCTCGTTTGAGACCTCTTCTTCAATGGGCACCACATGCATCAGGGCGGGTTTGTGACCAAAAAACTGGGGGGCAAACCAGGGCTCATAGGCTTTGCACAACTCAGCCAGCTCACGGTCCAAGTTTTTGAGCTGAAACTCGTAGATCCCGAAAATCCAAGGGGCCATGCGAAAGACAAAGACACCCCCGAAATCGATGCCAAAGATCTGCCCCTTATCCCACATCACCTTGAGCCTCTCCAGAAGCCCTTCAAGGGGTCTTCCGGTTCGCTCGGAGATCTGCTCGGCGGTCTCATAAGAGAGACGCAGATCACAAGCCAGCTCGGCTTCATCTTCTGTAAAGATTTTTTTAAGAATTCGAATTTCAAAGCCGTCATCGGTTTTTGGAAACCCATTGGGAAGTGCATCCAATGTTTCCTGAAGGGCGCGGTAAGCGTTCTGACTCATGGCAATACTCCTTGGGTGATTCCGCAAAGGGTTAGAAGATAAGGTTTCAAAAAAATCTTAAACGCCACTGGAAGACAATACATTGCTCCCTGTTCATAAGCTTTGTTTACAAACAAAATCTTACAAATGGATATTTACAGCGTCAACATCAAAGACAAAAAAGGGCCCCTGACCCATGCCAGAAGCCCTACCTAACTCAAAAAAAACCACCACTTCTAAACGCCCATGGAGCCTTAAAAAAAACAGGCCTCCACAAAGAGATAGAAAATCGTTAGAACGCAAAGAAGCTTTTTACAAAGCCGTCAGCACTTTTTTTCAAACTACATGGTCACCGGAACACACCGATCCATAAAGCAGACCTCAAAGGGAAGATGATCAAATCGGGTGACCCGAACCTCTTCAAACCCAAGGGAACTGTACCAGCTTTTAAGCTCTGCAAACTCCGAGATAATACCGACCCCCAGAGACTCGGCCCCTAAATTGACCGCCTCTGCCAACACATGGCCCACCAGGCGCATGCCCGCTCCCATTCGCCTCTTTTCGGGAAGCACCGAAAGGCGCTCCAGGTAGACCTCCTGTTCCGATGCCCGCTCCAGGGCCACACACCCCAGCGGCTCCCCTCTCTCCTCCAGAAAAAAGTAGGAGACACCCCGTTTTAAATCTTCGTCTATCCATGAGGCATCACAAAAAGAGGGGTGCTTGGGGCAGTTTTCCCTGGTCAGTTTAAACCGATCTGCCACGTCACGATGCGATTCCCGAATCAAACCCGCAAGGATCCTGGCATCGTCTTGCCCAGCACTCCGAATGGTCATCTCACACATTGCAGCCCTCCTGATCTCTTCGTTTGCATGAAAAAATACCAACTTTTTAAAAGTAAGTATTTTTTGAAACACTCACATAAATACCATGCCCCCAAAGAGCACTTTTGTCCAGATCTTTTAAAAAATCTAACAGTAAGGCGATCGCTTCCGGCAACAACAGCCTTACTGCAGAGCCAAAACCAAAGAGACAATCAGATAAATTGAGTCATCAGTTGAGATATCACAGTATCCACATTTTCAGGGGTTATGGCATGCTGCCTGCACGTCTCTTTCACCCGCTTCATATGGGCAGACCCTCTCATGCCATCCACACCGTGAAAAAGCCCCAGACGACGTCCCACCTGGTAGTGCATCTGGTCCACCGGGTCCAGGGCGAGAAATGCTTCGATTTTCTCGCACATGGCCTCCCGATCTTCTGGGAAGCGCCCCTCCACATCCTGAAACAGGTTCAAAATATGATCGCTGACCAGGGTACTTGTGACCTCACCCAGAGACCGAATTAAAAGAAGGATCTCTTCAGCCGCCTCCACATCGGTGATTTTTGAAAAGCGCCCTTCCTGCCATTCGGTAAAAAGCGCGGTATGACCCGGGATCGCCAGGGTGCGAAGACGAATAAAATCGGGATTGATCTGGGTCAGGGCATCGGCGGTTTCAAGGGCGTGGTCGCGTGAGAGCTCCTGCCCGCCAAGGCCGGGCATCACATATTCGGAGAGCTCCATGCCCGCCTTCTTTACCTTCTGGCCGGCAGCGATATGCATCGCTTTGGTGGAACCTTTTTTCACACGCTTTAAAACCGCATCCGAGCCCGACTCCATGCCGATATGAATGCGGTTCAACCCGGCTTCGGCCATACGCACCAGATGGACATCGCTGATTCGCGAAATGGTGTGAGACCGTCCGTATGAAGTGATGCGGTACTCCCAGGGAAAGGTTTTCCGCATAAACTCCAGAATCTCGATAAGGTCTTCGGGTTTTATGACAAGGCTGTTGGCGTCCTGAAGAAAGACCGACCGCATTCGCCCCCGCGTCCAATTGACGGCCGCCTGAAACGCCTGGCCATCTCCAGTAGCCACATTCGCCCGAATCGTTTGAATATCAGAGGAGTCCACCCTGCCTTTTGCGTTTAACACCTCGTAAAGAGGAAGGGCGTAGCGCGCCACCGCCTTGATATCTTCTTTCACATGGTCCACAGGCCGCAGAGAAAAAGATTCCCCTTTGTACACCGGACAGAAGGTACACCGATTCCAGGGGCAGTTTCGGCTCACACGGATCAAAAGACTGGCCGCCTCACTGGGGGGCCGGATGGGCCCCTGTTCAAAGCCATTGTAATCGCAGATTTTCATTATGGTATCCTCACTTTAGCATCCATTTCAAGGGTCAGTATCTTAAGGTAGCCATCCACAAAACAAAAACAAGTCACCCCTTTAAGATAAGCGCCCCACTTTGACAAGCGATTCGCCCTGGCATATGATCCGCCCATGGGCATGGTCGTGTCAGGGAACAGGCAATGTCAAAACCCTCACCCTAAAAATTCGGATGTTCAATGAAGGAATCAAAGCAATCACCCCGCACTCTCAAATTCACCTGGCCTCTTCTTGTGCTTTTCCTCATTCTTGCCGGGTTTGCAGGGGGAGCTGCATGGCAGTTGAACCGGTTTTATAAAAGCTCACAGAAAAACCCCGGGCTCACCGTCGTCTATACCGTCAAACGAGGCCAGAGCTTCAACACAACCGCCAGAGACCTCACCCGCTCAGGCCTCTGCACCTCTGAAAAAAAGCTGCGCCTTATGGCCGCCCTTTATGGCCTGGACAAAAAGATCAAGGCAGGAGAGTACCTTCTTTCGGGCTCCATGAGCCCCGAAACCCTTCTGTCGGTCCTCACTCAGGGAAAGGTCCTTCTCCACAAACTCACCATCCCCGAAGGGTACACGGTCAAACAGATCGCCCATGCCATCAATATGAAAGGCCTGGGCAGGGCCGAACGCATCGAAGAGCTCGCCTTTTCCAAAGCGTTTACCAAAAAGATGGACCTGCCTCCCGGTGCCCCCTCACTTGAAGGCTACCTCTTTCCTGAAACCTACCTCTTTGAAAAAAGCGCCACCGAAGAAGAGATCCTTGCCACCATGGTCAAACGCTTCAATGCGGTTTTCACCCCACAGCTTGAAAAGCAGGGAAAAAAGAGTGGGCTTTCACCCCATGAGGTGGTCACCCTGGCCTCCATTATTGAAAAGGAGACCGGTGCCGACCACGAGCGCCCCATCATCTCTTCGGTGTTTCACAACCGCCTTAAAAAAGGAATGCGCCTGGAAACCGACCCCACGGTGATTTACGGCATCAAAGATTTCAACGGCAACATCACTCGAAAAGACCTTCGCCGCAAAACGCCGTATAACACCTACGTGATTCGAGGGCTGCCTCCCGGCCCCATTGCCAGCCCGGGCCTTGCGGCCCTTCAAGCCGCTGTGCGGCCCGAAAAGACCCCATTTTTCTACTTTGTCTCCAAAAAGGATGGCACGCACCACTTCTCGCGCACCATCAAAGAGCACTTAAAAGCGGTGAGAATCTACCAGCTCAACAAAAGATAGGGTTTCACGTTTGGCATCCAGCGGGTCGTTTTTTTTAAAAAAAAGCTCCGCAAAAAAGATTTCTATTGACCCAACCATTAACCCCAAAAAAAGCCATGACATCTTTCTCCCAACTCACCCTTGATGAACAGGTCGGTCAGAGACTTCTGGTCGGCTTTCAGGGCGCCCATTTCGATGACGATCTAAAATATCTTATCGAAACCCTCAAGGTGGGGGGCGTCATTCTCTTTGCCGCCAATATCGAGTCGCCCCATCAGGTGGGCGAACTGATTCACGATATGCAGACCCAGGCCGCCCAATGCGGCCTGCCGCCTCTTTTTGTTGCCGTGGACCAGGAAGGGGGCGTGGTGGCCCGAATGAAAGAGCCCCTCACCCTTTTTCCCCAAGGGGCTCCGGCCTTGAAAACACCAGAAGACGCCAGACACTTTGGCACCACCACCGGAAAAGAGCTCTTTGCCTGCGGCTACACCATGGACATGGCCCCGGTTCTCGATGTACAGCCCAAAGGGTTTTCAGGTATCATGGAAAAAAGGGTCTTCCCGGGCAGCCCCAAAGATGTGGGCACCTTAGGGGTTCATGTGATGCACTCTCTGGAGAGCCAGGGCGTGCTCTCTGTGGTCAAGCACTTTCCGGGCATCGGAAGAACCACCCTGGACTCTCATCTCACCCTCCCTTTTCTGGAGACCCCCCTTTCAGAACTTGAAAAAAGCGATCTCATCCCCTTTCAAATGGCCTTTGAAGCCGGGGCCTCCTGCGTGATGCTCTCCCACATCCAGTACACCGATATCGATCCAGACTGGCCCGCCAGCCTCTCGCCAAAGGTGGTCAAGAGTCTGCTTCGAAAACAGATGGGATTTCGCGGCGTGGTGATGACCGATGACCTCGACATGAAGGCCATCACTTGCAATATGGAGACCGCAGCCCGGCAAATCACCCTCTCGGATGTGGATATCGCCCTTATCTGCCACCGAAGCCCGCGCTATGAAACCCTTGCCGAAAGCTTCAAAAAAATGGCAGAGACATACCCTGAAGCACACAAGCGCTGTGTAAAAAGAGTGCTGGCTCTAAAAGAGAAAATGCATATTGCCCAAAAAACCGTTGACAGGTCGCCTTCTTGAAGAAAGAGTTTCGGCAAAGCTGTTTGGATATCGAATGGCCCTGGTGCTCACCCAAGCCCTTCTCTTTCTACCCTTAAAAAAACCAATTTAAAGAGCCTGCCACACCAAAAGAGGGCGACAAGCCCCTTTATTTATACTATATCTCTTGCACCCTTTTTCGATACAAAACAAAACCATGTGAAACCACGCAGGATTCCCATATGACATTTCAAGACCTCGGTCTTCGAGCCGAACTTTTAAAAGCTGTAAAATCCCTTGGCTACCCAGAGCCAACCCCAATTCAGACCCAGGCGATTCCCGTCATCTTAAAAGGCCAGGATATTCTGGCCCGAGCCCAGACCGGAACCGGCAAAACCGACGCCTTTGCCCTTCCCCTGGTGGAGATCTTAAGCCAGAAAGAGGCGGGCATCAAACAGCCCCGGGCCCTGGTTCTGGTTCCCACGCGAGAGCTGGCCCGCCAGGTGGGAGAGACCATCAAAGGCTACGCTCGCCGCGTCTCCCTTCGCTGCACCGTGGTTCACGGTGGGGTGAGGCTGGAGCCCCAGATCGACCGCATCAAACGGGGCATCGACATTCTGGTGGCCACTCCGGGACGGCTTATCGAACTCTCGAAAATGCGCCACCTAAAGCTCGACCGCATCGAATTTCTTGTCTTTGACGAGGCCGACCGCATGCTCGATCTTGGCTTCAGCCGCGAAATAAACCAGATTCTCGGTATTCTGCCCGAAAAGAGACGCACCATGCTCTTTTCCGCCACCTACACAGCCCCCATTCGAGAGCTGGCATCCCGCATGCTGCAAGCCCCAGAACACATTGAGGTCTCCCCGGAAAACACCGCAGCCGACCCGGTAATTCAGCGGGCCCACAAGGTGGATCGCCACAACAAACAGAACCTTTTAAACCACCTCATAAAAACCGAAAAATGGTCCCAAATTCTGGTTTTTGCCCGCACGCGAAGAGGGGCCGATAAAATTACCGAAAAGTGCCTTGCCAAAGGGGTTCAGGCCGCGGTTCTTCACAGCAGCAAGAGCCAATCCTTAAGATCCCGAACCCTTGATGAGTTCAAACAGGGGGTCATCAACGTTCTGGTGGCCACCGATGTGGCGGCAAGGGGTCTGGATATCAAGGGGCTGCCCTGCGTCATCAACTACGACATTCCGTCTGTGGCCGAAGACTACCTCCACCGCATCGGGCGAACCGGAAGGGCCGGAGTGCAAGGCCTTGCCCTCTCCTTTGTCTCCGAGGAAGAGGAGCGTTTTATCACGGCCATTGAAACGCATATGGGCGAAAAAATTCCCGCAAAAAAAATCAAGGGATACACCCTGGACAGCGACGTGCCCGACTATGTGCTCTACCGCCCGGGCAGCAGCTCCAGCGAAAAAAAGGCCAAAAAAGAGTTCAAGGAGATGGCCGAAAAACGGAAAAACTCAAAGCGCATGGGGCCAACCAAAAAGGCCAAAAGCGGCACCACTCCCAAGAAGAAAAAGTCTCCGGCAAAAGGAGCATCCAAAGCAAGAAAACGGAGATAGCCCATGAACGTGCAGAAGACCAATGCGGCGCGCTATCTCTTCTCTTTTGACCATGCGCCCGTGGGCATTGTCTGGCACGACGCCGAAGGCAAAATCATCCACGTCAATGCCTATGCTTCACAAAAACTGGGTTATCCCCTTGAAGAACTCGTCGGAAATTACCTCTACAAGTTTGTGGTGCTCGACACCCAAGACGAAGGAGAGGGGTACTACAATGAAGATGTCGTGCAAATCAGCACCTACAACCTCTTCAGCAAAGGTGGCCAAGTCATTCCTGTGGAGGTTCATGTGGCCGGAGCAGACCCCCAGGAAGGCGGGTTTGGCTGCGCGTTCTTCAGGGATATCTCGGATAAGGTGAAGCTCTCAGAGCTGGTACGCACCATCAGTCAGGAGACGGGGTACCACTTAAGCGACCCCATAAAAAAAGGCGAACTCAGCCAGCTGGCTGCCACCGGATGCTTCAGCAACTTCATCGGAAAAAGCCCGGCCATTGGCGAACTCTTCACCCGCATCTGCCAGGTGGCCCCCACCCCCACCACCGTTCTTGTCACCGGAGAGACCGGCACGGGAAAAGAGCTGGTGGCGGAAAAAATTCACCAGCTCAGCAGCCGCAGCAAGGGGCCTCTGGTCAAGATCAACTGTGCCACCCTGCCCCCTCACCTTGTTGAAGGCGAACTCTTTGGCCACGAAAAAGGGGCTTTTACCGGAGCCCATGCTCGAAAACCCGGCCGCTTTGAGTTGGCCTCGGGTGGCACCCTTTTTCTCGATGAAATTGGGGAGTTGCCTCTGGAGCTCCAGGCCAAGCTTTTACGGGTGCTTCAAGAAGGTGAGTTTGAACGCCTGGGAGGGACCGCCACCCTGACATCCGATGTCCGTATTATTGCCGCCACCAACCGAAACATTGAAGGTCTGGTGGAAAAAGGACTCTTTCGAGCCGATCTCTATTTCCGTATCAGCATCTTTCCCATACAGATCCCCCCGTTAAGAGAGCGCATGGACGACATCCCCCTTTTAACGACATTTTTTTCAGACAACTACTGCCGCAGACTGGGAAGAAATCCCAAAAAAATTCCGGAATCTTTTCTTCTCTCCCTTTCACACCACCACTGGCCGGGCAATGTTCGGGAGCTCCAGAATGTCGTGGAGAGGGCCTGTATTTTAAGCACCGACGACACTCTGGCGGAAACCGGAACCCTTTGCCCCATCCCCTCTCACCCGCAAAAACACAAGCCCGGTGAGCTTCCATCCTTTGAAGAGAACGAAAGATCCTACATTAAAAAGGTTCTTGCCCTTACCCGAGGCAAAGTCTTCGGAGAAGATGGAGCCGCAACCCTCATGGGACTCAACCCTCGAACCCTCACCTCAAAAATCAAAAAGCTGGGCATCTGTAAACCAAACCACCCTTCAGCGATGATATAAAACCCCGGGCGATGATATTTCATCGCCCCCTCTCTTCCACCACCCCAAGCCGCTTTAAGCTTCAACTTTCTCTCTTTATTTTAAAGCAAATTGCAACGTCCATTTTCGATAAAGCCTTTGGCATACCTTATGCTCTACACCAAGCCTGTCATAAACCCGGGCTAAATTTTGCCCAAGATTTTTTAAAGGTAAGGAGAAGAGATGAAAGAGGAGAAAAGCCAAGAGAAAAAGCTGAACTTGAGTCGGCGATCTTTTGTCAAGTTGGGTGCGGTCTCCGCCGTGGCGGGTGCCGGTGCGGTGGCAGGCCTTCCCGCTCAAGCCGAAACCACTTCAGATCGTGAACTCCCGGGAAAAATGCCCCAGACTCAACTTCCCGTCAAAGTGGACTCGCATGTATACAAAAGGTTCCACCAACAGGACACCGCTTTCTGCCAGGCTGCCACCGGTCGATTCCCTGAAGGGAGACAGGCTTTCAGTCAATTGGGTGCCACCACCCAAGAGGTTGGGCTTCGTCAGATCGACAAGGCCCTCACCGATGCTGGCTGGTATGTGGACAAACTCATTGCCAATAACGCTTCCATCATGAGCCCAGACACCCTGGCTTATCGCTGGGACAACGACGCCGATGTCGCCGATTCGGCCTATGCCTTCTCTTCCAAAGAAGAGGCCACACACCATATCAAAAAAGCGGCCCGCTTCCTTGGAGCCGACCTGGTGGGAATTACCCCCTACGATGAAAGGTGGACCTACGCCTCCATCTTCAAACCCGAGCTGAAAAAAAGCGTGGAGCCTGAACTCCCCTTCACCCCAAAATCCGTCATTGTTTTGGGGTATGAAATGGATTACGAGGCCATGGCCACAGCCCCTTCAGGGGTCTCCGGCGGTGCCGTGGGCAAAGGGTACTCTCAAATGGCCATCACCGGAGCCTCCCTTCGAAACTTCATCAACAATTTGGGCTACCGAGCCTTTGCATCAGGAAACGATGTGGCACTAAGTGTCCCTTACGGAGTGGCCGCCGGCCTGGGTGAGGCAGCTCGAAACGGCATTCTTGTCACCTATGAGTATGGCCCACGGGTGCGCATCGGAAAGGTTTTCACAGAGCTGGATCTATCCTATAACAAACCCGTCACCTTTGGCGTGCGCCACTTCTGCGAAAGCTGCATGCGTTGTGCCGATGCCTGCCCTGGAAACGCAATCTCCAAGACGAAAAAGCCCTCCTTTGACATCCACAATGAATGCAACAACCCCGGTGTGGAAAAGTGGGCCGTGGATGCCAAAAAATGCCTTCTCGGCTGGGGAAAAACCCAGAGCGACTGCGCCACCTGCATCACCAGCTGTCCTTACAGCAAGCCCGATTTCTGGCACCACCGCCTGGTGGATAAGGTCAACAAGCTGATGCCCGGCCCGGTCCATTCGGTCATGCGGGAGATGGATAAACTCTTTGGCTATGGCAACTCGTTTGATCGCAAATCCGTCACCAAATTCTGGAAATCTTAAAAAGGGAGGTATCAGATGGGTATTTTTACAGGAATTGAGGTGCTCTTCTTTTTTCTGGGGGTTCTCACCACCCTTTCGGTTCTCGGAATCCTTTATCTTAAAATAAAAACAGCCGCAGATACGCAGACTTTGCTGCTGAGCACTCTGGGGCTCTTGCTTCTCGTCTTCACCGTGGCCTGGTCTGTCAGCTCTGTTTTGGAGCAAGAGCATCAAGCCGCCAACATGGGGCTTCTCTTCTTTGGACTTCCGGCGGTGCTTTTTATAGGGATGGCCTGGAAACGCCTTTCGGCAACACGGTCGTCTGAGGAGTAGTGCCGTGAACGCCTTAAAAAAATGGCTTACCCCCTTGGGCCTTCTGATCTTGCTGGCAGCTCTGGTAAGCTTCCACCTAAAGGGAGAGTCCCAAATCCTCTTCCTTCTTCAGGAGAGCTTTCCCATGGCCCAAATCACTCGAGGCCAGGGCGATGTGGAGTGCTACCTGATCAAAGAGAAGGAAGCTGCTTCCAAACGGATCTACCCGTCCCGGCCTACGGGCTGGGGCGGCCCTATGGTGGTGGCTCCGGTTGTGGATAAAAATCTTGCCCTTGAAGAGGTTGTCATTCTCAAACATCGCGAAACCCCGGCGTTTTTCGACTATGTCAAGACAAGCGGATTTCTGGGGCAGTTTCAGAGTAAAACCCACATGGATCCGTTGGCACTTCAAACAGACATTGATGCGGTCACCGGAGCCACCATCACGTCACGGGCCATCACCCGAGGTGTCAGAGAGGCCATGGACCAAGCGGCATGGGAACTGCTCGGCGTCAAACCGACCGAAAAAAGAGCAGAGATCCATTTCGGCTTTCGCGAGGCCCTGCTTCTCTCTCTCTTTGGACTTACCTTCGTGGCGGTGAAAAAAAAGTGGCGCAAGACTCGGCTTCCCGTACTTGCCGCAAGCTTTCTCTTTCTGGGGCTCATGACCAAAAGCCCGGTCTCCGTCTCAAACATCGCCGCCCTTCTCATGGGCCATGGACCGACGTTGAGCGAGCACCTCTTCTGGTGGATTTTGGTCCCCGGATCTTTGGTTTTTGTAGCACTTTTAGGAAAGAATGCCTGGTGCGGATGGCTTTGCCCCTTCGGAGCCATTCAGGAAGGAATCCTTCGAACCGGAGGGTTGAAGCTCTCTGTTCCGAAACCACTCCAAAAACCACTGAAATCGGCACCCAAGATCGTTGCCCTTGCAGCACTTCTTGCGGCATTTATATCAGGAAATGCCTCTCGGGCTTCGGTGGAACCCTTTGCCACACTCTTTGGCCTCAAGGGCGCCCCCTGGCAGTGGTATCTCGTCTCCTTTGCCATCGCCGGATCCTTTCTCATTCCGAGGTTCTGGTGCCGCTACTTCTGCCCGGCAGGGGTCTGCTTCACCTGTGCCGCAAAAACAAAACATCAGTGCCGTAAACTCACAAAAAAAGGAATCACCTCCCTTTCGGCGTAAAGGAATCCTTTCCGTACTGCTGAGCCAATCCCTGCGCAATCTCTGCCACTCGGTGGCGAGCGTGGGGAGGCTCAAGCACCTCCACCAGTGGGCCAAAACTCAATATCCACCCATAAACCCACTCATCTTCAGGCAAAGGAAAAAAGCCCATAATGGTTCCATCGGGCATGAAATGAAGTCGGTCGGAGTTGTAATAATCGGTGATGCGGCCTTTGGCTGAAGGGGCAAAACGAAGCACAAAAAGTGTCTCGGGGCGAATGTCTTCCGGCCCCTTAGAAGAGTCAGAAAAACGCGGCCACCTCCCTGCATCGAAGCGGTCGTCTTGCGGCCAGACCGCCACCATGCGGGTGAGCTTGAATAGCCTTTGGGCATCACGAAAGCGACAATGGGCATAAAGATACCAGGACGCCCCTTTGATAATCACAGAGAGTGGCTCTACCATGCGCCGGGTTATCTCTCCAGAGGCTGCCGCATACTCGATCTCAAGCACCTGCATACCTTCCACAGCCCGGCTGACCATCTGAAAGAGATGACGATGCGCCGGATCCATTCCCCAAGGAGTAAAATCCATAATCACTGGGTCGTGCTTGCGGCTGCTCCGCCTGCCGCTGGCCAGGTTTTTCAACTTCTCTTCGGTGGATTTTAGCGCCGGACTGCTGCCCAAGGCATTGAATCGGCTCACAAGCTCGGTAAGGGCCGAGAGCTCTTCGGATTGGAAGAAGTGACGGTCTACCGTATAATTTTCCATCATACGGTAGCCCCCCTCTTTGCCACGATCCGCATAGATCGGAACACCAGCGCAGGTAAGACTCTCCACATCCCTTTGGATGGTTCGCACCGAAACTTCAAAGCGCTCGGAGAGCTCCCTGGCTGTGGTTTTACGCCGGTTCATAAGAAACAACGTGATGGCAAGAAGCCGATCGATTTTCATAAATCAAACCTTTTTCCACCGCGCCAGATTGGGCAGGGTGGTGCACAAAAGCTCACGGGCTTCGGTCTCTTGCATCCCCGAATCCACCATGTGCGGAACGCAGGTCTCTATCATCTCCTCCATGGTCACATCCTGGGTAAACGTGCCCTTTTGATAACAGTACGTACAAAACTCCTCGGTGGTTCCTCCATCTTTTGTCGTTCCCATGAGCTTTGCTTCAGTAATGGGCATTCCGCAGCTCTGACAATACACGTGCTGATCCATAAGATCCTCCTTTTTTGTCCGCACAGGACTTTTAGAAAATTTTTCGGCTCCTGCATCTGCATCAAGCCATCCATTTTCTACAAGCATACCCATCCTAACCCGACATCTGTCTGTCGCATTTCAATCAAAAACCAAAAAATAGTCAGCCCATAAAAAAAGGGAGCCCACTCAGCCCCCTTTTTTTTAGAAGTTATGAACCTTTCATTTTTTCAAGGGCGCTTCCAATGGGGCAGGGGTCAACCCGTTCCCCTTGCCGGTACCTCTTCAGCAAAGCCACCGACTCACCGGCAAGCTGCCGCCGAACTCTTCGCCTTTCCCCCTTGATACGCGCCACCTTCAAATTGTCATAGTTTGTTGTGTGGTGACGCATCCAGGCGATGATGGCGGCATCGGCCCGCTCTTCCAGGGAGATTCTTCGGGTTCGTGCCACGGTTCCGCTTCCAACGGGTATGGCGTATCGGGTGATGGTATGGGCCAGACGCTTGGCAAGGGCTTCGTGGGACGGGTGAAAGGCCAGACGATGAACCACAGCCTCGCAAAACGAGAGACGATAACGCTCCTCCTCTTTTTGACGCCGCCTTCGGCCCGCCTCAAGCCGTTTCTGATAAGACGGGTCCTCTTTTTCAGCCTCACGCTTTGCCTTCTCCCTTTCAATCGCATCCAAAGGGGCCCACACACCCCTTGAGAAACGCTTTCTTCCCCTTTTCTCCTGCACCTGAAAGTGGGGCCCCGCCTGCTTGACCCGCCGGGTTAACGCCGCATCGCCTGGGGCAAGCAGCGCCCATGAATCAGGAACCGTAAGGGTCTCTCCCTCTTCGGTGATCACTTCCCTCTCTTTCTTGCCGGGTTTTACCACCCGCGCTTCACTCTGCACGCCTCTGTTCCTTCCTCAATTTTGTCCCAATAACGATTCTGTATGTGAATGCTCAAAACAAACTGTAAGTCGATTCGTATTCCATGGCATTTACGCAGTGACAACAGGCACTTCCAACACCTCCAACCAGCGAAAACTGTGGCCTGTTTTCGAAATCAATTTTTGAAAGACCCCTCCCCTAAAAAACGACTCGCCAATGGCCAGTCAAACGAGGCTCACATTTCAGGCTGGATTTTTCGAAATTCTTCCTGTAGTTTTCCAACCTTTTGATTTCCCCTTGTTAAATACCACACTGACTTTTTTCAGGTCAGTCTCACTAAATTCGTCAAGCTGTGGAGCAATGCACACATGAGATCCCCCTTTGTCACCGGCCAGAGATGGGCCAGCGAAACCGAGCCTGAACTGGGCCTTGGCTCGGTTTCAGAAACAGACGGCCGCCGCGTCTCCATTTTTTTTCAAGGATCCCAGTGCACACGCATCTATGCAGCAGCAGCTGCCCCCTTGCAACGCATCATCTTCAAAGAGGG
The DNA here is from genome assembly GCA_022360815.1 of Desulfobacterales bacterium. GTDB lineage: Bacteria > Desulfobacterota > Desulfobacteria > Desulfobacterales > Desulfolunaceae > Desulfoluna. The sequence continues at coordinate 16,301 of JAKSCC010000181.1, forward strand.
AGAGATGATTACAACCTGTGATGGTGAAAAATTTTCCGTCACATCGGTTTTTGAAACAAAGGGGCTTATCACCTATGGCATCAAAGGCGGCACCATTTCAGAGACCCATCTTTCCCATACATTAAGTGCACCCGGTCCCCTGGCACAGCTTAAAAACGGACGCTATGACACCCCTGGCCGATTTGATCTAAGAGCCCAAGCCCTGACCCTTCGCATGGCCTCTATGGCCTCTCCTGTTCGCGGGTTTCTCGGAGGACGTGTGGATACGATCTCCCACCAGCTCCACATCGCTCAAGAGGTTTCAAGCCGTCATATGCCTCGGGTCCTCCTGGCCGATGAGGTGGGCCTTGGAAAAACCATTGAAGCGTGCCTTATCCTGCACCGGCTGATTCTCACCGAACGCATAAGCCGCGTACTCATTCTGGTGCCCGACGCCCTGGTTCATCAATGGTTTGTTGAACTTCTGCGCCGCTTTAACCTTCACTTCCGCATTGCAGACGAAGCTCACCTGAATGAGATGGAGCAGGGGAGCCAAGAAACCAACCCCTTTGAAGAAGACCAGCTTTTTATATCCGGTATTTCCGGTTTTCAACGAAAAAAAAGACAAATCCAAGCCCTGGAGGCTCACTTTGACATGGTTGTTGTGGATGAGTCCCACCATATCCACCCGACACATGAACTCTTTTCTTTTTTAGAAAAGCTGGGCCAAAAGGCAAAAGGACTTCTCCTTCTTTCCGCCACTCCGGAACAGCTGGGAGAAGAGACTCATTTCTCCCTTCTCAGGCTTTTGGATCCCATGCGCTACCCCAATCTTGACACCTTTCAAAAAGCCCAGAAAAACCATGCTGAAGTGGCTGGCCTTGCCAATAAACTTTTAAAAAATGTTGCTTTGAATCGTCAGGAAGAAAAAAAGATAAAATCTCTTCTTCCCCCCCATGCTGAGGCAAATCGTGAGGCTGCCATCAACGCCCTGGTGGACTGCCACGGCCCGGGACGGGTCATCTTTCGAAATACCAGAAAGCAGATCACAGGCTTTCCCAAAAGACGCCTTCTTGCCCACAGCCTTGACACTTCAACTTCCCAGACTCTCCAAATGGAAAAACAGCCGGAAATTCTCTGGCTTGCCTCTTTTTTAAAGGAAACGCCAGATGAAAAGGCTCTTCTCATCTGCCAAAGCAAAAAGACCGCTCAAAAGATTGCAGAGACTCTATCGACTCACCTCACCGTCAAGACTGCCCTCTTCCATGAAGGGCTTACCCTTCTTCAAAGGGATCGAAACGCCGCCTGGTTTGCCGAAAAAAACGGAGCCAGACTTCTCATCTCTTCGGAAATTGGAAGCGAGGGGCGAAACTTTCAATTTGCTCGGCACCTCATTCTTTTTGACCTGCCCTCAAACCCTGAAAAGCTGGAGCAACGCATCGGGCGACTGGATCGCATTGGTCAACAACACGACATCTTGATTCACGTTCCCTTTGTAAAGGAGAGCGCCTCAGAGCTTCTTCTCAGGTGGTATGAGGCCACTGGCATCTTTTCTGGATCGGTGCCCTGCCTCCACCAGCTTGGAGAGGCTTTTGGCAAAAAGACCAACGAGCTGGCCAATCAACCCTTCAGAAAAGGCGCTTTCCCCCAAAAAAAGCTCGACACCCTTATCAAAGAGACATCCCAATTAAGGGTCTCTCTTGAGTCCGAGTTTGAAAAAGGTCGTGACCGTCTTCTTGAGATGAGCGCCCACCGTCCTGAAAAGGTAAAAAAGCTGATTGCCCAGATCAAAAAGGAGGGCAAAAACGAAGCGCTTGAACCTTTGATGATTGACATTCTCGAAGCCCACGGGGTTGAGGTTGATGAGGCCATGCCGAACATCTTAAAACTCACCTTTACCGAGAACACAGCCCTTGCTCTGCCACCGCTCAAACGAAACCCTGTCTTTGTCACGTTTCACCGTCCCACAGCCTTGAAACGGGAAGACCTGGAATTTCTTACCACCGACCACCCTCTGGTCTCTGGAGCACTGGAGTCTCTTATGGGTTCTGAAACCGGGCGGTCATCGTTTGGAATTTTGCACGAAAGTCCTGAAGCCGGCCTGCGGATGGAAGCCCTTTTTGTACCAGAATGCGTGGCACCGGCCCATCTTGGTGTTCAACGATTTCTTCCCAAAGCCCCCATCGCCACCATAGTGGACCATGAGGGAGATCCTGCACAAAAGAGTTGGAGCAAGTCCGAAATTGCCCCCCTTTCCCCGGCAATCCTTGAGGCAAACCCGACCCTTTCGCAAGAGATTTTGCCATCCATGGAAAAGATGTGCCACCACCTTACGGAGAAAAAACGCCAACAGATATCACAGGAAGCCCTTTCTGCCATGAAGCGCTTCTACGATGCCGAGATTGATCGCGCTCGCTATCTCATGGAGAAGAACCCTTCCGTCTCAAAAGATGAACTCCACGGGCTTATCCAGGAGAAAAAAGCCCTGAGCAAAGCCCTTGGCACCCTTCGTCTCAGGCTCGACGCCCTTCAGGTTCTGCTTATGCAGCCTTGATCCAAAGAAAAAAAGCCCCGCCCATGGGTAACACGCCACAAGCGGGGCTTTTTTTCATATGTTTATCTCACCCTAAAGACTTGCTACTCTTTTTATTTAATCTGGCACCAAGTCATAGTAGTAGCGCATCACATCCGTTCGAGTCACAATGCCGATCATCTGCTCCTCTTCCACCACAGGCACACGCCCGATATCGTGTTTGATCATAAGCCGTGCCGCCTCCATGGGGCTTCGATCAGCACCGATTTGAATCACGCTGGGTGTCATATACGCCTTAACCGGGAACTTAAGCTGCGCCTTTTTGCGGAGCTTTTTAAAATCCCGCCGCGAGATCACCCCCACCACCTTTCCGTTATCGGTGACAGGTACCCCTGTACATCCTTTCTGGCGAAGAAGAATCCCCAGATCTTCCATGCTGGTGGAGGCTTCTACTGAGACCACGGGAAAACTCATGATATCCCCCAAGCGCACCGAAGAGGTCTGCTCAGTCTCAATGAGATTGATAATCATCTCAAAAACGGCATCAGGATTATAAAAATCGGATTTAAACTGCGCCGACCCTGCACCGGGGTGCCCGCCACCCCCCAAGTTCCGCATCAGTTTTCCTACGTCCAAAGAGTCGGACTTGCTTCGGCCAATGACCATGCATTTGCCGCCCTCCTCATCATAAAAAATCCCAAAACCAGCGTCGCTGCTCTCCAGATCGAGAAACATATTGACCACCACCGAAAGATTGGGAACATACCCACGTATTTCAGACGCAGCAAAAGAGAGGGTGTATCCATTCACCTTTTTACGCAGAGGTTTTTTCATCATTTCAAAAAGAAGCGACTTCTGCTCCTCGCCATACACCTGACGCCTGAACTGAGCGACCACATTCAAGTCGGCCTTGCGATCCAGAAGCCAGGCAACCGCTCGAGCATCTTCCGGGGTAGTGGCTGGAAAAGAGAGATTTCCTGTGTCTTCATAGATACCAAGCAAAAAAAGCGTGGCCAGCATGGGAGTCAGCACGGTTCGACGCTTCTCAAGCTCTCCCACAAGAAGGGTGACTCCTGCACCGAGCCCTTCGTTGTGCAACTCGTCGGCAACCATATCTCCGGGTGCATGATGATCCCAAATATGAATGGAGAGATCCGATCTCTCTTTTAAGGGGGCAAAGCCCTCCAGACGACTCCAGGAGCCGGCATCCACCACAATAAGGCGGGTTACGTCCTCAAGATTGATCTCTCGAGGGTGCAGCATGTCAAAAAGGTCTTTATGGATGGACATGAAGGCACGAACATTGGCATTCACGCTTTTGGGAAGAACCGGAACAGCATCCGGATAGATCAGTGTGGCAGCAACAAGGGAAGCCAGGGCGTCAAAATCCGAGCCCTTGTGGGTGGTGACAATCTCCATGAATATCTCCTGAAATGGCACTCAACTTTAAAGCCTGCATCCTTTTTTCGATACTGTATCAGCCCTTTTTCCAGAAAGGTATGCTTTTTTGTGCCTCTGCGGGGTGCAAATATCGCAAGCAAATACTGCGCATTTCCGCAACAGACTCAACAAATTCTGCCTCTAAATCCTAAAATTTTATAAAATACCGCCATAATCATGGACTTTCAATCCAAATTTTGAGGATTCACCCCTTCTATATTTTCTAACATTGCGGTTTTCATCACTCCTAAAAAATAGGACGCCCCATAGCCAATCCACCCAGCATCAACACGGCACCCTCCCTTTATTTTTAAAGTATTCATCCCACCTCATCCGTGCTACATAGGGGAGGCCTTGCTGTCTCATACGGGACACCTTCCTTGCAATTCGGTGCCCTGAGTCCTTTTCGACTTCGTATTTACGCAGTTAAGGCACCGATATCCGGCCTTGCGACCCCTTTTTTCCATGGTATGAAAGAGCAGTCCAGGCCAAAACACCACCAAGTCAGGTATCCAGCATGAGTAAAAACATCATTACCGTCATCGGCAAAGACCGTCCCGGCATCGTCTCCTCTGTCGCCGGCGCCCTTCTCCAATTGGGCTGCAACATCGAAAATGTCAGCCAAACCATTCTCCAAGGTGAATTTGCCGGAATTTACATCGTCTCCAAGCCCAACGGCCAGAGTGCCGATGAGTTCTGCAGCGCATTCCTCGACATCTTTGATGAAGAGGGGCTTCAGGTTCACGCCAAACCCATGGCTCAGGAGGATACCAGGCCGGAACCTTCGGGCGAGCATTTTATGATCACCACCATCGGACCGGATAACAAAGGCCTGGTTCACGATATTTCCAGTGTTATTGCCGAAGCTGGCGTCAACATCATCAACTTAAAAGCGGTGTTTGAAGGAGGAGACACTCCGGAGAAAAACATCATGGTGTACGAGGTGCTTGTCCCCGACACTCTGGACAGAAGTGCCTTTGCTGGCCAGCTCAAAGAGAGAGCCACTCGCCTGGGCCTTGCTCTTACCTTTCAACACAAGAATATCTTTGACACGGTCAACCGCATCTGATGACGGGTTTCCTTTTGAATTAAAAAGACTCACAGGACTTATAAAACATGCTCAACGAAAGCGAACTGATATCAACGGTTGAGATGCTCAAATACGAGCACCTTGACGTGCGAACCGTCACCCTGGGTATCAATCTTTTTGACTGTGCCTCAAATGATCTGGAGATATTTAAAGCCAATATCCGTAAAAAGATCACAACCCTTGCAAAAGAGTTGGTGCCCACCTGCAATGCCATCGGAGAAAAATACGGCATTGAGGTGGTGAACAAACGCATCTCCATCAGCCCTATTGGGGTGGTGGCAGCCCCTTTTAATGCCTCTGAAATGGTAGAGATTGCCAAAACCTTAAACGAAATCGCCATTGAAGTGGGGGTCGACTTTATCGGAGGATTTTCCGCTTTGGTGGAAAAGGGCATGGCAAACGGCGACCGGGCCCTCATTGAAGCCATCCCTGAAGCCCTTACCCAAACCGAGCGCATCTGCGCCTCAGTCAATGTGGGCTCCACCCGTGCGGGCATCAACATGGACGCGGTGCTCCTCATGGCCCAGGCCATCAAAAAGGGGGCCGAACTCACTGCAGACTTGGATGGCCTGGCCGCCGCCAAACTCTGCGTTTTCTGTAACATTCCCCAAGATGTTCCCTTTATGGCCGGTGCCTACCTGGGGGTTGGAGAGGCTGATGCCGTCATCAACGTGGGCGTCAGCGGCCCCGGTGTGGTCAAGCGGGCTATTGACCGTGCCGTCGAAGCCAACAAAACGCTGGATTTGGGCCAAATTGCCGAAATCATCAAACGTACCGCCTGCAAAGTCACCCGCGTGGGCGAGCTAATCGGGCGAGAGGTGGCCGATACCCTTCAGATCCCCTTTGGCGTGGTGGATCTCTCTTTGGCCCCCACCCCCACCGTGGGCGACAGCGTGGGCGAAATTTTCCAGAGCCTGGGCCTTATCAGTATCGGCACTCCGGGTAGCACGGCGGCCCTTGCCATGTTAAATGATGCCGTTAAAAAAGGCGGGGCCTTTGCCAGCTCCCACGTGGGCGGACTTTCAGGAGCCTTTATTCCGGTAAGTGAGGATTTGAATATTGAAGAGGCCTGCAAAAAAGGATTTCTCAACATCGAAAAGCTGGAGGCCATGACCTGCGTCTGCTCGGTGGGTCTTGATATGGTCGCCATTCCCGGGGCCACATCCGAAGAGACAATAGCCGGCATTATTGCCGATGAAATGGCCATTGGCATGATCAACAACAAAACCACTGCCTGCCGGCTGATTCCGGTTCCCGGCAAAGTCGCCGGGGAAAATGCCCATTTCGGCGGTCTTTTGGGGCATGCCACCATCATCGACGTCAAGAACTGTCAGGGCACCAACAACTTTGTCACCCATGGTGGACGAATCCCCGCCCCCATACACAGCCTCAAAAACTGATTTCACCAAAAAACCAAGCCCATCCAAAACAAAACCCTCGAAGTCATCCATCATGACTTCGAGGGTTTTGTTTTACAGCTAACGACTTATCCATCAATTCGAATCGCTCTTGTCTTCCTCCACCTCAAGGGCAGCCAGAATAAGACCCACAAAACGGTGCAACTTGGATTCAAAGAGCCACCCCATGTGGCCACCGCACCCTCCGCAAGCAGCCACACGCCACCGGTAACCGGGAAACCAGGAAAACTCGTCGGATGCATGGCCATCAAACGTACACCCCGGCGCTTTTGAAAAACAGCCGATCTCAAAATAGAGTCCATGCGGATTTGTGAACCCGTGAATATGCGTTCCGGCCATTTCCACCCTTAAACTCTCATCAGCGATAACGTGCCTGCAAGCGGCACAGACAAGTCGAGCCCCTTCTTGTCCCCCCAAAGAGCTTTCAGTCTGCCCTTGACGCTTTGGCCGTAAAAAGCTGCACCCCTTTTTTTGCCGACCCTTTCCTTTCCCTGGAGGGCACTTCATCCAAAGGGGCGTCTCTTGCTCCCATAAGACATTTTGCCCTCGACACACCTCCATCACACAGACTCCCCTCTGGAAAAGTCGTAGAGATCTCGATCAGCCAAATGCGAGGGCACCACATGCCCCATGGATGCAAGCACCCTTTCGACCCTACCGGGATGCTCTTTTCGCCAGGCCTTTAGCATCTCCTTAATCTCTCGCCGTTTCTCATTTTCGCCCACACCACAAAGGTCCCCCGGAGCTGTTTCATACCCACTTAAACGAATGTAGCGTGCGATCTCCTCTTCCGCCACATAGAGCATGGGCCGAATCAAGGTAATCTCACCTCCTCGAGTGGTAAGCCGTGGGGGCATCCCCTTTAAACTCGCTCCATAAAACATGTTAAGAAAGAGGGTCTCTACCATGTCGTCCATATGGTGCCCCAAGGCAAGGTGGGTAAACCCATGGGCTGAAGCATGGGCATAAAGCGCTCCCCGTCGAAGTCGTGAGCACAGGGTACACATCCTTTTACCATCGGGGCACTTCTCCTGAAGGGTCTTCCAGATATCTTGATGGATTGTGGTAAAGGGCAGATCAACAGTCTCCATATGGCGAGAAAGCAGCTCATCAGGAAACCCGGGAAATCCATGATCCAGAAAAATCACTTCCAGATCAAAATGAAAGGGACTCTGCTTTTTAAAAGCGGCCAGCAGGTCCACCAAAACCAATGAGTCTTTACCACCAGAGAGGCCCACCAGAACTCGGCTCCCCTCTTCGATCATGCGAAAATGACCGATGCCGCGACTCACACGCCGTACCAAATGCTTTAAAAGCTTTTTACGCTGCCGCGCCCTTAAAGCCTCACACATGAACCACTGTCTCCTCTTTCAAGGGCATACCCCCCTCACTTACCATCAGAGCCCCGCCTTGGTATGAAGCACCCCAAAGCGCGCCTTCCCGGCGAAAAAAAACCACTCCGTCCAAATACTCCACCTTTCCCCATTTTTCATGGGGCAATCCCATGGCAAACTCTTTAAGGGCAAATATATTCCAATCATGGGTCACCCCGACGGTGAGTCCCTGGGTACCATCTTTCAGAAGGCCATGGGCATAACCCATCATGGCTTGCGCCGCCTTTTGAGCCGGCTCAATAAGCTCAGAAGAAAAACCCCCATCACACCAGGTTCGAATAAAACCAAAGAGATCGTATTGGAGAATGACCTCAATGATACGCTTAAAATCTTTCACATAAAAAGGTGAGAGCTTCTCTTCCAACTCATGAAAACCACAAGGCTTGCCGCCACTGCCCTGCCGCACAAGATAGGCCGTTTCAATGCAACGCCCGATGTAGCTGGAGCAAGAACTGACAGGCAGTGGCCCCTTGATCATCTCACCAAAGGCAAGGGCCGCCTCTTTGCCTTCCTGAGTCAGCCCCATAAAACCTTCCAACTGCGGATCCCCGCTGTAGTGGCGCGCCGAATGCCTTATAAAAAGGACGGCTCTTTTCACACCCTGCTCATACAGCTCTTGAACCACACGCGCCGTCTGCCACCCCAACCGCTTATCCTCTCTCATATCTCACCTGTTTCATGCTGTTTAAAGGGTGAACACGCCGTGCGCGTGTATGCCACAGGCCCACTTTTTTCAAAGTCATCAAAACAGAGACTCTGATACAATGAAAGCCAAACCACCGTCACCAAAACGATTCACGGCGCTCATCATATGTAGTTTCCCCTTATAAATCAACGGACAATAGCGATTATTGCCTCACCATTCCTCTCACTATCTCACGCCGTTTGACAAACCCTTACCTCCCCTTTTTTTGCTGATTTTCACTTCGTAAGCCTCTGTGCTGGACAAACCCCTTGACAGGGAACCGTCACCATGTATAACCACACGTGGGTTATGGAGAATCGGTCTGTTTCAAGGAAAACCTTAGGGTGCTCATGGTTTTGCAAAGCACCACGGAACAAGAAGGAGTGCCCTTGCACTGCACATCCAATCAGTGTCACTTCTCTTTTTCTGAACAGCCCATTTCAACACAGAGCTTGACAAGGGTAACATATCCGTATATCTAAAAAAACTTTGTGTGTGGGCAACCGCCACCCAATCCCCAGTAGGCATTTCGACTGCAGACCAGATATACCATATCTGGTGTACACAGCCACGCCCCCTACCCTATCATGGGACAGGTTTCGTAAGTAAGGGGAAAGGCAAGGGGTGTGCAGTGCCTGTAACTGCCAACACAAGCAGGGATGACTCTTCAAATATATGAACTGTATTGATGCCATTGAAGGGGTCGTGAAAAAAGTTATTTCAGACCTCCATGCCATGCATGCAGCCGGTGAGATGGATGACACAGAGTATGCTCGAAGCGCCCGCGTTGTTATTGAGGGCACCGACAGCTTCGTGGTGGACAATTGTGAAATCACCCCCACTCCCGAACTTTTAAAAACCGTTCTTTTTGAGTTTGCCAGAGATCTCTGGAAACGTTCTCTTGAAGAACGGGAGGCCCTCTTTGACACCACAGGTGACGAGGGGTACAAAAACTACTATTTTGACTACATTTTCAGACACGGGGTCTACCCTGAGTAGAAAAATCCCCTGTGTCTCAATCGCAATATGTATGATCAGTGGCTCGAGGCGTCGAGCCATTCAAAGCAGCACCATTTTCAGGAGTACGTTAGTATGACACTTACAAAAAATGACATTGTGATGCGCGTAAGCGAAATGGGATTTTCCAAGCAGCGATCCGTAGACATCGTTGAGCAACTGCTGGCCATCATCAAGGACACCCTCTCCACAGGAGAAGATGTTCTCATCTCCCGTTTCGGCAAATTCTGCATCAAGACCAAGGGTGAGCGCAAAGGCCGCAACCCCGCCACAGGCGATGAGATGATTCTCAGAGACCGAAAAGTGGTCACCTTCAAGTGTTCCGGCAAACTCCGTGACAAGATCAACGGCGACGACTAAAACGTCTCTCCTCTGATCAACCACTTAAAAAAGCGCCCCTTTCTTTCACGGAAGAGGGCGCTTTTTTTGATGGTTAAGAAAACAAACTGCACCACAGCGGCCTTTCAACATTTCGAAGTCCCAAGTCTATTTTATCCCACACTCTTACACACCTCGCACCAAGCACCCACTTTTTTACGCTGACATCTTTTTTGTTTTATGTCTTGCCAAAAAAAATTTGGGGTTTTATATATGAGTATATGCTCATAACAACGCAGCCGCAGAGTATTGAATGATCGAAAACCAAATGGCAGCTGCAAAGGAGGGTAATATGCCTGGATTTAATGGAAAAGGGCCTCAGAATGAAGGGCCCATGACAGGACGTGGGGCAGGGGTGTGTGGTCGCCAACCCCGCCAGAATGGCTCCTTTTCGGGACGCGGATTTGGCCGCGGCGCAGGGTTTGGTGGCGGTGCCGGCCTTGGCGGTCGGCGAGGTCGCTTCGGGTGTGGGTTCGGGGCTGGCGGCAATCGCAGGCAGAATGCGACCGAGGCAGGGCGTGACTCAGAAGAAAAATAGCGCCTGCACTTCCCGCTTCTGTCAAACCCACACATGATCCGTTTGCAACGGTGCATACCACACTATTTTAAACCGCCATAAAAAAGGCCGATTCACCCCTGAGGTAAACCGGCCTTGCTCTTCACTTCTTTCAATTCAAGCTATGATACAGGCCCAAACTGCATGCCATGGAGTCTTGCATACTCGCCTTTAAGAGCCAGAAGTTCTGCATGGCGTCCCTCTTCCACGATTTCACCTTTGGAGACCACCACAATGCGGTCCGCATGCTGAATGGTGGAGAGGCGATGGGCAATCACAAAGGTGGTTCGACCCTTCATCAGGTTTTCAAGGGCGCTCTGCACCACTTTTTCGGCTTCGGTATCCAAAGCGCTGGTGGCCTCATCCAAAAGCAGAATAGGGGCATCCTTGAGCAGTGCTCGGGCAATGCAAATCCGCTGCTTCTCTCCACCGGAAAGGCGGCTTCCCAACTCTCCAATACGGGTATCAAACCCATGGGGCAATCGCATGATAAAATCGTAAGCATACGCAGCCTTTGAAGCAACCACAATGTCTTCCCAGGCTGCATCCTTGTTTCCATAAGCGATATTATCCCGAATGGACTCGTTAAAGAGGATGGCATCCTGCGTCACCATGGCGATCTGATTTCGCAACGAAGCAATGGTCACATCCCGAATGTCGGTGCCATCCACACGAATAGCCCCCTCTTTAACGTCGTAAAACCTTGGAATCAGATTGATAAAGGTTGATTTTCCGCCACCGCTCATTCCCACAAGGGCAATCACCTCACCGGCCTCTGCCGAAAGGTGAACATTTTTCAAAACCGGATCTTCCCCATAAGAAAACGTCACCCCATCAAAAGAGACGCGGTGAGTTTTGGCCTCAAGGGCAACAGCCTTTGGACTGTCCACAATTTCTGGTTCGGCTTCGATCACATCAAATACCCGGTCCAGAGCTGCCATGCCTTCCTGAACGGTATTATTCAACTTACTCAACTTTTTAAGGGGCTCATAGAGCAGCATAACCGCTGTCAAAAACGAAATAAAATTACCCGGTGTTGAGTTTCCGTAAATCACGCTATGGCCGCCATACCACACCACAGCTGCAATGCCGAGCCCCCCACACACATCGGTAATGGGGGCTGAATAGGCTTTGGCCGTCACCTTCTTCATCTCAAACCGAAAGAGATCCCAAGATTTTTTCAAAAAGCGCTGCTTTTCATACTCTTCCCGACCAAACGCCTTGATAATCTTGGCCCCAGAAAAGGTCTCGTGAAGAAAGGTGTTCAGCTCTGCCACAGACTCCTGGGTGCCTGTGCTTACCTTTCGAACCCTTCGGCCCAGACGAACAATGGGATAAAAGGCCACCGGAACCACCACCAGCGCCACCACAGCCAACCGCCAGTCCCGATAAAGAATCACCCCCATAAGCGAGACGACACTCAAAACATTTTCAATGGCGGCCGTCACCGCATTGGAGACCATGGACTGAATCAGCGTCACATCGTTTGTGATGCGACTCATCAAAACCCCGGTACGGGATTTCTGAAAATAGTCGATACACTGGTCCTGAATGTTGGCATAGAGGTCGTTTCGAAGGGAGGTGATGATGTGCTGCCCCACATAGTTCATGAAATACTCTTTGGCAAACACCGCCACACCGCGGACCAACGAGAGTACCACCACCACAATGACCACCAGCTTCAACATCACCTCATCTTTGGCGATGAAGATGTCATCCAGAATATTTTTTATAAGAAAGGCAAGGGCCGCTGTGGAGATGGAGATCAGACTCATGGAGACCATGGCTATGGCCAGGTTTCCCCACTTGTTCCGAATAAGCCCGATCACCTTCCGGTACCTATCCCCCGTTGTAAAAGCTTCAATCAAACGCATAAGGTGGTCTTTATACCCCCTGTTGTGGCGATAAAAGGGTCAAAGTATCCCCATCGCCTTATAAATAATCATGCCCGACTGCATGAACCTGGAAAAAAGCTCCCGCAAAAAATCAATGCCCCAATGCGCACCTGCAGAAAATAGAGCAGGGGCCCAAAACAGAAAAGGCAAAATAAGACAAAACGACCTTTTGTGGAGCCATTTACAAAAAATTCCCACACGCCAGTCGGGCTTTTGAGGTCACATTTCAAAATGGAAGAACCATTTCAGCCCTTGAGGTGCGGGCAGCTGGAGGGGTCGCCTTCCACCGCCACAATAGCCATGCCGTTCTCATCGGCAAACCGCACCATCTCGCCTCTGTCAAACACCACAGCACACCCTGCCTCCATGGCCAGAACGGTTACACCGGATGCCTTCATGGTTTTAAGGGTCTCAAGCCCCACTGCTGGCACATCAAATCGCATATCCTGGGTAGGTTTGCTCACCTTAATCAAAAGGGAGTCGCCCTGCCCCAGCCCGCCACCACGACGAATGGTGGCATCGGTTCCATCAATGGCTTCCACTGCCAGAACAGAGCCGCGGCCCATCACAAGACACTGCCCCACATCCAGTCGGCCGATCTCTTTGGCAATATGCCAACCCGTCACCAAATCTTTCATCTGGTCCCGGGAGGGCTTTTTGCGAGTCCAGACCCCTCCTTGGGCAAGGATTTCCGGAACGAGAAAAGTTGAGGAGCGCACCTGAAGCCCCTCTTTTTCAAGAAGTCTGGCAAAGGCACTTAAAATGGTGTCATCATGGGTATGACGCATGCGGGCAAGAAACGCCACGGCTTTGGTATCAGGTTTGATATCCTTAAAGATATTGGTTTTCTTGACACCACCCACCAAAACCACTTCTTCCACCCCATGGGACCGAAAAAAACGAATCAGCTTTTTCACCTGGCCGATATGGAGCCACTCGACCTCTGCACACTGGGCCTCCACCTCGGGGTTCGCCTCATTTTTTATGGCCGCCGCATAAACGGTGTACCCCTTCTCCCGCGCCGCGCGAGAAAACAGAAGGGGAAACTGCCCATTGCCTGCGATGATCCCCACCTTCATGAATCCATCCTTTTTCAAGACCCACACTCCGGCTGCTGCTCAATGTATAAAGGGAAGCAGCGCCCGGCGCCGGACCGAAAGCGAATGCTTCCCCATTTTGTCTGCCCATCAATCAACGGGTAATGCCCCGTGATGAGTTCTGAATAAAATCGATAAAGGCGACCACTTCAGGAACCTGATTCACCTCGGCACGAACCCTCTCAATGGCTTCATTAAGGGTTAATCCGATACGAAACATCAAACGGTAGGTTCTCTTGAGCTCAGAGATGGTGTTTTCAGAAAAATTACTTCGACGCATTCCCACCTTGTTGAGCCCGTGAAGGGTTGCCCTGTCACCTGCAGAGATAACATAGGGAGGAATATCTTTCACCACCACAGACTTGCCGCCGATATAGGCGTAATCTCCAACTCTTACAAACTGGTGAATGGCCGTAAAACCTCCAATATTGGCGAAGTCTCCCAACACGCAGTGACCTGCCAGAGTAGAGTTGTTGGCCAAAATCACTCGACGACCGGTTTTGCAATCATGCGCCACGTGGCAGTAGGCCATGAGAAAGTTCTCCTCGCCCACTTCGGTAATACCACCGCCCACACCGGTTCCTCGGTTGATGGTGGCAAACTCACGGATCACCGTCCCACGCCCCACCTTCAGGTAGGTCACCTCGCCTTTGTATTTGAGATCTTGGGGTGCAGCCCCCACCGAGGCAAATTGAAAAATGCGGCACTCCGGCCCAATGCTGGTGTGCTCATCAATCACCACATGGGGACCAATAACCGTTCCTGCGCCAATACTGGTATTGGCCTTCACAATGGTATAGGCACCAATGGTGACGTCTTCTGCGATCTCCGCACTGGGATCGATAATGGCTGTTGGGTGTATCATGTTGTATTTTCCTTGAATGGACCTGTAAAAGAGGGGCTTCCCTCTCATCTGTCTTTGTTTTTTATTGACGCCACAAAAAATGATCGATTTTTAATCGGAGCCAGACTCCAATTTTTCAAGGCGCTTCTCAAGCTGATTTACCTGGCGCTTCATTTCTGGAAGCTTCGGCATAAGGCTCATCAACCGCAACCAAAGACGGTGAGGCATGGCAGGAACACCAGAGACCACTTCCCCCTCGCCAATGGATTTCACCACACCGGCAGCAGGCCCGACAATGGTGTTGTCTCCAATGGAGAGATGACCGGACACACCGGCCTTTCCAGCCAAAATCACATGGTTGCCCACCTTGGAGCTTCCGGCAATCCCCACCTGGGCCACCAAAAGGGTATCTTCTCCCACCTCCACATTATGGGCCACATGAACATGGTTGTCGGTTTTCACACCTCGCTTGAGCCATGTTTTTCCGTTGGTCGCACGATCTATGGCGTTAAGGGCTCCGATCTCTACGTCGTCGTCTATCTGAACAATACCGGTATGAATGATCTTTCGATACGCCGTGCCATCTGGAGCAAACCCGTACCCATCACTGCCCACCACAGAGCCTGCGTTAACGATCACACGGTTGCCGAGGATGCACCCGTGACCAATGGTAACGTTGGGGTGAATGCGAACGTCTTTGCCTATAGAGGCGCCCTCTTCAATGACCACACCGGGGCTGATGACACACCCTTTCCCAAGGGTCACGCCGTCTCCAATCACTGCTCCGGGGCCGATTTGCACCGGACCGCCAAAAACGACATTTTCCCCCACATGGGCATGGGGACTCACGCGATGCACCACCTCTTTTTTGGGGTTGAACATCGCCAAAACGTCCATAAAACTTACCCTTGGATTTTCGACGACAATCAGTGCCTTTTCGCCGTGCTCCGGCACCTCAGAAACCAACACCACCCCGGCACCGGTCTCCTGGATTCGTTTCAAATATTCGGAACTTCCTGCATAGACCAACTGATCTGACGCAGCATCTTCAAAGGGGGCCACCCCAGAAACCTCCAGATCGGCTCTGCCCACAACCTTCCCGCCAAGGGCATTGGCAATCTCTTGAACGGTTCGCTTCATTCTACCTCTTTTCATATTCTTTATCGTACAGACTGATAAGCCTGTCTGTCATATCCATGGATGCCGGAGCATAAAGCACCTGCCCTTTCTCTACGATAAGCAGATACCCTCCTTTACGCCCCAATCGTTCTATGATGCTGCGCACATCGGCTCGTATTCTCTCGGTACGACGCCGATTCACCTCGCCCATCTGCCGACGAAATGCATCGTCGGCCTGTTTGAACGCATCCACAAGCCCTTCCAACTCCTGGCGAGCCGATGCACTCCTATCTGCAGAGAGGGTTCCCGAATCCAGTGTCGATTGAACGGCGGCAATTTTCTCGCGCATACGACCCAACTCTTCGTTACGCCGGGCTTGTATCTTTCGAAGCGCTTCGGCCGCATCCCGTCCCGACTGGGACTCCTGCAGCACCTTCTGCATATCCACCATGCCGATTTTTGCCACATCTGCAGCAAAAGCAGGGGATACCATCACAGCCCATAAAAGCCAAAGTGTCAGTATGCGCTTTACCACCATCCTCTCCCTTAGAATGCCGTACCCATGGTGAACTCCCAGCGAGCTGACGCCTCTCCCTTTTCGGGATCCACCACATGGCCTCTCTCAAATCGAATGGGACCAATG
Source organism: Desulfobacterales bacterium (assembly GCA_022360815.1). GTDB lineage: Bacteria > Desulfobacterota > Desulfobacteria > Desulfobacterales > Desulfolunaceae > Desulfoluna. Next base: position 32,389 of record JAKSCC010000181.1, read on the forward strand.
GGTGAGTACCACCGAATACCATAGCCATATGTTTGCCGCAAATCCGAGGCCTGAATCGCAGATCCCTTAGCAAAAACGTTGCCCGCATCGGTAAAGAGAACCGCAACCAGCCCCTCTACCCCAAACAAAGGAGCAATGATCTCTGCATTGAGCTGAACATACTTCTCCCCGCCGATGTCATCGCCGTCAGAATCTTTAAGGCTCACATCCTGATATTTGAACCCGCGCAGGGAGTTGATTCCCCCTAAGTAAAACTTTTTATAGTCAGGGAGTTTCCCATCGCTGTTCTGTTGAACGATGCCCCCCTCACCGTGGATCATGCCTACAAATTTCCAGAAAAGGGGAAAGAAAAAGCTGGATTCCACCGTGTACTTGGAGTAGCTGAAATCCCCGCCAAGAAAGCTTCCCGCATGCTCCACCCGCAAGGTGTGGTTCATGCCGCGTGTGGTCTGGGCATTGAAACGACGGTCTCTGCTGTCATAATTCAAACTTACGGAAAAGCTGCTCAGATCGTTGGTTCCTTCAAGATCCCGAATACTTTTAGAGGCACTGGTTTTGACATCGCTGATGGTGTCTCGGGAAAAGTTGTAGGAAGCGTAAGCTTTGGTATAGTCATAAATTGGATATCCCAAAGTAATCCCTCCCCCGACACTCTTTTTGTCATAGGAGGTAAACTCATCGGTCCAGTTTCGAAGCTCATATTTGGAGTAGATCTGGGTATCCAAAAGCCAGGGTTCCACAAAAATGATGGAGTATTTGTTTCCCGTTCCCCCAAACTGCGCTTTTAAGTCGAGGCTCTGATCCCGGCCAAAAAGGTTGCGTTTGGAGATGGAAGTGGTCCCAAAGAGTTTATCCTGGCTGCTGTAACCCATACCAAAGGTGAAGGTTCCCGTGGGTTTTTCTTTGACATCAATGGAGAGGTTCACACGGTCAGGATCTGCTGTATCCAGCGTGTTCACCTTGATATCGCCGAAGTACTCCAGACGATAAAGGTTTCTAACACTCTGCTTCAGCTTGCCTCCTCGATAGAGTTCCTGCTCGTAGACCTTGAGTTGACGACGAATGACCTTATCTCGCGTCACCGCGTTGCCTGTAATGATAATTTTATCAAAATAGACCAGGCTGCCTTTGGTCACCCGATAGGTGATATCTGCCACACCGGTTTCATGGTTTCGCTGGATATCTGGAACCACAGAGGCCCTGGCATACCCTTCGTTGCTGAAAAGGTCGGTCAGAAAGACCACATCGTTTTGAACTTTTTCCCGGTTCAAATACTCATCTTCACCAACCACCAGGCCCGTCATCAAGTCGGCACCGCTGTCAAGGGTATCCCCGGCTGTGTTGACTGCTCCCCGCTTGTAGCGCATCCCCTCATCAATCTTGATGGTAATATAGATCCACTTTCCCTCATAGACCACGTCTGGATCGGCCACACGGCAATCAATAAAGCCGGTCTTCTGATAAGCCTGATTGATGACGGCCATATCGACATTGAGATTGGCCATCTCAAGATCACCGGAAGAAGTAAGCCAAGAGAAAAAACCTTTCTCTTTGGTCTTGATCATTTTTTTAATCTTCTTATCGGTGAAGTGGGTGTTTCCTTCGACCTTGATCTCCTTGATCCAAATCTTCTCACCCTCTTCAATGGTAAACTCTAAATCGGCCTGATTATCCTCTAAGTTGACCAACCGATAGGTGACACGGGTCTTATAGTAGTTGCGTTCATTGTAAAGGCTTTCAATCTGTTTGATGGAGGTGTTGATCGCTGCGGTGTTAAAAATTGAACCTTTGCTGATGGTGATGTTCTTACCCACCTTCTCATCGTCGAAAATATGGTTGCCCTTAATAGCAACCTCTCGAATGGTGGGTTTCTCCTGGACCTTAAAGACAACTTCGGAGCGTCCGTCATCCTGATGGTGGGCCATCACCTTGATATCATCGAAGTAACCCATGCGATAAATCGACTTCATATCTTCGGTAAGGGCCTCTTTTTTCAAACGGTCTCCAGATTTGGTACGGACCACACGCAGCACTGCATCCGACTCAATACGCCGGTTTCCTTCCACTCGAACCTTGGAGATGATTTCAAAACTAAAAATGCGCGAGCCAATCTTCACCGCCATCTCGCTCACCGTAGAGATCAGACTCTCTACCCCTTCGCCCTGAGAGGTCAGGGGAGTGGATGTCACATCCATCACATCAAAGAGAGTGGCCGAAAGCAAAAAAGTGGATCCGGTGCGTGTGAGGTTTCCCCACACCAGGTAATCCACACCAGCTGAAGCGGCTTGCCGTGCCAGTGCTGCTGTATCTGTAGGGCCCGTCTTACCGATTGACGAAGCAAACGGAGCAGCGTCCACCACCACACCGCCATCTCGCTTGAGTTGCCCCGAAAGAATTTCTGGAATCTGTCCAGAAAGATAGGAGAGATCCCCTTTTGGAGTAATAACAAACGGAACGACAGCAATGCGTTTCTCCACAGGCTCAGACCATACCGTTGAGGCGTTCACGGCAACCAGTGCTGCCAGAATCAATAGAACAAAAAAAGACCTCACCCAGTGTGTCATAGTGTATCCTCTGTTTTTATATCCGTTCAACGACCTGCCCTCCTTCCAGAGTGATCTGACGATCCATAAGGCCCGCCAACTCCATGTTGTGTGTCACCACAACGAGGGTCATGCCAAGCTCCTGATTCAACTCATTGAGCAGCTCATGCACCTGGCTGCTGTTTTTTCCATCAAGATTTCCCGTGGGCTCATCGGCCAAGAGTATTTGAGGCCGCCCTACCACAGCACGCGCAATGGCCACTCTCTGTTGTTCTCCACCCGATAGGGCACCCGCTCTGTGATGGAGGCGATGGGAGAGCCCTACCCGATCCAAAATGGCTTCGGCGCTCTCCTGCACTTCGTATCCCCTGTCTCCTCCGATCAAAAGGGGCAACATGGTATTTTCAAGTGCAGAAAATTCAGGAAGCAGATGATGAAACTGAAAAACAAACCCAATGGTTCGATTCCGAAAGTGGGCCAGCTCTTCATCGTTGCTTGAAAAAACGTCTTGACTGTTCCAAATAAGCCGCCCTTCGTCCGGGCGATCCAATGTTCCAATAATATGAAGCAGGGTCGATTTTCCAATACCTGAAGCCCCGGTAACCGATATCTTTTCACCGCTTTTCATGGAGAGATTCACATCACGAAGCACCTCCACAGGCATCCCGCCCGCTTCATAGGCCTTACTCACCCCAATGAGTTTCAACATGCCATCATCCATACCGAATGGCCTCCACCGTATTTTGCCGCGATGCCTGCCATGCGGGATAGAGAGTCGCAAGAAAAGAGATGGCCAAAGCAGAAGCTGCTATCAAGAAGACATCTGCCACCTCAAGCCGCACAGGCAGATGTGAAAAGAGGTAGACTTGAGGCAATTCGATAAATTTAAAATGTTTCAAAAGCAGGCTCAGTGAAACCCCGAGCCCCACACCAATAAACGTGCCCACCGACCCGATAATGGTACCCTGGTAGATAAAAATCCGCATGATACTGCCATTGCTGGCCCCCATGGCCTTGAGAATAGCGATATCACGGGTCTTCTCCATCACCATCATGATCAGACTGCTGGCAATATTAAACGCTGCCACCAAAACAATCAGAATCAGAATGATAAACATCGCCTCTTTTTCAAGCCTCAGGGCAGAAAAAAGGCTGGCGTTGTTCTGTATCCAGTCTCGGGCAAAAAAAAGGGGCCCCAGATGAGACATCACAGCCTCTCTTGTGATGCCTGCCTCATAGGGTTCCTGGGTCCACACATCCAACCCTGTAACCTTTTTACCCATACGAAAAACAAGCTGTGCATCTTTTATATCCATATAGGCAAACGCACTATCGTACTCATACATTCCAGAGTCGAAAAGCCCTGAGACGCGAAACTGCCGCATGGATGGCACATGCCCCACCGGTGAAATCATCCCTTTGGGAGAAATCACATAAAGCATATCGCCTTCTCCCACGCCGAGGTTCAGTGCAAGATCTTTTCCAAGAATCACACCAGGCGCTGCAACTCCATTTTCGCCAGAAGGTTTTCGGGAGAGCCGACTGGACAACACTTCAGGGGGAAATCCTTTCACCTGAATCACCCCTGCATCGGGCTTGACCCCGCGCACCACAGCACCGGACGTTCCATACCCAGACTTAAGCATCACCTGGCCATAGACAAAAGGGGCAACCACATCTGTGCCTTCCACCCCTTTGATCACAGCCATCAGCTCACCAGAAGGCTCAAGCCCTCCTCCGCGCTGCATAACGGAGATATGCGACTGAAAGCCCAATATTCGGGCTTTAAAATCTTTTTCAGCACCGGTCATCACAGCAATAACAATCACCAACGCCATGACCCCTACGGCAACACCGGCCACAGAAAGAAATGTTATAAGGGAAATAAACGTCTGCCTGCGCTTGGCTTTAAGGTAGCGAAGGGCGATAAGAAGCTCATAGGATATAGAAAAGGGCGATCCGATTCGGCTCATTCAACCATCGTTTCACAATGTGGAGGGTGAGGAAGCCGCCCGGAATCCCACCGGGCGGCAAAGCATGTATACTTTTGATGACTCCGCAAAAAGCTGAGGATCAACTTTTTGTAAAAAAGGCTACTTTTCGATGCGCTTCATCAGAGGAAATAAAATCACCTCGCGAATAGAAGGCGAATCCGTCAGCAGCATGGCAAGACGGTCCATGCCAATGCCTTCGCCAGCTGTTGGAGGCAGCCCGTATTCAAGGGCCTCGATGTAGTCGCTATCCATGTCATGGGCTTCTTCGTTGCCAGCCTCTTTGTCGGCAACCTGCATAAGGAAGCGATCGCGCTGATCTTCCGGATCGTTAAGTTCAGAGAAACCATTGGCAATCTCGCGACCTGCAATGAAAAGCTCAAAACGATCTGTAAGCTCGGGTTTTACATCACTTCGGCGAGAGAGAGGAGAAACCTCAACAGGATAGCCTGTAATAAAGGTGGGCTGAATAAGATTGGGCTCTACCAACTCGTCAAAGAGTTTGGTAATCACCTTGCCCTTTCGATCGGCTTTTGTGATGTGAATGCCCTTTTCATCGGCAAACTTGAGCAAGGCGTCATGGTCATCCAGAATAGCCGGGTCGACGCCGCCAATTTCCACCAAAGACTCCAAAAGAGGAATACGCTTCCAGGGCTTCCCAAAATCGATCTCATTGCCCTGATAGGTAATCGCAGTAGACCCGGTCACCTGCTCTGAGACATAGGCAAACATCTCTTCGGTGAGATCCATCAGATCTTCATAGGTGGCATAGGCCTGATAGAACTCAATCATGGTGAATTCGGGGTTGTGCCGGGTTGAAACCCCTTCGTTTCGAAAGTTTCGGTTGATCTCAAACACCCGTTCAAACCCACCGACAACCAGTCGCTTCAAATAAAGCTCCGGTGCAATGCGCAGGTAAAGTTCCATATCCAGAGCCCGGTGATGGGTCACAAAAGGCGTCGCCTCTGCTCCCCCAGCGATGGGCTGCATCATGGGGGTCTCCACCTCAAGGTAGTCCCGTCTCAGCAGAAAATCACGAACCGCTTGAACCATGCGACTGCGACGCCTAAAGATCTCTTTCACGTCCTGATTCATGATCAGGTCGACGTAACGCTGACGGTACCTTTTCTCTGGGTCTTTGAGACCATGAAACTTTTCAGGCAAAGGCCGAACCGACTTGCAGACCAAAGAGAGCGAGGTGGGCTGAAGTGTCCACTCTCCGGTGCGTGTTTTAAAAAGTGTTCCGGTGATTCCAATAAAATCTCCGATATCCATCTTTTTAAAGAGGTCATAAGCCTCATCGCCCACAAGATCCTTACGAACGAAAGCCTGCATCAGGCCACTTCGATCCCGAAACCGGACAAAAGAGGATTTGCCCATACGGTTGATCGCCATCATACGGCCAGCAACACAAAAAATCTCACCGTCTTCACCGGTCTTCTCTTCATGGGCCTCAACAAAAGCCTTCACCTCGGCCACCGTGTGGGTTACTTTAAAATCGTTTGGGTAGAGGTTTACCCCAGAAGCCTTAAGCTCCCCATTTTTTGATCGTCTTTGCTCTACAACGTCCTGTGCATTCTCTTTGCTCATTCTCTGCTGCTCACTTCGTGTGTGATATAGATGGCTACAAAACCATCAGACATTTGCTGGAAATATACATTCTGGTGAAACTCGTCTCGCCACTGCCCACGCATAATCGTTGCAGCCCAACACAGCGAATCCATTCAGCCCGTCATCGCTGTGTCCCATTCGTATCGTAATGGTCCCTTGCACTCTATACGCCCGAATTCCATACATCGACAGCAATGACAGCCTGTTCCATCCAGGATTTGGCCATATCTGACTAACCTAACCAATTTCATTTGCCCCTGTCAACACTGACGCTGAAGATGCATAAGGATCCCTTGCATCATCGCAAGCGGGCAAAGAGAGCAAAAACTCGGTTCCCAATTCCGGTTCACTCCGAACGGAAACCCCTCCCCCGCATGCTTCCAAAAGTCGATGCACGATAGAAAGTCCAAGGCCCGACCCCTCTTTTTTTGTGGTATAAAAGGGATCAAAAATCTGGGAGATATCCTCAGGGGCTATCCCTGCCCCGTTATCTCTCACCGACAGCAAGGGGCGCCCCTTTCGGCTACGCCTTGCATGGATCTGAATCTGACCGCCTTTATCCGAAACAGCTTCAGCGGCATTAATCAAAAGATTCATAAGCACCTGACGAAAGTGCCCGGCATCCATCAAGGTGACAATCCCATCTTCTATTGAAATTTCAACATCAACCCGCCCCCCTCTTTTGGGATCCTGACGCAAAAGAGCCACGGTCTCATCCACCATTCCACCGATCAAAATCGATTTGGGACACCCCACCCCCGGCCGAGCAAAGAAAAGAAACTCTGTTACCAAGTCAGAAAGACGGTCAGCCTCCCGCACGGCAATTCTCATCAATTTTTCATGATGCGGTTCCCACCCCTTTTCACCACGAAGCATCTGAATGGAGCCGGACAGAGAGGCCAGTGGATTCTTGATTTCATGGGCAAGCCCGGCCGCCATCTCCCCAATAAGCGCCATCTTCTCCACCCGTTTCACCTGTGTCTCCATGATGGCCAACTCCCCAAGTGCCTGGCGTTCCCGCGCTGCGATATATCCACTGACAACGGCTGTTAAGAAACAGGTCAAGCAGGTATTTCCCAAGCGATAAAAACATGATGTCCAAGTAAGATTCTCAACAAAGGGTGTATTCGAAAGACCGGGTGGCATGATCCAGCCGAAATAGTAAAAATCAACGAGAAGACCAAAAAAGATACAACAAGCCCCAGCGGTATAATATCCTCCACGGGGTCCAAGAATAATGGTGCTGCAAATAATGACAATAGGATAAAGGAAAAGAAAAGGGCTAAAGAGAAGGCCGGTAAAATAGATCAGCGCCGTAATGGTAACCACATCACCAAAAAGTTGCACGCCACCAAAAGCTTTTTCGTTCTTAAACCAGCGAAAAGCAAATGTGTAAAGCCCACTAATCAAAAAAAGAAACCCCGTCACCGCATACAATGAGGTGAGGGGTTCCACAAAAAACGGAAGCTGCTCTCCAAGACGATAAATAAGGGTAACCCCCAGGGTCAGAAGCCCAAAAAACACCCGACACAACATCAACCACTTCAGCTTCTGAATATCCTCCTCACCCCAGGAAAAAGAGAGAGGTGTACCCGCCCTTTTTGATGATGCCACGCGTTCTTACCCCACAACACTGGCCAACTTGAAAATGGGGAGGTACATGGCAATAACAAGTCCGCCTATGACAACCCCCAAAAAGACCAACATGAATGGTTCTATAAGTGAGGTCAAGTTCTCCACCGCCTGGTCCACTTCATCGTCATAAAAATCGGCAATCTTTTCAAGCATGGTATCCAGAGCACCCGTAGACTCTCCCACAGCGATCATAGAACAAACCATGGAAGGAAAAATACCACTTTCCACCAGAGGATCGGCCATGGTTCGGCCTTCGGAAATCCCCGCTCGAACTTCATAAATCGACTCTTCGATCACCACATTACCTGCTGTTTTGGCCACAATATCCAATGCATCTAAAATGGCCACCCCGGAATTAAGCATGGTTCCCATGGTTCGTGTAAATTTGGAAACCGCCACCTTACGGACCAAGATACCAAAAACTGGAAGCTTTAAAAAAATCGTATCAAGAATTTTTCTTCCTTTTGACGTTTTGGCAAATTGTTTATACGCCACAACAGCCAAAACGACGCCGCCCAATATCCACCAAATTCGACTCCTGACAAAATCACTCAGACCAATGACAACAGCAGTTGGAACGGGCAGTGCCTGGCCAAAATCTGAAAACATTTCGGTAAAAGCGGGTATTACAAACACAAGGATAACCCCCACAACCACCAAAGCAATAATGAGTGTCACAATAGGATATGTCATAGCGCCTTTCACTTGGCGCTTCAGCTTGCTCATCTTCTCCATATAGCCGGAGAGACGCCTCAAAATAATATCCAAAATTCCCCCGGCCTCACCGGCGGCCACCATGTTGACAAACAAATCATCAAAGAGCTTGGGATGCTTTTTCAGGGCCGATGCAAAAGTTTGGCCCCCTTCTACATCCCCCTTGATCACTTTGATCACTTTTTTAAAGGTTGGATTCTCCTGCTGGTTATGGAGGATATCAAGGCACTGAATAATGGGAAGGCCCGCATCAATCATGGTGGAGAATTGCCGGGAAAATACGATGATATCGTCTTCCGTCACATTAGGCTGCAAAAAAGCAATATTTTCAAGAATATCTTTGGGTTTTGGTTTAATTTTACCTGGTGTAATACGCATGCGTGAAAGGTTTGCGCGAACCGCCTCTTCACTGGGCGCTTCCATTTCCCCTTTACGGGTCTCATTTTTTCTGCTCTTCCCTTCCCAGAGATAAACAGGCATCTTCAACCTCCTAAA
>JAKSCC010000029.1 GCA_022360815.1 Desulfobacterales bacterium
AAGTTACGTATAAAATTGGAAAGCTGCCTGCCTTCGAGCTAACAATAACAAATCGACTATCAGAATATGTTCTCGGGGAAACGAGAAAAGACTCAGAAGGGAACTACGCGAAAAGGATCAGAAGAGAACTATGGAACAGCTGGTCTGGAAAAGGAAGGGCCTGCACTACTGTTCATTTTATCAAAAAATACACGAATAATTTACAAGGAATCTATATTCCTTACGGATTAGAATAAAATCTTCCAAAATTCTTACATTCTGAAAGAAACATTCCTATACCACTGAATATAAGGGCTATATAAATTCTATTTCTTTCTTCTACCGCCTATAAAAACGGACCAAAGTAGGCATTTCTGGCAATTACCACGAAAAGCTAACGTTCCGGTGTGGGTACCATTACGAATGAGTTGAAGCACCCAACCCAAAAAGCCTTGTTCGAAACTAATCTCTCCTAATTGTAAGGAGGGACAATCCCAGTCGATGGATCATTACTAGAATATACATGCGCACAAAATTTCCGAATTCGTTTTTCAAATGATAAAATGCGGCTTGCCTGAATCAAAGAATTCAGGCCAAGCGTTCACCTAAATTGTGCTCATGCGATCAACGGAAGCCCAATGAAATAGGAACAATATTAGTTATACTAATCTCCTGCGAGTCGGCACTATGGCAAGAAGAGCGCCATATCAAAAACAGAAAGCTTTGCCCAAATTATCCTCCTGAAAAAAATCATTTTTAAATTTTATAACTGGGCCCACCGGCTTACCACATGATGCAACGCCAAGCACAGACATAGTGATACTCACTTTGCTTCACCATCGCAAATCGCACTCAAACGACAAGGCTGATCTTCACAGAAAAGCCTCGTTACACCGGTGGGTTGCTGTATATTAAATTTTCACATCATCTATTTTTACAACCCGAGGAGTCAAGAAAACCAGAAGCTCCTGCTTATCTTCTGAACGGGTTCTGTTTTTGAAGAGCCATCCAAGCACGGGAATTTTGGAAAGAAGAGGAAAAGCAGACTCACCAAATGTCTTGTTCGATTTGATGATGCCCCCAATCACAATGGTCTCCCCATCGTTCATGATAAGCTCGGTCTCCACGCCTTTTGTAATTAAACCTGGAACGCCATTGGTAATACTCCCCACGTCATTTTTGTCGATAAGAACCTTCAATGCGATGCGACTGTCTGCCGTCACGTGGGGCGTCACCTCCAGCCTCAATTCTACCTTTTTGAATTGAACATCCACATCCCCATCTTCAACTGTCTGATAAGGAATCTCAACACCCTGCTTGATCTCCGCTTTTTTGTTATCAAGAGTCAGAACCTTGGGTGCGGATACAATCTTACCCGTCCCCTTGGTTTCAAGGGCTGTTAATTTTGCATCCAATATCAAGGTGGAACCGGTAAGCCTCGAAAAATTGATCCCTATACCGTTAGTGGTGTCCACACCATAATCCATGGCAACGCTATACCCGTATTTGCCCCCCAGATCGCTTCGAAAAATGCCCTCTCCTGCTGTTCCAGCATCTTTGGTCTTGGCATTCCAGTTTACCCCGAAAGAACGAGTAAAGTTCGAAGAGGCTTCCACAATACGGGCTTCGATGATCACCTGCGGTGTCACCCGATCAATATGACTTACGATCTCTTTTGCTTTGGCTATTTTGGCTTCGGTATCTGTTAAGATAATCTGGTTTGTTCTCTGGTCAACGCTGACATGCCCTCTGTCTTTGGTCAAAATTCGTACAATATGAGGTGCAATGTCTGCCTGAGCATTGGAGTAGTTGATGAGAATATACTCTGTTCGAATCGGCTCCAAATCCTTGGCCAACTGCTTGGAGTTATCCTCTGCTTGAATATAAGCCAGACGTTTCTCTTCCTCTTTCTGGAGAGTATCCAGTGTTGCCACTCGAGTGATACCATTTTCTTTAACCATTCCAAGAAGATTCATCTTTAAAACAAGATCCAGAATCTGGTCCCAGGGAATAGGCCTTTCAAGGGTCATGGTTACCTGACCCGAAACATCTTTATCAATGGCAAAGTTTTCACCGCTCACCGCCCGGATAATCCGAAACACATTCTTAATATCCGTTTCAAAAAAATCGACGGCGATCTTTTCCCCTGTGTAAACTTTTCGATACCCCAGAGAGGTAACACGTTCTTCATCTTCGGCCATCTCTTCTACTGGTGCCTCAACCATCTCTTCCATGGCGTCCATTTCAGCGCCCATCTCTTCTTCTCTGAGCGTTACCATGGGTTCTGCAGCCGTTAACGCCTTTTTCCACTCGGGAAGATTTGCAACCTCTTCTTTCATGGCCGGAACGGTTGATGGATCAATACTCACTTCAAGAACATTGCCCTGCTGCGTCACAAGGTAGGGAACAGCTTCACGAAGTTCAATAATAAAGAGAGCGTCTTTCCCCATTCGTTCGGTTTGAACAGGCAGAATACGATTCACCGCGCTGTTGAATCGTGTTGTAATAATAGGACGTTTCCGAGAATCCGGCAAAAGTGCATTGTGAAGAGTAAGATAAAGCGTTTTGTCATCTCTTTTCTTTACATTGTAGGTCACAGGAGTAGACGTTCCGATCATAATTGACGATGACCCATCCTGCCCATTTGTAAAGTCCAGCTGCCCAAGTATCGCTGCTTCTCCCTCCATTTCTACTTGGTTGACCATGGGCATCGGACTCTCCATCGGTGCAACTTCCTCTCCAGAAATTTCAGCAGCGCCTTCCATTTCACGGACAGCTTCTTCATCACTCTCCACAATATCTTCGACCATCAACATACCGGGCTTGGAGAAAACAAGTCTCAATCCATTGCCCTCACGACGTACTTCATAGTCGGCATCCTCTTTTAAGAGAACCCGAACATTCGTCCCACTCTTCTGTTTTGACGTCTCAATGGTGGAAACCACCATATTGTCAGGAACGAGTGGCACAATCCCCTCAGCAAGAGATGCTTCGGGAAAAAAAAGAACCACGCCCAGTGGCATCGACTGCTTCACCGACATGTATGAAAGAAGAGAACTGCCTTGAATAATCACATCAATCCGATCAGGCTCATTGCGAGTTAAAACATCTGTGATAACACGATCCGGCACTTCAACTTCAGGTTCCGCAACTGGAGTCATGGACGCCCTGTCCGAGACACACCCTACCATCAGCGTCATAGCGAGAAAAACAGCCACGGTAGCAGCTTTATGCCTGAGCAGCATTGAGGTCTTGTAAAACATATTATTCTTCTCCAAGAGGTTTCTGAAGTTTAAGTTCACGAGTCCGGACAACGATTTTACCCAAATAATTTTCCACTTCTTCTTCAATAACAAGCTTACTTTGGCCTATTTCAACCACCTGGCCCGAATGAACACCGATATATGTTCCTTTACGAATTACATACCCCTTTCCTCCCGTCTCTTCCACCATCGCCATATTCCGTTCCGGTGTTTTGACTATCCCCACCAATTTGAGCTGACTGATATCAAGCTTTTCCAAAGGGGTTAATCTCGCAAGACGGGTCTGACGGGTTGTAGGACGAGTCTCACCACTCCCCAAAGCGTCCCCACCACCGGACCGCTTAGCAAAAAGAGGCTCAAAGGGATCAAGCTTTCCTTGGGGGTCATAAAAAACCTTTCCATAAAGCATCTCCTCTGAAGCTTTCTCAGAGATCACCTCTGGAGTTTCCACTTCTTCGGAGACAGCTGGAACACGAACCGATGTGCGCACCTCTTCAGCTGGCGCACTTTTTGCCGAAACCCTCTCCGGCACCTTTTTCTTCTCTTTTTTTGCCACCACTTTATACGTCTTCACCTGCTCTTTGGGTGCAGCACTCTCGTCAACTTGATCACACCCAAAAAACAAGAGTGAGATCAATGCAAAGGCTGTGATTGCCATAGATGATAGGATTATCTTTTTTAGCATGGCTCGCATTCTTTTCAGGTTATTTAAGTTGCGTTATTTCTTCTTTTTTTTGTCTGACTGTTCAATAAATTTATACGTCACAGCCGTGCACTGAGTGGTTATTTTACCATCCTTAAAACCACCCATACGAATATCCCTCACATTTACAATCCTATTCAACCCCGTCACTTTATCAAAAAACATCACGGTTTTATGAAAATTCCCCTCAATTGTAATATTCACGGGGATTTCACCATAAAACCCCTTATTTACTTCATTTCCTGGTTGAAAAAGGACAAATTTCAACCCCGTGTCCTGGCCGGATTGTGAGATACTTGTCAAAAGAGAAGGGATCTCCTTCTTTTCAGGCAAAGCCCTCATCACCTTTCGAAACTCAGCCTCTTTCATCTCCCATTCTCGTTTCAACTCTGGAAGCTGTCGCGCCTTTTTTTCTGCGAGGCCAAGTTTGCCTCTCAAAGAACCCTGAGTCTGCTTGTGAAGGTGGACTTGCTTATAATTTGGAACAACCGAAACCATTGACACAACGACTATCAATGCCACACATGAAACAACACATATGGCGATCCGATGCGCCTTCTCCAGACTTTCAACCTTTTTAAACAAAGGCTCCATTGAATCCATCAGTGATTTGCTCATTTATTTTACCTTCATCCCGGTTGCGTTGGAGGACTTGGGCTTACTTTTTGAACGCATGCAAGTCATTTCAAACTTTTTAAGGGGCAACTTTTGGTGAGTCTCATGCCTTAGGTACTTCAAAGTCGTCTTTTCATAGTGTGGCAGGGTCTCCAATTTCTCTGTAAAATCGGCCACGGTTATCTCATCTAAAGCGTACCCGTTTATGGTAATCAGCGAACCGCTTTCGACATAGCTGCTTACCCAAATCCGTTCAGGAATCACCACCTCTGTAAGCTCTCCCAAGGCAAGAACTGGAGATTTTCTCACCTCTTGAAGCTCCTCAATGATATCAATTTTCGTCTGGAGCATCTTGTTCTTCTTATTGATATCATCCACTTGGCGGGCCTGTTTTTTATATTTATTGAGTTCGGCCTGAAGCTGATTGACCTTCCTCTCTTCTCGTCCCACCTGAGCTTTAAAGTGAAGCGAGAGGCTTGTCATGATTACACCGATCAATATCAAAAGCAGGATATACAAAGACACCTGTCGCCGGATATTTTCCTTGGTTCTGGCGGCTCGAAACGGGAGTAAGTTGATTCTTATCATTTGTCGTTAACTCTCCTGATCGCAAGCCCCATGCAAATAGCCGACTGCGGAGCCATCTGCTTGAGATAGTCATCGTCAATTCGCCCATCATCCACAGACAACCCTTTGAAAGGATTTATCGTTTCAACCTCTGTGGATGTTCTCAGTGCCAACATCTTTCGAAAGTCCGCGATATTCCCTCCACCTCCGCTTAGAAAAATCTTCTGAATCCTCTCTTCAGGATATGTGGAGTAAAAAAAATCAAGTGCACGACTGATTTCAGTACACCAATCCGCCACTACGGCAGACTCTATGTCTCTCAACTCATCATTGGAAATGCGCTCACCATTGTTATCTATCTTAATCTGCTCAGCTTCTTCGGCATTGCAGCTCAAGAGCGTCATGATTTTTTGGTTGGTTTGACCGCACCCCAAGGAGACGTCCCTCATAAAAAGAGAATCTTTTCCTTTAAGAATATTCAATGATGTCTTGCTCGCCCCCACATCAATAAGGGCCACAAACTCCTCACCGGTTGTCTCCGACTCGTCACCCATGTAACCAAGCTCATAGATATTCTGCAAAGCAAAGGCATCCACATCTACGATACAGGGATTCAAACCCGCCATCTCAAGCACATTAACATAGTCGGAGATCATCTCTTTTTTCGCTGCAACCAGAAGGACACTCATCTGATTTGGGTTGTGCTCACTTTCTCCCAGTATTTGAAAATCAAGATTCACATCACTGATGTCAAAAGGAATATACTGCTCGGCTTCGAAATGGATTGTGGATTGAAGAGCCTCTTCGGCCATGGATTGTACGTTGATTTTTTTAACCACCACAGAGTAGCCACCAATGGAAATGGCAGCATTGGGTGTTTTGATATTATAAGCCCTTAAAGCCTCACGAAGTGTCTCAGCAACCTCTTCCGGGTCTCGAATCACACCCTCTTCTATGGCACCCGTCGGCATGTCATAGACCCCAAACCGCTTAAGAAGGTAGCCTGTTTTGCCATCAATGACTTCTGCGACTTTAATAGAGCTCGATCCGATATCAAGACCGATCAACTGATCTTTTTTTCCAAATGTCATAGGAACATCCTTACTGGAAAAATAAATTTTTTTTGAGGATTAATACATCACAGTCGACGCAACCGGGCACTCAAGTCAAACCATGTCGACGCTATCTTGAAAATATACGAAAGAAATCAGAGAGATACAAATAAACATATTCAATACAACTTTAAAGAGATAAGACGACTTTCAAACAACACCGTTTAGCATCCAAATAAAATAAGAATACCCAACGCTCACCTCTCTCTTATCACTCTATCTCAACAGAAAAAGTTATTTCGAAGCAGAATGTGAATGGTTTTTAAATCTATTTTCTCACAACTGTATAAGTCCAAAAACAGTAAAGTCAAAACCATTTATTGGTTAGACATTTTCATAAATAGACTGAGTGAAGTCAAGAAAAATATATATTCAAGACACCTATGGCAATAGATATTGACTATATTCGGTGTAACCTAACTACATATAGTATTGCTTTACAAGCATCTCAAAAAGAACGATCAACAAGAATGCAACAAAAAGACATATTTAACATCACTGAAATCAAACAAAGATTTAATATTTAATGCAGATAAAATGGATTCTACGAGCCTCACGCCTCGTTTATTGGAACCCTGAGTGGGCATTACAGGGGGGCTAAGACTATGGTGGTTTCACCATAATAAATTGAAAGGAAAATGAAAATTGGTTATACCCTTGATTATCCACGCCACAAAAAATCTGTCAAGATTTTTCCGAGTGTCGCAAATTCTCTTGAGAAAATGTTCTTCAAAACTTCACAAAACAAAGAGGGAGACCGTGTGTATCTATTTCGAGCCAGCCTCCCTTTACCCTCACAACGATGGATAGAGCTTTTCTTTTGCCATCTCCTGATAAAACGATTGCCCTTCAGACTCAGCAACCTCTCGAAAAAGCACCTTTGCAGATTCTAAATTCCCCTTCATCTCCTCAATACGGGCCATGAAAAAAGTGGCCTCAACCCATTTGACCTCAGAGCCACTTGCCCGCACCTTCTCGTAAAACTCAGAAGCCTTATCCAAAGACCCGCCCTCCTCCAAGGCCTGCCCCTGACAACACCAGGCGATATTTTTCATGGATGAGACGGTATCAAACTCATCTGCCGCAAATCCAAACCACGTGGCAGCACGATCGTACTCTCCCTTTTCCAGGGCAAGCCCTCCCAACCACATCAAAGCCCCTGGGTATGAGCTGCTCCCTTTTAAAGACGTCAATGTAGCGTCTGCCCTGGCAAGAAAGCGTGTCAAAGTTGCTTCTCGTCCCTCTTTTGCTACCCCATCGGCGAAAGAAGCCTGAATCTTTCCAAATGCCTGAGCTCCTTTGGCATCGACCTGTCCAGCGTAGTACGCCAACCCCACCACCAAAGCCAGACTCACTATCAGAAAAACTCCGACAAGGGCTACCTTCTCTCGGTTCTTCTTCATGTATTCAGAACATGTAACCACAATTTGCTGAAACTTATCCCCTTCGGAGTTGTTATGCTTGTTCTCTTTAGACATAATTGTTCCACCTCAGTGCATAAAAATCTTTGAAGAATAAAAATTGTTCTTGGAGGATCTTCACCCCCCAAGAAAATGAAAGACTTAATCCACAGGAATCATTTTACGAATTCGAGCCCAACCCTCTTCAGGGATATCTGCACCTGTCACACGACACACCTCATACCCGCAACGCGATGCAATCTCGCCACAAGTAACCATATCGTAGCCATTCACAAGCCCGAAAAGAAACCCAGAGGCCCAAAGGTCACCAGCTCCCGTGGTGTCCACAATGTCATCGCCTGCCACCGCCGCAACAGAGGTGACAACCCCGTCACACAAAATAAGGCTGCCCCGTGCCCCTTGCTTTAACACCGCCACATCAACATAACGCGCCATCTCTTTCAAAGAGCGTTCTTCATCATCGATCCCCGTAAAAGCCCTGGCTTCGTCTTCGTTTGCAATCAGAATATCTACCGATGAAATCACATCGGACAAAATAAAATCACGGGACTCTTCCACCACGGTAAAACTGGCAAGGTCCATGGCGATCAATGCGCCAGCCTCTTTTGCCGCAGAAAGGGTTGCCATCATCAGTTCGGTGTTAAAAAGGAGGTACCCTTCGATCAAAACCACGGCAGCGCCTTCGAACTGCTCGGCCGAAACCTCAGAAGGAGAGAGCTCAGAGGCTGCGCCCAGATAGGTGAACATGGAACGCTGTGCATCCGGAGTGATGATGGAGAGCACACGGCCGGTTGCTGTATCCGAAGAGATAAGCTGGGGCTTCACTCCGTTTTTCTTTAAATCTGTCTCAAAAAGCGCGCCAAAATCGTCCCGGCCCCGCTTGCCCACAAAAGAGGCCTCACCGCCCAGCATCCCCACACCAACAATGGTATTGCAGGCCGCCCCTCCGGGGACCACCGTGACATCTGCCGATGTTTTTTCCAAAACACCGTCGGCAAAATCCCCCTCAACCAGGGTCATGCCCCCTTTGATATCGCTGACGCCTTTTAAGAAGTCATCGTCTTCAAAAACCAAAAGATCCACCAGAGCGGACCCCACCCCCGTGATGCCTCTCTTTTCAGCACTCAACTTTGAAAACCCACTGCCCATACCAACTCCCGATATTTACCCAAAATGATAAAGTCGTAAAAAGCGCTACCTTAAACACGACACCCAAAAACAAAAACGGCTGCAGTTTCTAAACGAAACCTGCAGCCCTTTTTTAAATCTCACTTACCACACAAGGGATTTGTGAATCCACCCCTTGTCTCCATCGGCATGCTGGACCTTAATCCAGTTTCCTTTGCGACCCAGCACTCTAAACGACACACCACTGTCCACCACAAAGGCCAGCCCCTTTTTAGCGCCAGGCCCTTTGCGAACATTGCACCGCTCTTTAACGGTGATCACCGTCTCGGTTTTATCCACAAGCTTTTTATGAATCCATCCGGTATCCTGTTCGAAATCTCGCACATAATACCAGTTATCAGCCTGATCGATCACTTCAAGGGGATAGTATTTTTCAACGCCTTTCCAGATGATTTCATACTTTGTCCCCGGGCCTGTCCGAACGTTGACAGCGTTGCCTTTGACACTGACACGCTTGGCGGCCATGGCCCCAAACGGCATCAGAAAAAACGCCAAAACCATCACCAGACTTACCGTACATTTTCGCATCGATATCTCCATTAATATACGTTGATGATCCAGCAAAAAGTCTAAGACAGAATGTACCAACAGGCAAGCCTGAACTACCGGATGGGCTCCACCATGATTTTTTGAGCCATGCCCCGCCCGAGAATATAGCGCCTGTTTTCGACAGCAATAACAAACTGCCCGCGTCCCTGGCTTGTAATCACCTCAATGGTATCGCCTTTGCGAATCCCCATGGAGAGCAGCCGTGCCTCCAAATTGTCTCCACACCGCCACTGCCGAATCACCAGCTTCTCTCCGGGCTTTGCAAGCATCATGGGCATCAGGGACACCCTTGTTTTCAGGCAGGCGTCACAGATTCCATATATATCCATGCGATGCTGAAGCATATGAAACCCACGCTCGGCCGCAATGGCCTCCTGAAGTCTCTCCAGCTCGGGGTTGGAAAACTCGATAATCTTGCCGCACCGAGTGCAGATCATGTGATCATGATGATCCCCCAGATGCCGATGCTCATAGAGGGTGGCCCCATTTTCAAACCGGTTTTTCTGAGCAAACCCGTAGTGGCACATCAACTCAAGGGTCTCCTTGAGAAAATCACGCCCCACCGTCAGGCCCGCCTCTTCCAAAAGCCGGTAAAGATCGTCTGCGGTAATATGCTCCTCGGTTTTCAGAAAAATATCGAGAATGGCAAACCGATCATCAATATTGTCTATGCCCTCATTTTGAAAAAGGGATATAAACTGCTGTTTTTCAAGTTCATGAATCTGTTTCATTGTCTCTTATCGCCTCCGCACCGGAGGATAGTACACCGCCTGGGGGATGTCAACAAAGGGAGAATACCCTGATCTGCCAAGGCAATCGCTTATTTGTCACGCCATCTCTCCAGGCAAAAGAAAAACCCCCGACCTCTATTTTTCCACGAAAGAAAAACCAAAGATCGGGGGCTTTGACTGGCACAAACGATTAGATGGCCTTGGCCATCAGTTCACCCACACGCTGTGAGAAGAGGGCCGGGTCTTCAAGGCGGCCACCTTCGCTGATCACAGCCAGATCGTAAAGCACCTTGGCGTGATCGGAAAGTACGGGGTTTCCGGCATCGGTTTCAAACATATTTTTTACCGCCTCAACCAGAGCATGGGATCCGTTCAGCTCAAGCACACGCTTCTGCTTGGGCATCTCCTGGCCAGAAGCCTTCATGATCTTTTCCATGTAAGCGCTCATGCCAAAGGCATCACCGGAAAGGCAGGAGACAGAGTCTTTAAGACGGGTGGAGAGCTTCACCTCTTTGATCTCATCATCCAGCTGCTTCTGAAGGTACTCCATGAAGTTCTTAAAGGCCTCTTTCTTCTCGTCATCCACTTCGGTGAGATCGAGATCGCCCATCTCGGCGCTCTTGAGCTTTTTCTCCTCAAATTCGGGCAGAGACTGAACCACCCACTCATCCACAGGATCGCTCATGAGAAGCACTTCGTAATCCTTGGCTTTCAGAGCCTCCAGATGGGGGCTTCCAGCCAGAGAAGCCAGATCTTCACCGGTGATGTAGTAGATGAACTCCTGATCCTCTTTCATGTTGGCCACATACTCATCCAGAGAGACATAGGCGCCATCGGATTTGGTGGTCTTGTAACGGATCAACTTGGCGATCTTGTCGCGGTTGTCATGATCCATGGGAATGCCGGACTTAATGGCAGCACCAAACTCATCAAAGAAGCTGTCGTAGGTCTCTTTCTCCATCTTGGAGAAGAGCTCAAGGGTCTTTTTCACAAGATTCTTGCGAATGTTTCGAACCAAACGGTCCTGCTGAAGAATCTCACGGCTCACGTTCAAATTGAGGTCGGCGGCATCCACCACACCCTTGATAAACCCAAGGTACTCGGGCATCAGCTCGGTGCAGTCGTCCATAATGAAAACACGGCGACAGTAGAGATGAATGCCGTTCTTCTTCTCGGTGTAGTACATGTCCATGGGGGCTTTGGAAGGCACATAGAGAAGGGCATCGTACTCGGTGGTACCCTCAAGCTTCATGTGAAGCTTATCCAAGGGAGCGTTCCAGTCGTGGCTGATGTGACGGTAGAACTCGCTGTACTCCTCTTCGGTCACCTCGCTCTTGGGTTTGGCCCAGATCGCCTTCATGGAGTTTAAGGTCTCATCGGCGCGAAACTTCTTGGTGGTCTCACCAATGGGCTTGCCATCGGAGTCCTTGATGATCT
This sequence comes from Desulfobacterales bacterium, assembly GCA_022360815.1. GTDB lineage: Bacteria > Desulfobacterota > Desulfobacteria > Desulfobacterales > Desulfolunaceae > Desulfoluna. Next base: position 11,566 of record JAKSCC010000029.1, read on the forward strand.
CTTCATCGGGAAGGGCTTCCGTCTTCTCCACATTCATGATCACAGGGTAGGCCACAAAGTCAGAGTGCTGCTTCACCACACGCTTGATGGCCCACTCCTCGGTGAAATCCTCTTCGAGGCCCTCTTTGAGCTGAAGGGTGATGGTGGTGCCATGCTCTTTTTTCGAGCAGGTCTCTACGGTGTAAGCCCCAAGGCCGTCAGACTCCCAGCGAACCGCCTCGCCTTCACCGGCTTTACGGGTCTCCACAGTCACCTTGTCGGCCACGATAAAGGCGCTGTAAAAACCCACGCCAAACTGACCGATCAGCTCAGGGGCGATCCCCTCACTCTTCTTGGACTCCTCCAGTGCCTGCATAAAGGCTGCGGTGCCGCTCTTGGCAATGGTGCCGAGGTTTTCGATGACATCGTCGTAGGTCATGCCAATACCGTTATCGGAGACGGTGAGGGTCTTCTTTTCAGCATCGGGGGTAATGCGAATATGAAGGTCCCCTTCACCCTCCAGAAGCTCGGTATGGGTCTGCGCTTCAAAACGGAGCTTGTCGATGGCATCCGACGCGTTGGATATCAGCTCCCGAAGGAAAATCTCCTGGTTGGAGTACAGTGAGTTTACAATCAGGTTCATCAACTGCTGAACTTCCGTTTCAAATTGACGCGTCTCTTTGCTCATGGTCTCTCCTCACATCCGTGATTTTTTCAAGTGTTCTTATCTGGCACGTTTAAAGAAGCTGCGGCCCATGGCCCGCTCTGTGCCCAATATGGTTTTTCTATCCTTTAAAAAAAGAACAGGGTATGAACTCTCTCATCAAGTGACATAAAATTTGATGCAGATTTAAGTGATGTCAACTCTTCACGTAAAAAAATTACCGCTCCCCATGGAAAGGGGAAAGGGGTTGCACCCCTTTATGGACCTGAGATAATGTGGCGTAATCATTCAAAGCGCCACACCCTGGCAATGGGTTACCACGCACACCAATTGGACTGGTTTTGTTACGGCTTTTCACCGATCAGAAACCCGTTGAGCCATTAAAAACGAGGGCAATATGAACGACTACGGCATGGACTACGAAGGCATGATTTTCCGGCCCCCTTCTGAAGCATACAGCATTTTGCTTCAGGTGACGGTGGGCTGCTCCCACAACAAGTGCACCTTCTGCGAGATGTACAAAGAGAAGCGGATTTTCAAAATCAAAAGCGACAAGCAGATCTCCAGAGACCTCGACTTTGCCGCAAAGCACTTTCGCCATACAAAGCGTCTCTTCCTCTGTGACGGAGATGCTCTGATCCTTCCCCAGAAGCGCTTGGTAAGCATTCTAAACGATATCAAGCAGAAACTCCCCTGGGTCGAACGGGTGGGAACCTACGCCAACACCAAAAGCATCGCCAAAAAAAGCGTTGAAGAGCTTAAGGAGCTCAAAGAGCTGGGCCTTGCCATCGCCTATATGGGTCTTGAAACCGGAGATGACCAGACCCTTGCGGCCATCAACAAAGGGGCGGACTCCGCACGCATGATCGAAATGGGACAAAAAATCAGATCTGCCGGCATCAGACTCTCCATCACCGTCTTACTTGGGATTGCAGGGCGGGATCGCACCATGGAGCACGCCCGTGAAACCGGCCGCGTGCTCTCGGCCATCGATCCGGAGTTTGTGGGGGCTTTAAGCCTGATGCTCACGCCGGGCACCCCTCTTTTTAAGGACCATCAGGCTGGAAAATTTCCTGTTCTTGAGCCCGACGAGCTCCTGAGGGAGCTGGGGGCCATGATTGCAGCCACCCATATGACCAACGGACTGTTCCACTCCAACCACGCCTCCAATTACCTCCCCATACGGGCCAAACTTCCCGAAGAAAGAGAGAAGACATTGGAGCTTATTGGTCGGGCTCTTAAAGGCGAAGTGGCTTTAAAACCGGAGCACATGCGTGCTCTCTAATTCCTTGAATTGGTTTGACAAAGAGAAAAAGGCGCTGTACAACCAGTGCCTCAAGGATAAACAATCCGGTGCAGACAATGCCCCGTCATCTTCACGGGACCACTAAACCTGCGCCTTATTTACCTGTTTTTTCTATTGCGCACGTCAATCCGTGCCAAAACATCTGAAGCGTAAGGAGACACAACGCCATGAGCGACCATCAGCTCACCGTCGACGACCTTTGTATTAACACTCTGCGCACCCTTGCCATGGATGCGGTTCAGGCAGCCAACTCCGGTCACCCGGGAGCCCCCATGGGTCTGGCACCGGCAGCTTACGTCCTCTGGACCAAGCACCTCAAGCACAACCCCAAAAACTCCTCATGGCCAGACCGCGATCGTTTTGTCCTCTCAGGCGGCCATGGCTCCATGCTTCTCTACGGCCTGCTTCACTTAACCGGCTACGGGCTCACCTTAGACGACCTTAAAAATTTCCGTCAGTGGGAAAGCAAAACCCCCGGACACCCCGAATACGGCCACACCAACGGCGTGGAAGTCACCACCGGCCCCTTGGGCCAGGGCATTGCCAACGCCGTGGGCATGGCCATGGCCGAGCGTCACCTGGCTGCCACCTACAACACCGATGCCCATACCATTGTGGACCACCGCACCTACGTCATGTGCGGCGATGGCGACCTGATGGAGGGCGTGGCCCTTGAGGCCATCTCCATGGCCGGACACATGGGGCTCGGCAAACTCACCTGTCTCTACGACGCCAACGACATCACCATCGAAGGCGGCACCGGCATCGCTTTTACCGAAGATGTGGCCAAAAAATTTGAGGCCTGCGGATGGGAAACCATCACCCTTGAAAATGGCAACGACCACAACGCCATTGACGCCGCCATCACCTCCGCCAAAGCCCAGGATGAGAAACCCACCCTTATCCTGATGAAGACCACCATCGCCTACGGCAGCCCCAACAAAGCCGGGACATCCGGAGCCCACGGCGCCCCCCTTGGCGAAAAAGAGATCCTCCTCACCAAGAAGAACCTCGGTTGGCCTTCAGAAGAGCCCTTCTTTGTGCCCGAAGAGGCCAAAGAGGTGTTTGGTGCCAGCATCGAAAAGGGTCAGGCAGCAGAAGACGCCTGGCAGGAGAAGTTCAACGCCTACGCCAAGGCCGAGCCCAAACTCACCAACCAGTGGGTGGACGGTGTCAGCGGCTTCCTCACCTTCGGATGGGACAAAGAGATCCCCACCTACACCCCCGAAGACGGCAACATCGCCACCCGCAAGGCCTCCGGTCAGGTGCTTAACGCCATCGCCCCCAACCTTCCCGGGCTCGTGGGCGGATCTGCCGACCTGGCACCTTCAAACAACACCTTTATGGCCTGCAGCCACGAGTTCCAAAAAGAGTCCTACGACGGCCGCAATATTCGATTCGGTGTGCGTGAACACGCCATGGGTGCCGTGATGAACGGCATGTTCGTCCACGGCGGCGTTCGCCCCTTTGGCGGCACCTTCCTCGTCTTTGCCGACTACCTGAGGCCCTCCATCCGCGTGGCAAGCCTCATGAAGCTGCCCATCATCTACGTCTTCACCCACGACAGCATCGCCGTTGGCGAAGATGGCCCCACACACCAGCCTGTGGAGCATGTGGCGGCCCTTCGTGCCATCCCCGGCCTTACCGTGCTTCGCCCCGGATGCGCCTCTGAAACAGCCGATGCCTGGCGCGTGGCCCTTAAAATCACCGACGGTCCCACCGCCATCATCCTCTCACGCCAGGGCCTGCCCGTCTCCGATCGTAGCAAAGCCGAAGGCTCCGTGCCTTCGGGCGGCTATATCCTTAAAGATACCGAGGGAACCCCTGATGCCATTCTCATGGCCTCCGGCTCTGAGGTTCACATCACTGTGGAAGCCGCTGAAAAGCTCGCTGAAAAAGGCGTCAAGGCCCGAGTGGTGAGCATGCCCAGCTGGGAGCTCTTCGAGATGAACCAGGAGAACTACAAAGACTGGGTCCTTCTTCCCGAGGTAAAAACCCGTGTCGCCGTTGAAGCGGGCATCTCCATGGGCTGGGAAAAGTACGTGGGCGATAAAGGCACCGTCATCTCCATGGAAGGCTTCGGCGCATCCGCCCCTGGCGGCACCCTCCTCAAAGAGTTCGGGTTTACTTCTGACAACATCGTCGAAAAGACCCTCGAACTCATTGAAGCCAATAAGTAAAAACATACCTCCGGCGGCAAGGGGCTGTGCCCCTTGACCCCAGGTTCGCAAATGCTCCGAGGCTTCGCCTCGTCACATTTGCTAAAAAATAAAAACCCCATCAAATCTAACGATTTGATGGGGTTTTTATTTTGACCTGCAGATGAAAGC
>JAKSCC010000155.1 GCA_022360815.1 Desulfobacterales bacterium
AGGCGGCGGCAAACTTCTGGCCGATATCAACCTGGAGCGCATTTGTGTGGAGGTGATCGACGAGGGCCCCGGCATTGCCGATATTCCCCAGGCCATGGAAGAGGGCTTTTCCACTGCATCGCCTGAAGTGATCTCCATGGGGTTTGGCGCAGGAATGGGGCTTCCCAACATGCAGCGCAACGCCGATAAGCTTGATATCACCTCTTCAAAAGAGGAGGGAACGCGGGTGGTTATCACCAATTTTATCTGAACCAGTATAGCATCCATTGCTGCACGATGCGCCTAAGGTGGCCTTGCCTATTCTGCCTTTGTTACAATTTCGCACACCGGAATTTCCCACGCTTCACAACAAATCTTCTCGTTAAATCCACCCTCTTTGACGTCTTTTTGGTAGCGCGTCACCATGGCCGTGACGGTGATCGAGTGAATCTGGCCCAGACGATGCCTCCATTTTTGTGCCGCTTCATTGGAGAGGCGGCAGACAAGGTGTCTGTTTTTCCAGAGACCCAAAGTGCCCTTGAATTCAGACAGGGTAAGTCTGTCTCCAGGATGGATGGTTTTTATAACGCTGTGAAGGGTGGCGTTTTTAAGCATTCGGCCAGCGTAATCCACATAGAGGGCGTCCATGCCCAGAAGCGTGTAGCCTTTGGAGGGGAGAGGAGGGCAAACCGGCGCATGAAGGTGTGCGTGGGGCGCTGCTTGGATAGGGGCAAGATGTGGGTTGTTGCCATTAGAGACCTCCATAAGCGAGAGGGTCTCCATGGCGCGGGTCATGGCGACATAGTAGAGCCTTCTCTCTTCGGCAATTTCGTCCCTTGCGGTTTGCCACCCTTTGTCCAGTACAAAGACGTGTTTGAATTCAAGTCCTTTGGCCCCGTGGGCGGTGCTTAAAAAGACCCCTGAACCGCTTCGTTTTTCCAGACGCTCTTCCCTGGCGGCGGAGTGAAGAAAATCGATGAGATGGCCTGCCTGCTGGCGGGTGCCGGAGGTCTGGTCCTCCCATGCGTCGATGCTCTGCAGGATAAATCGGGATGCGGGGTCTTGGGATGCGTTGGGGGGAACCGTGCAGACCCCGTCGTTATCCAAAGCCGTGCGGATCTCTTCTGCGGTCACTCTCTTTGTTTTGTTGATTTTCAGCCAGGCCATCACCTCAAGAAAGAGCCGAGTGCGATGCATGGAGAAACCACTTTTTGAATCAAGGGCCACAGACGCTGGAATACCGGCTTTATCTAAGGCGGTGCGCATAAAAGAGAGGGGTGGGTGGTTGATGCCGTGCCTGGAGAAGACCCCGATCTCTGAAAGGGAGAGTCCTGGATCCAGAGCGACGAGTCTCTGGATGGATTCTGCCACAAATTGGGCCTGATCAGAGAGGGTTGCCGCAGAGACGATTCGTACCTGTCCCCTATACTCTGTGTCGAGGGCGTCCCAGCGTCCGCCCGAAGGGGCTTTTCTCCGATCTTTGTTGATGACAATGGGGGTGTCTGATTTTAACCTGTTGGGGTTTTGGGAGATCAAGGCGTTGGATGCCTGGATAATGCAGGCGGTGGATCGGTAGTTTTCTACCAGATGGCTGATGTCTGCCTGATAATCTGAGGCGAACTTTTGAATATAGGCCACATCGGCCTTTCGGAACCCATAGATGGCCTGATCATCGTCTCCCACAGCCAGAAGGGAGAGCCTGCCGTCGCCTTTTTCCCGGTTCTTTCCGGCAAGGGCCGCCACCAGCCTGTATTGTGCGTCGTTGATGTCTTGATACTCGTCCACCAAGATGTGTTCGATCCCTCCCAGGAGGCGGCCCCGTCGGCCATCGGTCTCTGTGGTATCAAGGCTGGTTTCTCCTTCCAGCATGGCGGTGGCCTCCTGGATCACTCTATCGAAAGCGTTTTCCAGATCCTGACCTCTGCCCCGGGGGGTGCGGCCGGTAATGGAGAGGGCCAGCCCGTGGTAGGTCATGATGCCGATACCCCTGGCCTTCTGGGGTACCAGTTCCCGTATTTTTTTCCTAAGCTCCACGGCGGTGGCGTGGTTGAAACAGAGAATCAAGATGCTTTCGGGCCGCACCCTTTTTATCTTTACCAGGTAGGCACAGCGGTGAACCACAGTCCGGGTTTTTCCGGACCCGGGGCCTGCAAGCACCAGCCGGCTCTCTTGGGCAGGGGCGGTGACAACCCGTTCCTGACTCTGGTTTTTAAGGTCTGTCACGATGGTTTTGAGGCTCCCTTCGCCGGTGGCCAGCGCAAGCAGATCTTCCCTTCCTTTAAAATAGCGCGTCATAAAGGCCCGTCTGCTCATGGAAAAGTATGCCAGAACCATGGTCAAGGCTTGGCCCATCTTTTCAAGGCCTTGGCGGGCGTACTCGTTCATTACGTGAACCTGAAAGGTTTTCTGGCTGTAGTGTCCCTCCAGGGGTTTAAAATCTTTTTTGGTGTACCGCTTTTTCGGGTCACTTTTCAGTTTGAGACACATGGCCTGGCGAAAGACCGTGAGCCCCTTTTGGAGCATGATGACCTCCTGCTCGTGGAGAAAGAGAAGCCCTCGGTCCATGGCCGCCAGCATTTTCTCTTCCTGCACGTGAAGGAGAAGGCTTTTTCGAATGGCCTCGGCAAGGTCGGTGCTTGTAAAAGAGGCCAGCTGACTTCCCGAAGGCGCGGAAGGCCCTCCAGCCGCCTCGATGATGGCATCCAGAAGGGTGTAGGCCAGATCGTGCCTGCGCTGCATGATGCGTGAGATATCATCCCACTCCCGTTTCAGCTTTGCTTCAAACCGGCTTTGGTGCAGATGTTTTAAATCGAGGCTGGCACCGCCTTTTTCTCCCCTTCCATCCAGACTCAGGCTCTTCATGAGAGATTGCAGTACCGGTGCGGTGGCCCCTTCGTGCCCTTCAGCGATCATCCTTCGGGAGAGGTGGGTAAAAGAGATGGGCAGGAAGTGTCCCTTTCCCTCGGGGTGCTCTTCCATGAGGATGGCAAGCATCTTTTTTTCCATGTCACAGCGAAGATCGAGCCGGGTTCGGGATTTATTGCCACCCTTTACTTCCACCCAGGCGGTCATGGTGGCTCCTTTGGTGAGAACCCCGGCCTCTGCCATGGTGTGGACCAGCTTCAGGATATCCCGTGAGTTTTGAAATGCCTCTTTGCCCACCACGCCTTTGGCACCCAGTGTTTCTGCAATGAAGTCTGCGGTGAGCCCTTCGTCTTTGGGAAGGTCGGAAAAGAGATGAAGAACCGCTTCCCAGATTTTTCGAGTGTTATGGGGCAGGTCGAGGCGATCCAGGTGGTGCGCCACCTCCTCCCGGGTGGTGTGGACGGGCTTACCCTGGAACACCGATACCTGATTTTCGTTTCGCTCCACATAGCCTGCCTGCTCCAGCCAGGAGACAGCCGCCTTGACTAGGGTGTCTCCTCGACCGCCCTGAAAATCGGAGAAAGAGAACTCCACGTTGTGTCGCCTCAGCAGTTCACCGCTGGTGATGACCACCTCTTCAGATTTTTGTTTTTTCGCCATGGCTCGAAGCTCTTTCAGGATATTTTGCATATCGCTTTGGGTGAGCTCGGACAGGGCGTTAAAGTCAAACTGGGTTTCGATATCCTGCTCTGCATAAAGCAGAACACAGTGCGCTTCGTTGCGATCGCGCCCTGCGCGGCCAGCCTCCTGCAGGTAGTTTTCTAAAGATCCGGGAATATCGGCGTGAATGACCAGCCGCACATCCTCTTTGTCAATTCCCATCCCAAAGGCGTTGGTGGCGGTGATAATGGGTATCTCCCCTTGAATAAAGAGGTTTTGGACCTCTTTTTTCTCTGGAGCTGAAAGGCCCGCGTGGAAGGCAAGGGCTTTCCATCCGCTACTGGAAAGGCTTTCGGCAAACTCTTCGGTACGCCGTCTCTTGGAGAAATAGATGATGGCCGCTCCCTTTTCCTTTTTGCCAAGATACGCCTCGAGAAGGGAGATGATGGCCTCTTCTTTTTCTGCTTCGGTGACGGTTTGGATTTCGAAAATAAGGTTTTCTCGCTCCACTCCGCCCTGGAGCAGGTCCAGCTCCACTGCGAGTCTCTCTTTAAAGTGGCTCATCAGCTCGTCGATGACCTCGGTTTTGGCGGTGGCTGTGTAGCATGTGATCTGGGGCGAGTTCTCTATGGTGGTATGGTTTTCGAGGATAAATCGGGAGGCGTAGAGGTAGTCGGGGCGAAAATCGTGCCCCCATTTGGAGAGGCAATGGGCCTCGTCAAAGACCCAGCAGCCGATCTCGCGGGTTTTTAAAAGGTTTACCACGGATCGATTTCTCAGCTGCTCCGGTGAGATGTAGAGAAGACCGATGTCACCCAGACGCACCGCTTCGAGTACCGCTCCTCTCTCCTGGGATGTCAGCATGCCGGTGATATAGGCGGCAGCGTGAGTTCCCAGGCGTTTTTGCAGGTTGTCGACCTGATCTTTCATCAGGGCCTGAAGGGGGGAGATGATAACCGTCAGAAGCCCGCGTCTCTGATATCGAACCAGAGCAGGAAGCTGATAGCAGAGAGACTTACCGCCGCCCGTGGGAAGAATGCCGATAAGCGAATGGCCCTTTATGGCCGAAAGGACCAGGTCGTTTTGCAGGGGCCTGCCGTCGGGTAAAACTCGAAAATCTTCAAAACCAAAATACTTTTTTAGTTGCGCCTTGGGATTGTGCATCTCCTGGCACCATGGGCAATTCTCATTGCCGCACGGGGTCTCTCGAAGGGCGATGAGCAGGCTTTTTACCAAAGGGTAGCGGTGGCGCACCCAAGGCGGCAAAATGGAGTTGCCGCCTGAGACGGTAATCCAGGAGAGGGTGTAGGCCATGGCAAGCCAGAAGTCGGGTTCTTGTTGATAGGCGTGCAGGTCGGCTTTTTGGCAGCAGCGATTTTTGGCTATGCGGAAAAAAAGAGCCATGGCCTGCTTTTCATCCAAGGTCTCTTCAGGCCCTTTAAAAAAAGGTGCCAGAAAGGAGAAATCCTTGCCTGCAAGAGAAAACGCAGCAGCGTAAAAGCGCTTTTCTTCACCCATGGCCTGAAAACTTTGAATTTCATCTTCCAGAAGCGACCGGGCCAGATGCGAGTCGGCCACCGGATTATTTTTGGAAGAGGAGATGAGTTTGTAGTCTTTTACCAGGCGGTGGTAGGGGTTTTCCGGAAAGGCCAGAGGGGAGAAAAAAAGGGTGTCGATGGCAGGAAGGCTGTGGATACCAAGGCGAGGGAAGAGCTCTTTTAAAACCGGCAGATCGTGGGCCGTGATGTTGTGGCCGCAAAGGGCCGAAGCACCGCAGCAGAATTGATCCAGCTTTATGATGGATTTTTGGCCATTTCCATTGATGGTGGACGAAAACGCTTTTTCTCCACGAACGGCTCCCACTGAAAATAGGGTTTTGTCGATACCCGTTTCAATATCCAGATAGACAATATCGTCGAATAAGAACTTTTGCATGGTATCCCTTGCGCTTGGTTTTGATCACCCGAAAGGATGACCAAAACCAAGCACAAGGACAAGAGGAAAGTTTTTTGCGGAGCTTTTTTTCAAAAAAGCGACTCGCCGAAGGCAACATTTTTAACGCTGCGTGCGGGGTTTTGCCCGGTTGGTGGCCGGTGCCGTGAGAGGGTTATCGGGCCAGGGGTGCTTGGGGTAGCGCCCTTTCAGATCTTTTTTCACCTCTGGGTAGGTGTTTTTCCAGAAACTGGCCAGATCCTGGGTGACCTGCATGGGCCGGGAAGCAGGCGAAAGCAGGTGGCAGATCACCTTGACCTTGCCATCTGCCACACGCGGGGTTTGGGTGAGACCAAAGAGCTGCTGAATGCGTGCCGCAAGAATGGGGGGCTCGCCCTCTCCATAATCCAGAGGGACCCTTGCTCCGCTTGGAATGGCAAGGTGGGTGGGGGCCAGCTCATCGATCTTTCGCTGAAGATCAAAGGGGACAAGGGTCAAAAGGGCTGCATGAAGGTCGACCCTTTCAAGGGCTTTCAGGCTTTTGACCCCATGAAGAAAAGGGGCAAGCCAGTGGTCGAGGGTTTTCACAAGAGTGGCATCTGAAAGATCGGGAAGGGCGTCAAAACCCCCATGATTTTTTAAAAAGAGAACCCGTTTTTGAAGGGATTTTGCCTTGGGGCTCCAGGGCAGGGAAGCCATCCCCCGCATCTGGATCCCTTCAAGAAGCCCTTGGGTGACCGCCTCTTGGCTCGGCGTGATGTTTCTCTCTTTAAGGGTGATGGCACCAAGCCGCTCTTTAAAGAGCGCCTCCACCCTTGCCAGGGCGTTGTTCCAGATGACGCTCTCCTCTTCTTTAATGCGCGAGCCGTGCAACTCAAAAATCTCTTCTTCCCTTAAAGGGGCGGCCAGGTAGATGCGGGAGCGGGTTTTGTCTCCGTCAAGGTCTGCGATGGCAATTAACTCTTCTGCCGAAAGGGGGCAGGGCTTATCGAAAAATGCTCCGCCGCCGGACGCCATCAGATACTCTTGTGAGCCTTTTTTTCTCTGTTTTGCAATGCGGTCAGGAAAGGCCAGGGAGACGAGCCA
>JAKSCC010000214.1 GCA_022360815.1 Desulfobacterales bacterium
ATGCCCACAATTCGACACCCTCTGGGACCACGAGAGACGTCCCGATACACCTGAGAGTTACTACGATGAGTCGGAAAAAGACATGGTCCGAATTGCCAGAGAATTGACGACCAAGCACCCTGAAATCGGGGCCATTATGCTGGAGTGCACGGGTATGCAGCCCTTTGCCAGAGCAATTCAGCGCGCCGTAGATCTTCCCGTCTTCAGCTGGGGAACCCTGCTCGACTACGCCTACTCCGTGGTGGCGCATCGGGATTACTACGGCCACGTGTAACGGCTCGCCGAATGGGAGGGGAGTTGAGACCGCATCAGGCAGCAGTTTTTGTTCGCCCTCTCCTTTTCCGGTCGCCCGACCGCGTGTTTCGCTGAATAGAGAGCTCGGGGCTCTTGCAGCTTTCTCTCTATTAAAACGACACGATTCCGCTCTCCCTGAAAAGGCGCTTGAATTCCATGTGGGCATGTGCCCGCGAAGGTTTCCTGTCTGTGGAAAAACCTTCATGGCCTTTCACTGCTCAGAATTTTTTCCTGTACTGCAGATCGAAAGCGCTGTTTCAAGCCGATGAGAAACCTCACAGCAAGGAGGAAGGTATGAATGAAACGGGTCAAAAAAAACTGGCACTGCGATACGGAGTCATGGGATTTCCCCTGGTCATTTTCGGCTCCATTCTCATCATGGGCTTTGTCAACCAGAAGATGTTTGTGGATGTGCTCTGGGGCTTTTTCAAATGGCTCATGGTCAACTTTGGATGGGGGCTCTCCCTCGGCTGCCTCACTTTTGTGCTTTTCGCTTTCGTGCTGATGATTCACCCCATCGGTAAAACCAAACTTGGCGGAAAAGAGGCCACACCTGAATTCAGCACCTGGAACTGGTGGGCCATGTCCCTATGCGCTGGCATGGCCATGGGCATTGTTTTCTGGCCGGCTCCTGAGGCCCTGAAGCACTCTCTGGCTCCTGCGGCTGGTATGTTTATTGAACCGGGCAGCCATCAGGCCATGCTCTGGGCCATGCGCACCTCCTTTCTCCACTGGACCTTTACCCCTTATGCCATCTACGTGGTGTGCGGGGTGCTTATCGCCTACGCCCACTACAACCTCAAAAAACCCCTGGCGGTCAGTTCGGCCCTCTACCCTCTTCTGGGGGATCGCGCCATGGACCGTACCGCCACCTTTGTGGATGGGCTCACCCTTTTTGCCATCACCGGAGGGGTGGCAGGGTCTCTGGGATACGGCCTGCTTCAGCTGGGAAGCGGCATGGATTTTCTCTTTGGACTCACCCCGGGTCCCCTCATGTGGAGCATTCTCTGCATGATCATCGTGATATCCTACACCACCTCCAGTGTCACAGGATTAAACAGCGGCATCAAATGGCTCAGCGACAAAAACGCCTGGCTCTTTGTGGCCCTTCTTATCTTCGGCTTTGTCTTTGGCCCCACCGCCTTCTCCATGAACATGACCATTCAGGCTACCGGTGACTTTGTCAACAACTTCATTGAGGCCATGACCTTCACCTCTCCCTTTCCCGGCGGCGACCTCTGGCCCCAATGGTGGGACATGTACTGGTGGGCAGACTGGCTCTCGTTTGCCCCCATCACCGGCATGTTTCTGGCCAGACTCTCTTACGGCAGAACCATTCGTGCTTTTCTTTTTGTCAACATGGTGCTGCCCGCCACCTTTGCCCTGATCTGGTTCGGTGTCTTTGGTTCTCTCACCATCCACACCCACTTCATCGAAGGCATCGACCTGAAAGCCCTCATGGACACCAAAGGCTACGAAGTCCTCATGCTGAGACTCTTCGACTTCCTGCCCCTGGCCTCACTCATTCGCCCCCTCATGCTCTTCACCATCTTTATCTCCTTTGTCACCCTGGCCGACTCCATGACCTCCACGGTCTCCATGCTCAGCCTCAAAGGGAGCGGAGAGTATCAGGGTGCCTCACAAGAGCCCCCGGTCTCACTGAAGCTCTTTTGGGGCATCCTCATGGGGATCACCTCCCTCGTCTTTATGTTTAACGGCGGCCTGGAAGGTATCAAAGTGGTGAAAACCATCGCTGGCGTACCCATTTTAATCCTCGAGATCTGTATGCTGGCTGGATTTACAATTTTCATCTTCAGGGAGGGAGAAAAAGACGCATCACATCATGAGGCGTCACCTGAAGAGGGGCGAATCCATGCCTGATGGATTCGATCCACAGACAATCCCCTGTCTGCTGAACCGACAAAGCGGGCAGGGGATCCCTCTTATCCAAAAATCGCAACTATTCAGGCAACCTGCACCCTTTCAGGTGCCCTTTGTATAGAATCGCTAAAAAAACACAAGACGTGGAGTCCGGCTTCGGGCTCCTCCACATGCAAGAGGGCCACCCAAGGCCCCATTCCCACAATTGGAGGTAACAGATGAAACGCAAACCCACCCGTTTTGACCTGCAAAAGATGAAAGAAAACGGCGAAAAGGTGGTCTGGATCACATCCTACGACTACCCCACCGCCGAGTTCGCTGAAAAGGCCGGGGCCGACATGATCCTGGTGGGAGACTCCCTTGGCATGTGCGTCTACGGCTATGAAGGAACCGTTCCTGTAACCATGAACCAGTGCATCATGCATTGCGAAGCGGTTCGAAGGGCAGCTCCCAACACCTTCATTGTCGGCGACATGCCTTTCTTGAGCTACCAGGTGAGTGTGGAAGATGCCGTTTTAAACGCGGGACGTTTTCATAAAGAGGCGGGCGTGGACGCCATCAAGCTTGAAGGCGGCAAAAGGGTGTGCCCTCAAATTGAGGCCATCTCCGATGGAGGCATGCTGGTGATCGGCCACATCGGCCTGACCCCCCAGAGTTCGGGGCAGTTGGGCGGCTTCAAAGCCCAGGGCCGTACCGCTGAAACCGCCATGGCCCTCATCGAAGATGCAAAAGCCATCGAAGAGGCCGGGGCCTTTGCCCTTCTCGTGGAAGCCGTGCCTCCCGAGGTGATGGCAATCATCACCCAAACCCTCTCCATTCCTGTCTACAGCATTGGTGCAGGGGTCCACGCCGATGGTCAGCTTATGATCTGCAGTGATGTGCTTGGAATTTTCCAGGCCTTTACCCCCAAGTTCGTCAAAAAGTACGCCAGCCTGGGGGCCGAGATTCAAAAAGCGTTTGAGGCCTATGCCGACGATGTGCGCAGCGGATCATTTCCCGCCGACGAGCACACCTACAAAATGGTGGAAGGAGAACTTCCCCGCCTTCGAGAGAGCTTAAAGGAGTAATAAAAAACCTGTCCATCTGTTATGCATGACCTGCCCCGCCTTTAGGGGACAGGTCACAACACAAGACGTTTGCTGCCACAGGCAGGTGAGGAGAGAGACCATGCACGATTCCTTAGACCGCATCCACGATGCATCCATGACCCTTCTTGAGAACACCGGTATTCGCATTCACCACCCGCAAATCCTGGAGAAGCTGGCTCAAAAGGGCATTCACCGCCAGGGAGATCGTCTCTTCTTCACTCAAAAGCAGATCGAAGAGCTGGTGGCCAAAGCGCCCTCCTCTTTCACCCTGCACGCGCCAGACCCCGCCTTCAACATGGAGATCGGTGGCGACACCACTTACTACGCCGCAGGCTACGGCTGCCCCTCGGTTTTTGACCGTGATGGGGTAAAGCGACCCGCCACCTTTGAGGATTACCACACCTTCTTAAAACTTGTGGAGAGCTCCCCCTTTTTCCATCTCAACGGGGGGATTCTGGTGCAGCCGTCGGACCTTCCGGCCGAACACAGCGCCCCTCTTATGCTTCGAACGGCCATTTTAAACAGCCGCAAATGCCTCATGGGATTTCCGGGCCACAAAAAAGAGATGGAGACCCTAATGGAGATGATGTGCATTGCAAAGGGAGGGCAAAAAGCCTTCATGGAAAAACCCCAGCTCATCACCTTAATCAACGCCACCAGCCCCATGCAATTTGACAGCATCGCTTTAGAGACCATGGAAACGTGCGCCCACTACCATCAACCGGTGATCATCACCCCTGGCCCCATTGCCGGAGCCACCGGCCCCATCACCCTTGCCGGAACCACAGCCCTGGGCCATGCCGAAGCCCTGGCGGGTATTGCCATCACACAGCTTTTAAGAGAGGGGACCCCTGTGGTCTACGGGCTTCAGGCCACCATCGCCGATATGGCCACGGGAAGTGTCTCTGTGGGTGCCCCGGGCTACGCCCTTCTGGCCCAGGCCTCGGCACGCCTTGCCAAGCGTCTCAACCTTCCCTGCCGAACCGGAGGAGCGGGAAGCGACGCCTGCGGTCCAACCCCCCAGAGCGGGTATGAAGCGATGATGGTGCTCATGGTCTCCCGTCAGGAAAAGATCAACCTCGTCATCCACAGTGCCGGTATTCTGGACGGTTTCGGAGCCATGGGTGAGGACAAATTTCTCACCGATCTTGAGACCATCTCCATGGTCGAGTATCTGGAAAAGGGCTTTGGCACCACAGACGACGAGCTGGCCCTGGATGTGACAGAAGCGGCATCCAAAGGTGCCGCCATTCTCGCCCACCCACACACGTTGAAGAACTGCCGTACCACCCCATGGAACCCCGCCGTCAGCTGGAGGGGCCCCTTAAAAGGACGCACCGGACAAGAGGCCTTTTACGCCCGTCTCGACACAGAAAAAGAGCGCCTCTTAAACACCTTTACACCCCCCAGCACCACCTGTGGCATGCAACTGGACACCTTCCTTGAGTCATCGGGAATACCGGCAAGCTTGCTTGCCCCACTCTGCCCCGAAGCGTAATGGCACTTCCGGCAAAAAGGTGTGCCACCCAATCCGGCACCAACATTCAAACCAAGGCGAAGCAGCCTTGCATGACGGATGCATCGCATCCCCCTCCTTTTTGCCGGTTCAACCCCAACATATGGAGGAACAGATGAAGAGACAAGAGACAGACACGCCCTGGCATCAACGTATTGAAACATCTGTGGTGATCAGCACCCTTGCCGTTGTTTTTGCCTTTTTCACCTGGGCATTCACCGACACCGACGGCATGGGTGAAACCATGAAAACCGCTTTTAATGTTGCCACCCATCAATTTGGCTGGCTCTACCTTCTGGTGGGGTTTTCACTTGTCATCTTCGCCTTCTGGCTCGCCTTTGGCCGTTATGGGGAGATCAAACTTGGCAATCCGGACGACACACCCGAATACTCTTACTTCTCGTGGTTTTCCATGATCTTTGCCTGCGGATACGGCGTGGGTCTGGTCTACTGGGGGGCTGCCGAACCCCTCTCTATCTTCAAAGCCCCTCCCTTTGGACTTGAAACCGGAACCCCCGAGGCCGCCGTTCTCTCGGTGGCCTATGCTTTCTTCCACTGGGGCTGGACCCCCTGGGCCATCTACATGGCCATCGGAGTCCCCATGGCCTATTTTATTCACTGCAAAGGGGCGTCACCCCGCTTCTCTTCGGCCCTTGCGCCCATCATGGGAAAACACGCCAAAGGTGTGGGCGGCAAAATTGTCGACTCCTTTCTCGTGATCGGGGTCATCGGTGGCGTGACCACAGCAACGGGCCTGGGCATCATGCAGCTCGCCTCGGGCCTTCACTCTCTCTTTGGCATACCGCAAACCACCCTCGTCTACACTCTCATTGCCGTGGTGTGGATCTCCATCTTCACCTTCAGTGCGGTCAGCGGCATCGACAAGGGCATCAAATATTTAAGCAACATCAACATTCCCCTGGCCATGATTCTCATGCTCTTTGTTTTTGTAGCCGGACCCACCATTTTTCAGATCAACATCGGCATGGACGCCTTTGGCCTCTATCTCACCAACTTCTTTAAAATGAGCTTCTGGACCGACTCCATCGCCAACGGAGGATTCCCGCAAGGCTGGACCATCTTCTACTGGGCCTGGTGGATTGCATCGGCTCCGTCCACCGGTCTTTTTGTGGCCAATATCTCACGAGGCCGCACCATCCGCGAGATGGTTCTCGTCCATATGATGGTCGCCCCTGTTGCCACCTGGCTCTGGTTCTCGGCCTTTGGCGGCACCGCCATCTACCAGGAGCTTGTAGCCAAGACAGGCCTTCTCGCCTCCATGGCAGAAACCGGAACCGGAGGCGTGGTCTTCACCATGCTGGAAAAGCTCCCCTTTGGAAGCATTATGGCAACCGCCTTTCTCATTCTTGTGGTGATCTTTCTCGCCACCACCGTGGACTCCTACTCCTACGTCTGCGCCCAGGTCTCCACCAAAGAAGATCAGAACCCCAGCCTGCCTCCCAAGGCGATCCGCGCTCTCTGGGCCATCACCATCGGAGCCCTCGGCATTACCCTTGTGATGGTCGGAAAAGGTATTTCAGGGCTTCAGCTCTCCTCCATTGTGGCTTCCCTTCTCATCATCTTTATCATGGTGGGCATGTGCGTCTGCATGGTTCTCACCTTGAACAAAGATGCCGCCAAAGGCGACTGCCCAAAAGAGAAACAGAGGATCACTGCCTGATCCAGAAAATCTGTTGACTCACTTTACCTCCCTCTTTTGATCTTCCCGCAACGCCCCCATATTGGCAAAGTATGGGGGCGTTGTCTTCTGCCTCTCAAAATCCATTGACACCCCTGCCTTCTCTTCTCTATTTTCTTTAAAGATGCTCTGCTGCATCAAATCCCATTTCATGAACCCCCGAATCCCAAAGGATCTCCCATGCAGACCCCGTCCGGCAACACCCCCCAAACCGGATTTCTCCTTCCGGCGGCATGTGTTGTAGTCCTTATCGCAGGCATTCAGGCCGCCTCTGCCGTGCTTGTCCCCTTTCTTCTGTCTGTCTTCATTGCTGTGGCCGTCTCGCCACCGCTTCTCTGGATGGAAAAAAAACGCATCCCCTCGGGCCTTGCCGTTCTCATTATCATGATGGCTGTGCTCCTCTTTTTTACCCTTCTCATCAACATCATCACCGGAGCCATTGAGGCCTTTACGCAAAGCATTCCCCTTTACCAGCAGCGCCTGGAAGGGCTTGTGGCAGGGGTGGTGCCCCTTTTCAAAAAAGTGCATATCGACATCAACAGCGAAACCCTTTTAAACATTGCAAACCCCGGAAAAGTGATGCAGCTTCTGGGCACCCTTCTCTCCAAGCTGGGGGGCGTCTTCACCAACACCTTTATTATCGTGCTCACCGTCATCTTTATCCTTCTGGAAGCTGCCGGGTTTTCCATGAAACTTCGCGCCGCCTTTCAAGGGAGAAACGGGAGCTCAGAAAAAGGGTTTGAACGGATCACCGGGGGCATTCGCCGCTATCTTGCCATCAAAAGCGCCACCAGTTTTACCACCGGAACCATCATCTACCTCGGCCTCACCATCCTTGGGGTGGATTTTCCAGCCATCTGGGGGCTGATTGCCTTTATCTTCAACTTTGTTCCCAACATCGGATCCATCATTGCGGCTGTTCCGGCCATTCTTCTGGCTGTGGTTCAACTCGGCGCCGTAAAGGCGGTCATGGTGGGCGTTCTCTATATGGTCACCAATGTGAGCATCGGAAACATCATCGAGCCACGGGTCATGGGAAGCGGAGTGGGCCTCTCTTCTCTGGTGGTCTTTCTCTCTCTGGCATTCTGGGGCTGGGTTATGGGGCCTGTGGGAATGATTCTTTCGGTGCCCCTTACCATGGCCCTGAAAATTGCTTTGGAAGCAGACGAAAAAACCCGGTGGATCGCCATCCTTCTGGGACCCGAAAAAGAGGCAAAGCAGATTTTGACAGACGCCAAAGCAGACGAAGCTTAAAAAAAGCCCGTTGCAACGATTTCGTTATCTTTGGATTCCGGAAGCCAATCTCACTTTTCACACAGCCACCAGAAAAAAAGCACCAGGAGGCCATCATCAAACGCGAAATCCACGTTCACATCAATGAATCGGCCTGCACCGGATGCGGGGCCTGTGTGGCCATCTGCCCCCACGACACTTTAAGCTTGGTGGATGGAAAGGCAAAGGTAACAGGAGACGACTCCCTCTCGTGCGGACACTGCTTGGGGGTCTGCCCTGAAAAGGCCATCACCCTTTCGGGGTATCAAAAGATGACCCAGGGGTTTCAAACCCTTTCACTTCAAGACGAACCCATTGCCCCGGGTGATTTTAACCCGGGCTCTCTGGTCCAGCTCATGGCCTCCCGCAGATCCTGTCGCCATTTTACAAAAGAGCCGGTTCCCATGGCCCTTCTGGAAGATCTGGTTCAGGTCGGCATCACCGCCCCATCCGGCACCAATGCCCAACTCTGGAGTTTCACCCTGCTTCCCGACCGCTCCTCTGTTGAGTGCTTCGCGCAGAGTATCCTGGATTTTTTCAAAAAGCTTAACCGCATGGCAAAGCGGGCACCACTTCGCACCCTTCTCAAATGGCTGGGCAAGCCAGAACTCAGCCACTACCACGAAAACTACTTTGACCGCATTGAAGAGGGAATCGACTGCTGGGAAAACCAAAGGTGGGATCGGCTCTTTCACGGGGCCCCTTGCGCCATGCTTGTCAGTTGCAAAAACGAAGCCTCCTGCGGTGCCGAAGATGCCCTTCTGGCCACCGGCCAGATCCTTCTTGCCGCCCACGCCATGGGTCTTGGAACCTGCCTGGTGGGATTTGCCGTTTCGGCCATGGAAAGAGAAAAAGCCATTCGAGAGGCCGTCCAGATCCCCTCTGATGAGACGGTTCATGCCGTCATTGCCATGGGCTGGCCCAAAGAGCGCTATCACCGGCCCACGGTAAGAAAACCTGTCGCCCCACGGGTGGTCCGTATGAAGGAAACATGATGGAAAAGTGCGTGGAGATCCCCTTTCAAAGCTACCCAGACTCGGTGCCTGAGATCCTTGAGAAAAGCGGCGCTGCGCCACATTTTGCGAAATGCGATGCCATTCTTTTAAAACCCAATCTGGTCACCGACGACCCCTTTCCCATCACCACCCACCCGGAATGCGTCCGTCAGGTGATTCTCTGGCTAAAAACCGTCACAAAGGCAGAGATCGTCATTGGCGAAGGGTGCGGAGATCTGGAGATGGAGACCCATGAGATCTTTGCAAACTTAGGCTACGAGGCGATCTCCCGCAAAACAGGTGTCCCTCTGGTGGATCTCAACCACGCCCCCCTGGAAACCAGGAAAAAACCGGAGCTTTCGGTCTTCCCTGAGATCCACCTGCCTCAAATCGCCTTTACCCACACCATCTTCTCTCTCCCCGTTTTAAAGGCCCACAGCCTGGCTCATATCACCGGCAGCCTGAAAAACATGATCGGGCTTGCTCCACCTCGCCACTACTCCGGCCAATACGGCATCTGGAAAAAGGCCCTTTTCCACAACCGCATGCACGCCTCCATTTCAGACTTAAACCACTATGTCACCCCCTTTTTCACCCTCATGGATGCCTCGGTCGGAATGGCCGAATACCATCTGGGCGGGCCGACCTGCGAGCCCCCGGTTCAAAAACTACTTACAGGAGCAGACCCTCTGGCCATAGACCGCCGCTCTGCAGAGCTTTTGGGTTTCGACTGGCAAAAAATCCCTCACCTTATCTGAAGCACCTCTTTCATCTTCTTCAAAAGAGCCTCCTCCCTTTCATCCAACACACTGTCGGCCCAGGCGATCTCTGTGGCCAATTTCAATGCCCTTTTTCGATCCTTCTGACGGGAAATCAGCTGAGGCAATGCCGCAAGGGCTTCTTCCATATCGGTTTGGAGAATACGCGACTGCTCTTTGATGATGCGCTGAATCTCTTCGGGCGCAAGGCGCTTCAAGCGCCAGCTCGCCTTGATAATTGAAGTCCCCACCTTGAGTTCGGCCTCATCCACAGAGCCGTCGGCACCGGCCATGGCGATAATCATGCGAATGGCTGCTTCGGGATAGCCGCCCTTGGCAACTTCATCATGCCAGTGGTCTCGATCCCTTGTTCGAGCCTGATGCTCTGATTTTGCCTTTTGACTCTTTTCTTCCTTTTTGGCCGCGCTCTCTTTCACCCCATAAAGCCAGGCCATCACGGGATTTTCATACA
>JAKSCC010000082.1 GCA_022360815.1 Desulfobacterales bacterium
ACACGTGAAGAAGACTATCCCCAGTGGTACCAGCAGGTGATCAAGGCATCGGATATGGCCGAAGGCTCCCCGGGACGCGGGTGCATGGTGATCAAGCCTTGGGGCTACGCCCTTTGGGAGAACATCATGCAATCCATGGACGCCATGTTCAAAGAGACCGGCGTGAAGAACGCCTACTTTCCTCTTTTTATCCCTTTGAGCTTTCTTGAAAAAGAGGCCGAGCACGTGGAGGGCTTTGCCAAGGAGTGTGCGGTGGTCACCCATCACCGCCTTGAGGCCGATCCCGAAGGGGGCCTGAAGCCCGCTGGCGAGCTTGCCGAGCCCCTTATCGTGCGTCCCACCTCCGAGACCATCATCGGGGACTCCTTCTCCAAGTGGGTGAACAGCTACCGCGATCTGCCCATCTTGATCAACCAGTGGGCCAACGTGGTGCGCTGGGAGATGCGTACCCGCACTTTCCTTCGTACCAGCGAGTTCCTTTGGCAGGAGGGGCACACCGTTCATTCGACCTCTGAAGAGGCGGTGGAGCGTACCGAGCAGATGCTTGAGATCTATGCCAAGTTTGTGGAAGAGTATCTGGCGATGCCCGTGATCAAGGGGCGTAAGTCCGACGCCGAGCGTTTTCCCGGCGCCGTGGACACCCTCTGCATCGAGGCCATGATGCAGGACAGAAAAGCCCTTCAGGCGGGCACCTCCCATTTCTTGGGACAGAACTTTGCCAAAGGCTCCGGCATCACTTTTCAGAGCGCCGACGAGAAAGAGGAGTACGCCTGGACCACCTCCTGGGGAACCTCCACCCGTATGATCGGCGGCATGATCATGACCCACAGCGACGATGACGGCATCATCATGCCTCCCCGCGTGGCCCCTGCCCACATTGTGCTTCTTCCCATCTACCGGAAAGAAAGCGAAAAGGCCGAGGTTTTAGAGTACACCCGAAACCTCGCCAAAGAGCTCTCCGGCGTAGAGTACCACGGCCGTAAGATTGTGGTGGAGGTGGACGAAAGGGAGATCGGCGGTGCCCGCGGTTGGGAGTGGATCAAAAAGGGGATTCCCGTGAGGGCTGAGATCGGTCCCCGCGACATGAAGGAGGACTCTGTCTTTATGGCCCGCCGCGATCTGGCCCACCGCGACAAGCGAGGCGTGGGGCGTGAAGAGCTCCTTGAAACCCTGCCCACCATCCTTGACGAGATGCAGCAGAACCTCTTTGACCGCGCCGTGGCCTACCGCGAAGAAAACACCCGCCCCGTAGACACCAAAGAGGATTTCTACGCATGGTTCACCCCCAAGAATGAAGAGAAACCCGAGATTCATGCGGGTTTTGCTCTGTCCCATTGGTGCGGCAGCGGGGAGTGCGAAGAGACCATCAAAAAGGATTTGAGTGTCACCATTCGCTGCATCCCCTTTGATGCGCCAGAAGAAGAAGGCACCTGCATCTGCTGCGGAAAACCGAGCGCCAAACGCGTCGTCTTCGCCAAATCGTACTAATTGAAAAAGCCGGAACCCAGTTGGGATTCCGGCTTTTTTGCCTCCGGCGGCGAGGTGCCGGCACCTCGGAACCGTAAGGTGAATGCGCCACGGGTTTCGTAACTCGATGCGTTGTCATATGGCATTCACAGCCAAAGCTGTTGGTGACTCCAGCGCCTTGGACATACATGGTGTAACATTTTTTCATAT
>JAKSCC010000086.1 GCA_022360815.1 Desulfobacterales bacterium
ACGCACCATCCTCACGGAGCTTTTAGACCTTTCAGTTCAAAATTTGGAAGCTATCTCCCAGGGAATAACAGAGGAGGACCTTGCCATCTTTAAAAAGGTTCTCAAACGCATCATTTTAAACACCAGGCCCTAATCTGTTTCGCCGAAATCCCCGTTTAGGGGTATTGGTTTAGGCAGCACCACCTATTAAAGACGAACCCAAACCGTTAATGCATTAACTTCTTCCGGCCAAAACCAAACACATTTAAAACCGCCTCTCAGCCCGGCATCCACACATTCTGGATCGCCAGAAGAGAAACCAATTTTTTACGGAGCCACCAAAAAAGAGAATCAAAAATAAGCCCACATAAGGAGAGAGCCCCTATGAAACAGAGCCATTTAGCCATCACACTCTTGACCCTTTTTTTCAGTCTGAGTGCTTGCAAGGAGCCCGCCATTGAAACCACAAAGGCGCTTCCAAAAATCAAAGTGGTGGTGGCCTCTCCCACACAGACCCAACGCTCTGTGGCCATTGATGCAAGTGGAGAGCTTGAAGCCATCAAAACCACATCCATCGGATTTCAGGTACCCGGTAAGGTGGTGGATGTCTGCATCCAGGAGGGCGAGGCCGTCAAAAAGGGCCAGCTTCTTGCTCGACTCGAAGCAGAAGACTTTAAAAACGAGCTTGACATTGCCGAGGCAAATCTTCTTGAGGCCACCGACCACCACAAAAGGGTCTACCCTCTTTTTCAAAGCGGTGCCGTCACAGAAAAAGAGTATATCCTGGCCCACGCCGCCCTTCTTCGAGCTCGTGCAGCTCGAAACATCGCCGCAAAAAAAGTAAAAGAGACACAGCTAAGCGCCCCCATATCCGGGCTCATCGGAAGCAAAGACGTGGAACTGGGACAAAGCGTCAGTGTGGGCTCCCCTCTTCTTTCCATCGTAAAAACCGATCGCATCTTTGCAAGGGTATCGGTTCCAGAATCTGAAATCGGAATCCTTCGATGCGGTCAAAAGGCCCAGGTAAGCATCAAAGCTTTTGACGGCAAAATCTTTGACGGAAGCGTCTCCATCATCGGGGCAGTTGCCGAACCCCGCACTCGAAGCTACCCGGTAAAAATTCGAATCGAAAACCCTGAGCTTCTTCTTCGCACAGGTATGATTGCCAACGCTTCCATCCTCACCCATGCGCCCATCACACACCTCAGCGTTCCTGGCCACGCCATCGTACGAGATCCCGACAACCTCAGTTACCTCTTTGTCGTGGATAAAACCGGCAAAATGGCTCTCAAAAAGAGGGTAACGCCTCAGGGACTCTGGAGAGACAAGGTGATTATCTCCCAAGGGCTCGCCCCTTCAGATCGCATCATCGTATCGGGACAGCACCGCCTCACAGACGGCCAATCCATTGAAATCATAAAGGGGTCATAAAATGCGCATGATTGAATCCGCCATGAAACACCGCCAAGTTCCCCTTGTCATCACCTGTATTCTTGTACTTGCCGGTATCTACTCTCTTACCCACATGGCGCGTCGTGAAGATCCCAAAATGACCATTCGCCAAGGGCTTGTCATCATGGCTTATCCGGGTGCTCGAACCTCTCAGGTCGAGCTGCAGGTCACCAAAAAGCTGGAAGCGTTTCTCTGCAAATATGAAGAGATCGTAAAAAACGAAACCGAATCCACCACCACCGATGGCAGCTGTGTGATTCAACTGGAGCTTCAGGGCTGGGTGAAAAACAGAGATAAGTTCTGGTCCAAACTCCACCACGACCTGCAAGGTTTCAAGCAAAGCCACCTTCCCCCAGGCACCATCGGCCCCATGATCAACAGCGATTTCGGCGACACCGTGGCCCTTCTCATCTCGGTGGAGTCTGATCGCCACAGTTACACCCAGCTCACCGACGCCCTTGAGATCATTGAAGACGAGCTTCGTCCTCTGGCCGAGGTCTCAAAGCTCAAACGATATGGCGAGCAAGCCGAGCAGATCTACATCACCACCGACTCCAGAAAACTGGCGCGATATGGGGTAACCCTTGCCCAGGTTTCACAGGTTCTTCGCGCCATGAACACCGTCACCTACGCAGGGGAAATCAAGGTGGCGGACTCCAGAATTCCCATCCACACTCGAGGCACCTACGACTCTGTGACACAAATTCTTCGCCAGCAGATCGATATCACCCCAAAGGGAGAGGTGGTCCGCGTGGAAGATGTGGCCCGTGTGGAAAGACGCTATGAAGAGCCTGTATCGTTTATCCGCATCAACAATACCAAGGCTCTACTGCTCTCGGTCGAGATGCAGGCAGGCTACAACATCGTCTCTTTTGGCGAGAAGGTGAACCACTGCCTTGCCGCAGCCAAGGCAAAGCTGCCTTCCGATATCACCCTTCGAAAGGTGGTGGATCAACCCTCGGTGGTCCATCACAGCATCGCCCACTTCTTAAAAGAGTTTCTCATCGCCATCGTTGCCGTCATCGTCGTCATGATGGTCCTTCTTCCTTTGCGGGTCGCCTTTGTCTCGGCTTTGGCCATTCCCATCACCATCATGATCACCTTTGCCTGTCTGGATGCCTCGGGGATTGAACTCCAACAAATGACCCTTGCCGGACTTATCGTGGTTCTGGGCATGGTGGTGGACAATGCCATCGTCATTGTCGACGACTACGTGGAAAGGTTGGACTGCGGAACCCGGCCTTGGCATGCTGCCATTGAGAGTGCATCGGCCCTTTTGATTCCGGTCTTTACCGCCACCATCGCCATCATATGCGCCTTTCTTCCCATGGATATCCTCCTCTCCGGCAACGCTGGTGAATTTCTCTTCTCCCTTCCGGTCTCCGTGGCTGTGGCCCTTTTCGTCTCTCTTTTTATCGCCATCTTTGTGACCCCCATCTTCTGTTACTACATGATCAAAACCGGGCTTAAAAAAGAGGCAAAAAACGCATCGCGCCCATCCGCGCTGGACCGGCTTCAATCCGCCTACGATGCCATTCTGGCAAAAGCGTTCTCCCATCGCAGCCTCACCCTTTTTATCGGCTTTCTCACCATCCTGGGCACTGGCATTCTCATGGGCAAGCTGCCTATCCGCATGTTTCCCGTTGTGGAGAGAAATCAGTTCTGCCTGGAACTCTACATGGATTCCGGCACACGCCTTGAAACAACGAATGAGGCCGTCAAAAAACTCGAAGCGCTTCTCTTCAAAGACAAACGGGTGGTGGATGTGGCCAGCTTTGTCGGCACATCGTCCCCCAGATTCTACCTCACCTACGCGCCTCAGAGCCCTGCCCCAAACTATGCTCAGATTCTCATCAACACCACATCAGCACGGGCCACCCAGGAGATGATTGACGAACTGCTCCTCTCTCTGCCGGGCTCCATCCCCAACGGGCAGATCAAAGTGAAGCAGCTCCAGCAGGGGCCACCGGTTGAGGCTCCCATTGAGATTCGAGTCACAGGCACCAACCTGCCCGATATCAAACGGGTGGGTGAAAAGATCAAAAAAATGATGTTCACCACATCCGGTACCAATTTTGTGCGAAGCACCTTTCGGGAAGAGTGTTTCGATGTGGGCATTGAGGTGGATGATGAGGTTGCCAACCGCTTGGGTTTATCCAGCCAGGACATCGCAAGAGCCCTTGCCATCAACTTTAAAGGGGCTTCTGTCTCCACCCTCTGGGAGGGAGATAACCCCATTGATATTCTCCTTCGCCTTGAAAAAGAGAGGCGAGATGACTTCACCGATCTTGAAGGGGCCTACATCACATCCCCCATCACCGGAGCTTCCATTGCCTTGCGGCAGGTGGCTCGATTGGTACCCACCTGGCAGACCGGGCAAATCATGCGCAGAAATGGCCTAAGATGCCTCACCATTCGAAGTGAAGCCCAGATGGGGCGCCTCCCCAACGACATCCTTCAGGAGGTGATGCCCAAAATTGCCGCCATGAAGCTGCCCCCTGGCATCCAGGTCTCCTACGGAGGGGAGTTGGAAGATCAGAAAACCACCATGGGAGAGTTCAGCGCAGCCCTTGCGACCAGCTTGGTTCTTATCTTCATGGTGCTCCTCTTTCAATTCAAACAACTTCAAAAAGCTCTCATTATTATGGTTACCATTCCCCTCAGCTGGTTTGGAGCCATTTTAGGGCTCACTCTTACCGGTAACCCCTTTTGTTTCACCGGATTTCTTGGGGTGATTAGCCTAAGCGGCCTGGTGGTGAGAAACGGAATTATCCTCATCCAATATGCCGATGAAATTTTTGAAAAGGGTGATAGGCGAAGCGCCCTAAAGGCCGCTCTCCATGCCGGTCAGCGCCGAATGAGGCCGGTTTTTCTCACCTCGGTTGCTGCAGCAGCCGGAGTGGTTCCCATGATCATCGGCAGATCCCCCCTGTGGGCACCCCTGGGTGCCGTTTTGTCGGTGGGCCTTATCTGCGGCATGATTCTCACCCTCTTTATGGTGCCTGTGCTCTACGCCCTCATCATGAAAAAGAGCGAAGTCCCCTGTGAAAAAGGTGTCAAACATTGGGCTCAAGCCCAGGCCAATTAAGCAGGCACTCAAAAAAGCAGATTTCATCAGAGTGCCCACAACACCCTGGCTTACCGTCAATGTTGTGGGCATCGATTAAAACGCAAGGAACGCCCCATGAAACACCGCCCACTTTCTCTTCTTATTGGTTTAAGTCTTTTTCAACTGACTCTAGCCCCCCTACTCAGAGCCGAGCAGCTTACGCTCTCCGATGCCCTTAAGAAAGCCAAAGCCCACCATTCCATCTTAAAACAGGCCGTTCAAACGGTTGAAGCGGCCCAGTGGCAACAAAGGGCTGTCCATGCCGAAAAAGGGTTTACCCTTTCCGCCGCATACCACTGGAGCCGCCTTGACAAAACCCCTTACGCCACCATGGGCGGGACCAATCCCGTTGATCAGCAAGTGGCCCATCGTCATCAAACCCAATGGGAACTCACCCTTTCTCAACCCATTTTTACAGGATTTGCCCTTTCGTCCCGGCATAAAATCTCGCAAATTGAGGTGGACATTCAAAAAAGCAAAAAAGAGATGGCGCGCCTGGACCTCTTTCACCTGGTCAAACGCACCTATTTCGAGCTTCTCTTCTCAGGCAAAGAGTTGGAGGTGGCCAAGGACTCGGTCAACTCACTTGCCGCCCACGAAAAAGATGCTCAAAAACATGTCCAAGCCGGCCTGATAAAAAAACACGACCTCTTAAGGGCTCGAGTCGCTCTGGCAGAGGCCCGTCAACATAAAGAAGAAGTCCTGGCGGACCTTGATGTGGCCAGAACTCGGCTGAATCGCTGGATGGGTGAGCCCTTTTCGAGCACTTTTTCCCTCCAGGGTCCCCCTCTTGAAATCAAAATTCCAAAACTGACTCCGCTCATCCAAAAAGCCTTGGCCCGGCGGCCTCGTCTAAAAGTCCTGCGATTGGATCTAAAATCCCGTGACCAGGACACCCGCCTTGCAAAAAGCAACTACTACCCCAAAGTCAATGCAGTGGCCTCCTACAGTCAAACTGGAAACGATCTCACCGCTGAGACCAACCACTACGCCAACGCCCACAACACCACCATAGGCCTTGATGCCACGTGGAACCTTTTTCAGTTCGGCAACACCCGGGCCAAAGTAAAAAAGGCCCTTCATCGAAAAAGGGCCCTTATCCAAGAGATTCGAAATGCCGAAGATGCTGTCCGTTTGGAGGTAAAAACAAGCTGGCTCCACCTTCAAGTGGCTGAAAAAAACATCACCACCTCAGAGGCCTCCCTTGCAAGCGCTCAAGAGAACTGGCGCAT
>JAKSCC010000357.1 GCA_022360815.1 Desulfobacterales bacterium
CTCAAAGAGATCACCCTGACACTCAAACGCTCTCTGCAGTACCGTGAAAATCTCAAGGCCACGACCGTTACCGAAGCCCCTTTTGACAGTCACGGCATCATTGGAAGCAGTTCAGTAATTCATGAGTGTCTCACCACCCTCTCACACGCCGCTCGAAACAATGCCAGCGTCCTGATCACCGGAGAGACAGGAACAGGAAAAGAGCTCTTTGCCCGTGCCCTGCACAAAAACAGTCCCAGAAAAGAGAACCGCTTTGTGGTGGTCGACTGTGCGGCCCTTCCCGAGACCCTTAAAGAGAGTGCACTCTTTGGCCATGAAAAAGGCTCATTCACCGGTGCAGACAAAACCTCTGAAGGCTTGGTAAAATTGGCCGATGGTGGCACCCTTTTTCTTGATGAAGTGGGAGAGATGGACCTGCCCCTTCAAAAAATTTTTTTAAGGGTCCTTCAAGAGAAATGTTTTCGGCCTGTGGGAGGCCGTCAGGAACTCAAGAGTGATTTCAGGCTGGTGGCGGCCACCAACCGCAACCTGGAAGAGATGGTGGCGCAAGGGACGTTTCGAAGTGATCTTCTCTACCGTCTTAAGACGGTTGCCATTGAACTGCCTCCTCTGCGCATGCACCCCAAAGACATTCAAGAGATCATCCTCTACCACACCGGTACCATCTGCAAGAACTTCGGAATTGAGCCCAAGGGCTTCTCTCCGGACTTTTTTCAGACCCTCTCGGCCTACTCCTGGCCAGGAAACATTCGAGAGCTGGTCAACACCCTTGAAGGGGCTATCAGCAAAGCGGGCATGGAGCCCATTCTCTTTCCCATGCATCTGCCCGACGCATTGCGGGTTCATGTGGCCAGAGCAAGCCTTCGTGAGCCGTCTCCTCCTTCTCCCACTACAGCCTACAGCATAGAACCGGCCCAATCCTCACCGGCAGTCGCCCCGGAAATCTTTCCAACGGGTGCCCCCCTGCCCACCCACAAGTCGGCCATGCCCTCTAGAGAAGAGGTACTCACAGAAGCCGATAAATCCTACTTGCGTCATCTGATGCGAG
This sequence comes from Desulfobacterales bacterium, assembly GCA_022360815.1. Classification (GTDB taxonomy): domain Bacteria; phylum Desulfobacterota; class Desulfobacteria; order Desulfobacterales; family Desulfolunaceae; genus Desulfoluna. The sequence goes on from JAKSCC010000357.1 coordinate 1,049, forward strand.
TCACAAAAGGCAATATCAAAGAGTCCTGCCAAATCTCCGGTCTAGGAAGAACCCGGCTCTACACCTTGATGAAAAAGTACAACATCTCCCGACTGGGGTGGTCGTCCTCTGAAATAGACGATCCCAAACACGCTTCCTATCCCTCCCCTCCCGGATTTTAGCCCGACCCCCAAGTAAATATCTTGACGTGATTTCCCTTATCCTCACCAGGAACTTTGGTCATCAAACAAACCAATTTTCGGACCGTTTGTTCACTTATTTGAACAGACCTGTCCACATAAGCGACTGACAGCGCTTTTCAGAGAAGACCTGCCTGTCGCTCCCCCAAACAAGAGCCCAGAAATATCCTCTTTTCATTTCAATGCGTTTCCATAAAAAGAAAAAAATTCCACAAAAAAATCTACCATCCCGACACAACGGCACACATGTTGCTCATGTTAAGAGACAGATCACCCAATGATGGTTCACTCTTCAAGGAGTAAGAAAAGATGCAGCAGCATGACCCAAATACCATGGACCTCTGTTCTTCGCTTTTCTGGAACCTGACCCATAAAGGGCTGGTGCCTTCCGAGGTGAACCGGCTCGTTAAAGACCTCTTTTGTATCCTTCAAGATGGAGGAACATTTACCGTCGGTTTTATCAACCGTCGATTGAACGACATGGGCTGGACCGGACACATCATGGATGAGAACACCATAGAGCTTGTACTCACCATTTTAAAAAATGAATTTCAGTACACCGTCAGCACCCACACGGTTCACTGAAAAAAGAGCCCAACCTCTTTCAAGCAAATGCCTTCTGCCGGGGGCTATCCATGCAACCCTTTCCCACCACCAAACCATGCATGGATGGTCCCCATTTCTTTATCTCCTTCCTTTGCACTCCCGAAAAACCTTCAGCAAAAGCCTTGAAAAAGAATGTGAAATAGCTTATTTAGAACATTTTTGGCCGTATTCCAACGCCTCCTTTTGGGCAAGGTAAATGGGGCTGTTTTACCACCACTTGGCCAAAATTCGTGCGACGATTGCGGAAAACCTTAACAATATCCAGCCCACACGTGACAAACAGCAACGGCCTGCACCACAGGCCAGTACTTTTCCGTCGCCCAACGCGAGCATTCCTGCAGCACCTAAAAACGGTGTTGTGTTGACACGATCTCTTTTATGTTTCAGGTAGTAGATACGCATGTCTCAAAACAATAAAGGCCCCCTTGTACGGGAAATCAACAAACGACGAACCTTTGGAATCATCAGTCATCCCGACGCCGGTAAGACCACCCTCACGGAAAAGCTGCTCCTCTTTGGTGGTGCCATTCAACAAGCCGGTGCCGTAAAATCCAGAAAGACCGACCGTCATGCCACCAGTGACTGGATGGCCATTGAGCAGGAGAGGGGTATCTCCGTCACCAGCTCGGTGATGAAATTCAACTACCGGGACTACGAAGTCAACCTGTTGGATACCCCCGGCCACAAAGACTTCTCTGAAGACACGTATCGGGTTCTCACCGCCGTGGACAGCGCCATGATGATCATCGACAGCGCCAAAGGTGTGGAGACCCAGACCGAAAAACTGATGGAGGTGTGCCGCATGCGCAACACCCCCATCATGACCTTTATCAACAAGCTGGACCGGGACGGCATGGAACCTCTTGATATCCTGGCCGATATCGAAGAGAAACTTCAAATCGAGTGCACCCCCCTCACCTGGCCCATCGGCATGGGCAAACGATTTAAGGGGGTCTACAATCTCTACAAAAAAGAGCTCCACCTCTTTTCACCGGAAAAAGAGGTGCTGGCAGACGAAGGCATCCGCATCAACGACCTGTCCGATCCCAAACTGGACGAGCTTCTCGGCAGCCAGGCCGACGACCTTCGCGATGACATTGAGCTGATCGAAGGGGCGGCCGACCCCTTTGAGCTGGAGCTCTACCTCAAAGGGACCCAGACCCCTGTCTTCTTCGGTAGTGCCATCAACAACTTCGGGGTGCAGGAGCTTCTCGACGCCTTTGTGGAGATGGCCCCCACCCCCATCGTTCGAAAGGCCCTCACGCGAGAGGTTTCGCCCTATGAAGAGCCTTTTTCTGGTTTTGTCTTTAAGATCCAGGCCAACATGGACCCGGCCCACCGAGACCGTATCGCTTTTTTCCGCATCTGCTCGGGCAAATTCACCCGAGGCATGAAGGTGAAACACCACCGCATCGGCAAAGATATCACCATTGCCAATGCCACCATCTTTATGGCCCAAGACCGCACCAACGTGGAAGAGGCCTTCCCCGGCGATATCATTGGCATTCACAACCACGGCACCATCAAAATTGGGGACACCTTTACCACCAAGGAGGTCCTCAAATTTACCGGCATTCCCAGCTTTGCTCCGGAGCACTTCAAGCGGGTGATCCTGAAAAACCCGCTGAAAACCAAACAGCTTCAAAAGGGCCTGCTTCAGCTGGCTGAAGAGGGTGCGGTCCAGGTGTTTCGTCCTTTGCGCGGCAGCGATTACATTTTAGGTGCCGTGGGTGAGCTGCAGTTTGAGGTGACCATGGCCCGACTCAAAAACGAGTACAGTGTGGACGCCGACTACGAACACGTCAATATTGGTGTGGCACGCTGGGTTGACTGCGAAGACAAAAAAGTTCTCGACACCTTCAAAGAGGCTCAAGTGATGAGCCTTGCCACCGATTCCGAAGACCATCTCACCTTTCTCACCACCAGTGAGTGGCAACTGGGTTTTGTCATGGAGCAGAACCCTGAAATCGTCTTCAACAAAACACGGGAATACAGCTGATGAAAGTGACCAAGTATCGCGAAATACCGTACAACTACACGTCTGCTGACGATGAGCTCATTGTCAAATACCTCTTTGACGACCGTGTATGGAAGCGCCTTCAGGAGCTTCGAGAAAAACGCATCACCGGACGCTCCGCCAAGCTGCTCATGCGCCTGATGGGGGACATGTTTATCCTCAAGAGAAACCCATTTCTCTTTGAAGATCTGGCCTCCTCCACGCGAAGAAGGCGGCTTTTGATGAAGACGGCGGCCAACGACCTGGCCGTCATCGAAAAGATGGCCGAGCAAAAAGAGGTGCTGGAGATCACCACCACCTGCCGCAAGGCGATCAGGGCGCTCAACGACGCCCTCAAAAACCACGGGCACCTCAGCCGCCGCATCAAACGGGAGCTGGGCCGAATCATCGGCAAAGACAATGTCTGCTTTGAGCCCTTCTCCATCATCAGTCACGCCACCGATGCCACAGACTGGAGACGCCACCTTCCGGTGGCCGTGCTGCGTCCCACTCGAGAGTCCCAGGTGGCCCCGCTGGTAAAAGCCGTTGAAAAGCTGGGGCTCTCCATTATCCCCAGAGGTGCCGGAACCGGGCTCACCGGGGGCAGCGTGCCTGTGACCGAAGGGTGTGTCATCATCAACACCGAAAAGCTCAACCGCATTCGAGGCATTGAGCAGCTTCCAGCACCCCAGGCAAGCAGAACGGATGGTTCTACCACCATTCGTGTGCTGGAGGTGGAGGCCGGCGTCATCACGCAGGCTGCCATGGGCTATGCCGAAGAGAGAGGGCTTGTCTTTGCCACCGACCCCACCAGCGCCTGGGCCTGTACCATTGGTGGAAACATTGCGGAAAATGCGGGAGGAAAAAAAGCGGTGATGTGGGGAACCGCCATCGACAACCTCATCTCTTACCGCATTGCCATGCCCGGTGGGCGCCACATGGAGATTCGCCGCGAAGACCACCCCATGCGCAAAATTCTGCCCGAGGATACGGTCCTCTTTTCCGTGCGGGATGAGGCGGGTCACATCAAAAAGACAGTCCGTCTAAAAGGGACTGAAGTTCGAAAAGAGGGGCTGGGAAAAGATATCACCAACAAGGCGCTTGGCGGGCTTCCCGGTATTCAGAAAGAGGGGTGCGACGGCATCATCACCTCGGCAAAATTTATCCTCTACCCCTCCTTTGAATTCAAAACCACCTTCTGTCTGGAATTTTTCGGAAACGACATGGAGGAGGCCAGTGATGTGGTCGTAAAGATCTCACGAGAGTTTAAAAATGGGGGAAAAGAGGCCCTCATCGCCCTGGAGCATTTTGACGACGAGTACATGCTGGCCATCAACTACAAGATGAAGGCCACTCGAAAGGGAAGCCCCAAGGCGGTGCTTCTCATCGACATGGTGGGCCATAGTGAAGAGGAGATCTCCCGAGGCATCTCCCGTCTTCAGGCGCTTCTCAGGCCGTACGAGAACACCGAGCTTTTTGTGGCCAGAGACGAAGATGAAGCCACACGTTTCTGGAAGGATCGAAAAAAACTCGGGGCCATTGCCAGACGAACCAACGCCTTCAAGCTCAACGAAGACATCGTTTTGCCCCTGGACGCCATTGGTGCGTTTACAAAATTTGCCGACACCTACAACTTGGAAGAGAACCGCTACAACCAGGCCGACTTTGTGGATGCCGTGCTTACCTATCTGGAGCACGCCGAGCCCATTGAAGACCCCGAATGGCTGGAAGCCCGTATTCCCAAAGCCCGTGAGATCTGCGTGGAGAGCATGACCGAGATTCGTGACGCCACGGTCGAGGCCTTAAAGGACGGGGCTCTGGCCAAGGGGCTCAAGGATGAGTTGCTTGCCTTCTTCAGGGGGTACAAACGCATCTCAGGTGATATTCAGCGCCTCTTTGACGAGACAAGGGCCCGGCAGATCATCATCGCCACCCACATGCACGCAGGCGACGGCAACGTGCACGTTAACATCCCTGTTTTTTCAAACGATATGGAGATGATGAAACGGGCCGCCAAAACCGCCGACGACGTGATGGAAGAGGCGGTACGTCTGGGCGGCGTGGTGAGTGGAGAGCACGGTATCGGCATCACCAAGATGAAATACCTGGATCCGGCCCTTGCCGACAAACTGGCCAGCTACCGCAAAGAGGTGGACCCCAACGGGGTGATGAACCCAGGCCAACTGGTAGACAAAGAGATCCTCTCCAAGGTCTACACCCCCTCCTTCAACCTGCTTGAGCTGGAGGCAAACATCCTTCAACACGGCTCTCTGGAGACCCTGGCGGCCAAAATCGCCACCTGCGTGCGGTGTGGAAAGTGCAAAATCGACTGCTGCACCTTTTATCCGGCCAAAAACATGTTCTTCTACCCCAGAAACAAGAACCTGGCCATCGCCTCTCTTATTGAGGCGATCCTCTACGACGTGCAGCGCTCCCACTCCACCCGGTTTAAGCTGCTTAAACAGATGGAGGAGATTGCCGACCACTGCACCATGTGCCACAAGTGCTTCAAGCCCTGCCCCGTCGACATCGACACCGCCGAGGTTTCTTTGATGGAGAGAGAGATCCTTGTGGCCCGAAAGTACAAAAAAACGCGCCTGGCCACCAAGGCGTCTCTGGCTTATCTGGAGACTCGAAACCCTTTGGCCAATGCCCTTTTCCGCAAGAGCCTGGTCACCTGGGGCGGTTCTCTTCAACGCACGGGCCACCAGATCATCAAAAGCATGGGGGGTGCCAAAAAACCCATTGAAAACCTGCACGCGGTCAGGATTCTGGAATCTCCCATGCCCAAGGCCTCCAGCGACACCTTAAGGGACATCCTCCCCAAGTGCGCCCCCAACCAGGCCCTGATCCTCACCCCTGAGCAGGGGGCCGAGCAGTCGGTCTTCTATTTCCCCGGATGCGGGTCTGAGAGGCTCTTCTCTGATATATCCAAAGCCTCTCTCTTCATCCTTCTTGAAGCCGGGGTTCAGGTGGTGCTGCCACCGCCCTTTATCTGCTGCGGCTTTCCGGCCAAAGCCAACGCCAAAGGGGTGCAGCACAGTCAGATCACCCTTCGCGACTCGGTTATCCTCAGCCAGATCCGGGAGATGATCAGCTATGTGGACTTTCAGGCCTGTGTGGTCTCCTGTGGTACCTGCAGAGAAGCTCTGGAAGAGTTTGAAGCCCCGGAAATTCTGGGATGCGGCGTCATGGATGTCAGCCGATTTGCCCTTGAGAGTGGGCTGGAGGTGAAGGGGAGCAGCTCGTGTCTCTACCATGCGCCCTGCCACGACTCCCTGGACGGAGAGGCGGCCATTCTTCTCAATGAGTACACCGGTTACAGTGTCGAGAGCGTCCCGCACTGCTGCTCCGAAGGGGGCACCCTCTGCCTGAGTCGGCCCGATATTACCCATGCCATGCTCAAGAGAAAACGAAACGAAATCATGCGCCACACCGGGCAAAAGGGGCGAGAGACCACCCTTCTCACCAACTGCCCCTCTTGTATTCAGGGCCTGGGTCGAAGCAGGGATCTTGAGGTGACCCCCAGGCACCTTGCGGTGGAGCTGGCCATTCAATCGGGCGGTCAGAATTGGGAAGAAAAGCTCAAGGTGTGTGTCAAATCCGCTGAAGTCATCACCTTCTAAGAGGGTTTCATTCACCTGAAAATCAAAAAAAGCCCCCACCCACACGTTCCGCAAAAAACCGTGTGGGTGGAGGCTTTCTTAAAGACTCCATACGTCATATTAGATGGACCCAGGTAAAGAGTCACCATCACCTTTGAACCAGAGTACTGGAAAACCCCTCTTTCTCCAGCTGGGCCACCATCTCTCTGGCCCGGCCCTCCTTCTGAAAAGCCCCCACCATCACCTGAATCTTCTCATCGTCACGCAACTCCGGAAGGGTGTAGGCTGAAAACC
>JAKSCC010000254.1 GCA_022360815.1 Desulfobacterales bacterium
CTGAAAGAGATGCGTCCCAAAGATGGGGACCCCGTCTTCGGCACCAGTCACCAAAAAGAGATCTACCAGCAGATGCTTGATGAAGAGCGGGCAAAGGACCTCACCCAAAAAGGGAGCCCCCTGGGCATTGGGGAGCATCTCTACAACCAGCTTCTCTCACGCCTGGATGCCTCTAAAAATGAGACAGATCCCTGATCAAAAGAGCCTTTGCCAGGGTCTGCGCTGCAGGATTTTACGCTACCATATCTTTTGGCACACAACCTGCAATATCTTTGCAGTGAAAGCGACAACCCGGAAAATTCTTCCCGGTTGCCTTTGTTGGCTTGCCACGACTCAGCGTAGCCCCCGCAAGGACCGCCGGTGACGAATGATAGCCGACGACTCTTAATTGAAGCCATCACTGACTTTGCCCGTGAGGACGCCATGGCACACACCATCATCCACCTGCTTGAAACCAAAGAGGCCCTCTACCTGGAGCTTCAGGAGATCCTGGAAAAGGAGAGCCGCCTTCTGGGAACCCCGGAGCTGGAACTCAAAGAGCTCTGGACGTTTACCGAAGAGAAGAATCGCCTCTCAATGGAAATTGATGCCCTGCGCCAGCGTGTCCTTGATATGGCGGCCCACAGACTCGGCCTGACGCCCCCTTTTGCTCCCATTCACCTGAGAGAGCTTCCCCGGCTTTTTCCCGAAGAGGAGCCCCGCATCACCCGGTGCGTGGAGACCCTCATCTTTGTCAAAGGGAAAATCCGGAAGGTGGCAGAATCCAGCGTCTCTTTTGTGGAGAGCTATCTCGACACAGTCGAAGAGGTGATCGACATGCTCACCGAGACCTCTTCGGAAACCCGCATCTACGGCGTGGACCGTCACCTCATGGAGCCCGGTGGATCGGTGCTGATCAGAGGGGAGGCTTAGATGGGCTTTCGTCTGACCATGGACATCGCCAAAGGAGCCCTGGCTTCTGCCGGCAGAGGAATGGCCGTCAACGGACACAACATCTCCAATGTGGACACCCCTGGCTACAGCCGCCAGACCGAGGTGATCACAACCAATCGCCCCCACTCCATCGGCAAAGTGCAGCTGGGCGCAGGGGCGGCCACCGACAAGGTCAACCGCCATGTGGATGAGAGACTGGAAGGCCGCCTCACCGAGCAGCGCTCCCGATTTGCAACCTTTGACGAAGCCATTGTCTATGTGGACAATCTGGAGGCCCTTTTTAACGTGGACTCCGACTTCCACCTGGGCAAACTCATGAGCGAATTCTGGCAGGGGTGGCACAAGGTCTCCAACCACCCGGACGACCCGTCGGCCCGTTCGGTTCTTCTGGAGTCGGCCCGCAACATGACCGAGCAGTTCAATGTGCTCTCAAACGACCTCACCCGCATGAAGACCAACGTCAGCCAGGACATTGAAGCAGGGGTCAAACAGGTCAACACCCTCATCGACAAGATCGCCAAGCTCAACGTGGAGATCCACGTCACCGAGGCCACCCGCCCTGCCAACGACCAGAGGGACATGCGCGGCCAGATGGTCACCGAGCTTTCGGAACTTTTAAACGTCAACACTGTGGAGCAGCCCAACGGTTACCTGACGGTCATGACCAAAAACGGCTACCCCCTTGTGGTGGGAAACAGGGCCTACGACTTGACCAGCAACCGGGGGGCTGTGGGATGGCAGACATCCTCCGGAGGCGTGGTGGACATCTCCGACTCGATTCGCCAGGGCAAGCTGGGCGGCTGGCTTATGATCAAAGATGAGATCCTGGCCGAAACCGATAAAAATCTCGACGCCCTCTCACGCGAGGTGATGTGGAGGGTCAACAAGGTCCACAGCCGAGGGGTCGGTACCACCTATTTTCAGACAGCCACCACCTCTTGCGAGGCGCCGAAAGATGGAAAGCTTTACAATCTCCCCTTTGGCGAGCGTATCGATTATGACGGGGGCATGAAGATCTGGACCAAAACACTCAACAGCCCGGAGCCTGCCACCGCCATCGAGCTGGACACAGGGCTTTCAACCACCATACCTCAAAACTTCTCAGGCAGCGCCATGCCCCTGAGCAAATACCGCATGGTGGTGGAAAAGACAGGAACCGTGGGCCCCGGAGGAGACGACCCGATCGTTCGCTGGGAAAGGCTGGGGCAGGACGGACGCCCTGTTGCCGGTGGGCGTTTCTCGGTTACAGATGAAAACAGCTTCTCGCAGGAAGGGCCTGTGGACGGCATCTCCTTTGAGATGGGAAAAGGCCGCCTGGTGGCTGGCAACGTCTTTGAATTCAACACCTCAGAGTTCGGTGAGCCCAACCCCATTGAGGTGAAAGGCCTCCCCCTTACCCGAGCCCGCTGCGCCGGAGACACCTATACCCTCACCGTCAAAGAGGGGGCCGCCTCCATGGCCCTCATCTCCGAAAAGAATCCCCTTGTTCTGGAGTGGGAAAACAGCACCGGTCGGGGCACGGTTCTTCTTGAAGATCCCAACGACGTCACCTTTGAGGTGGACGGCATGCGCCTTGCCATTCCCAAAGGCACCCTTTTTCAAGGGGACAGCTTTGTGGTGAGAACCGGTGAAAGCGGCCTGCCGGTGGACGCAAGTGGAGAGACCCTGGCCGAGAGCCCCGCCTCCTGGCACTGGACCTCAGAGACCCTGGCCACCCAGTTCAACACCCAGGCAGACAAAGCAGGCGTCGGCCTCAAGGCCTTTATCAACCACAACGGAAAGTTTGAACTACGCCCCGACTTTGGCGTGGCCTACGCCTTCTCTGACAGCAGCGCGCGCGATGGCGGGCTTGCCGCGGCCTTGGGGCTCAACACCTTTTTCAAAGGGTCGTCGGCCGCCACCATGGGCATCAGCGATCTGGTGAAAGACCCATCCAACATCGCAGCAGCACGGGTCAGGGGAGGCGAGGTGGACAGCATCCGCAGCAATCTCATGGTGAGAAACCCAGAAGTCAAACCCGTCAACCTTGGAGATGGCGCTCCCATCACCCTCTTTTTTGAAGAGGACGACATGCCCAGAGCCATCAGCCTTGCCCCCAGAACCCTCTCCTCACGAGGCGACCTTCACACCCTGGCCCGGGAGATGGAAGAGGCCATGAACGGCGCCTCCATGCTGGCATCCCCTTACAAGGTGCGCTATGTGGAGAGAGAAAACCGGTTCGAGTTCTCCGAAAACGACGGATCCGCCCTTCAGCAGCTCACCTTAAGGTGGGACCGCTCCCCGGCCCTTGCCGAAGCCGTGGGGTTTCGACCCGAGCCCGAAACCTTTGTGCCAGCCAGCGGAGAGTACGGAAAACTCAACAACGAAAATGCTCTGGCCATGACCGACATGCAGTACATGGAAGCCCCCATGCCCAAATACGCCTACTCTGCGGAGCGGGGTGCCCGGTCTGAAAATCTGGGAGCCAGCCCCGACGCCTTTTACCGGGATATGCTGGGCTCCATCGGGGTTCGGGCGTCGAGCTTTCGAAAAGAGAAGGAGATGGGAAACATCATGGTCCAGAAACTTTCGGATCTTCGGGACACCATCTCAGGGGTATCTGTGGATGAAGAGCTGGTGCGCATGCTGGCCCATCAGCAAGCCTATCAGGCCGCCTCCAAGCTCATCACCACATCCGATGAGATGCTCCAGACCCTCTTGAACATGAGATAGTTGTAGCTATTCATTCGCCTCCGGCGGCCCTGCCGGGGGCCAAACTTTTAAAAAGTTTGACAAAGAGGTTTTTCAAGCACCATGAACGCAAATCCACATGATTTCATTTTTCATATTTTAACCCCACACGTCATTTAAATCGCCCGAAGGGCCATTTAAATGACGTGTGGGCAATCGAAAAGTTTTTTGCGGAGCTTTTTTTCAAAAAAGCGACCCGCCGGA
>JAKSCC010000340.1 GCA_022360815.1 Desulfobacterales bacterium
GTCGCGTCTCCGCCGTCATCAACGATCATATTGGGACCAGAGCCATCAGGCCAGGTAAGGGCCATCTCGGTGCACCACCAGTACTCTTCAAGGGTCTCGCCCTTCCAGGCGTAAACCGCAGCAGACTCGTTGGCTGCGATGGCAGCGGCGGCGTGGTCCTGGGTGGAGAAGATGTTGCAGGATGCCCAGCGAATGTCGGCACCAAGCTCTTTAAGGGTCTCGATGAGCATGGCGGTCTGAATGGTCATGTGAAGGCTTCCGGTCACCTTAAGACCCGCCAGGGGCTTTTCAGGGCCATATTTTTCACGAGACGCCATCAAACCAGGCATCTCCAGCTCAGAAAGCTGCATGTCCTTGTTGCCCCAATCGGCAAGGCTGATGTCAGCCACTTTGTTCTTCAGTTCAGAATCAAGTTCCAGAAACGCCATGATGCGTCCTCCTAAAGTGTCTCTTATATTTTTTATGTTTTATATCTCTGGCCGATAGGGGCCATTTCAATATCGTCATGATTCTTGCCGGCAGCATTCAAATAAAAGAAGCCCAGGGCCGTTTGGCACCGGGAACCGCTCAAATCGAACATCGCCAAAACCGGCAGACTGCATCCACTGGATCAACTCCTCAACAGAAAACCCCAACCAACGATCTCCGAAGCGATCCCTTAAAGATTCATCCTTGTGGCGCTCAAACTCTGCCACAAGAAGCCGTCCACCTGAAGCCACCACACGGGCGGACTCTTTGACGGCCAACTCGGGCTTGTCGAGGTGATGCAGGGCCAAAGAGATAATGGCCAGATCCACCTCCGCATCTCCCATGGGCAGATGCTCCAACTCGCCAAGCCGAAGATCAAAGACGCCTGGCAATTTTTTGAGTCTGCTCGCCGCTTCTTTAAGCATATTGGGAGAGCTGTCCACGCCGACGACTTCGGAAACACGGTCAGCCATCTGGCCCATGAGAGCCCCGGTACCACACCCCAGATCCACTGATTTACGGCAAGAAGAGATGTGCTCCATAAGAGCCCCATTGAGATCAAAAGTCCCAATGATGTCGGCTTTTAAAAGATCCCATGTGGGGGCTATTTCGTTAAAAAAATGGCGCCTCTTCTCTCTTCGGTCCTGAAGTGCCGCCTCAGCTTTGCGAAGATCTGCGCGCACCTGGCTATCGCCTTTATCCAGGGAGGCCACCATGGAGGCCACCGCATGGGTTTTGTCTCCCTTTTCGGCCGAGTAAAAGGCCCAAACCCCGTCACGTCGACACACCAGAAGCCCACAATCCGTCAGGATCTTGAGGTGGCGTGAAATACGAGACTGGCCCATCTCCAAAAGAGAAACCATCTCACCCACGCTCAGTTCGTGATGCATCAAAATATGATAAAGCCGCAGCCGGGTCTGATCGGCCAAAGCCTTGAAGCAAGCGAGGCTCTTCATATAAAACCCCTCAAAATTAACATGGATATCTATATATCAAGATAGATTGATATAATAAAATCACTTCGCCTGTCAAGGGGTTACACCTTACGCGTAAAGATTATCACCTTGCACGGAAATGAATCACCCGTGTATAATATCACGCATTCTGACATTGTGGTTGTCTGATGGGCTTTGTTTAAGCACACCCTGAACAGAGTCCCGTTTGTGCAAATTGTCACTTTCGTAAGCTCGAATATTGAGAAGGACGTCACCCTATGGACTTAAAATCGATTGGCGCGGAACTTGGTTTGGAAGAAGATGAATTTGTTGAAATTGTAGAGATTTTCATAGAGACGGCCGCTCAAGATATCACCAAACTTCGTGAAGCCATCACGGCTCAAGACTTTGAGGCACTCACAGAAGCCGCCCACTCCCTGAAAGGCTCTGCTGGCAACCTTGGGTTCAATGAAATCTATTCGCTTTCAAAGAAAATTGAAGAGAATGCCCGTGTATTCAGCATTGACGGGCTTTCCGAAACATTAGTAGCCATTGAAGCCATTACCCAAGAGATTGAAAGGGCCGTGGCTTCCCACCACTAATCCACGCCAAGAGGCCAACATGGCTTCCAACTTCACCATTTTGGTTGCAGATGACAATCCCGTCAATCGAGAGGTCCTTATTCGAACCCTAAGTAAGGAAGGATACCGGCTTGTGGGGGCTGCATCTGGAGAAGAGGCACTGCAGGTGGTGTCGGTAAATCCACCGGACCTCATCCTTCTTGATATCCGCATGCCTGGAAAAGACGGGTTTCATGTCATCCGCCAGCTAAAATCCAATGCCAAAACAGCCTCAACCCCGGTGATCTTTCTCACCGGGGTTACCGATCTGGACTCCAAAATCGAAGGATTCAATCTCGGAGCCGTAGATTACATCACCAAACCCTTTCACCCCAAAGAGGTCTCAGCCCGGGTCAGTCTCCATCTCAAACTCTCCATTGCCACCAACTCCCTCATCAACAGCCAAGCTGAAAAACTCAAACAGCTCACCGATGCCCAAGCCTCTTTTCTTGTAGACCCCTCCAAGCTTCCCGGTGCCCGTTTCGGAGTACACTACATGGCCTTAAACGAAGCTGGGGGAGACTTTTACGATGTGCTCCGCATCTCCGATGATATCTACGGCTATTTTGTTGCCGATTTCTCGGGCCATGATATTCGAACAGGGTTTCTCACCTCTTCGGTCAAAGGACTCTTAAGACAAAACTGCACGCAGGTCTACCGGCCGACGGAAAGCATGGCTCTTGTCAATGGCGTGCTGGTGGAAATTCTTCCCACTGAAAAGTATTTAACCGCCTGCTACTGCCGCCTCAACAGACGCAAAGGAGAGGCCATTATCGTCTCGGCTGCTCATCCTCCCATCTGCTACGTTCCTCAAAAAGGTCCTCCCAGACTAATTGAAGAAGATGGAGATCCCATGGGCATGTTTGCACCCGCCCTTTTTGGCCGTACAGCCCTCTCTGTCTCTCCCGGAGACCGTCTTTATCTTTATACCGACGGGCTGGTGGAATCGCCGGCCAATAAAAAAAGCTGGTTTGCCTGCACCGATACCATGCTTAGCGCGTGTGACCTGGCCCGATCAGCCCCTATTCACCTTGCCCCCAAAGCGATTTCCGACCACCTCTCACCGGATCGAGCCCATCAGGAAGATGATGTGGTGGTCCTCGCCCTGGAGGTGTAGTATGGATGGTTTTTATCTCACACCCCTACCCCATGGCTTTGAGGTTCGTATGAATGCCTCTCTTGCCCTTGTGGACACGGCCGTGGAAGAGGCCAGGACTCTCTGCATGCAAAAAGGAATAGAGAACTCCCTTTTTGCGACCCTCATCACCATAAGAGAGGGGCTCACCAATGCTGTAAGACACGGATCAATTTTAGATAAAACAGCTTGGATTCGTTTCTCATTTTGTGTTGAAAATCAAGTAATTCAAATGGAATTTGAAGACCAGGGCCCCGGCTTTGATTGGAAAAAGGCCCTTGAAACCACTGCGGCACCAGAATCAGAAAGTGGAAGGGGGCTTCAGATCATCCGCCTTTACAGCCACAGCATGGCTTACAGCAAAAATGGACGTCTTCTGCACGTCACCATTTGCCCCTCGAATGCATTTCACTCTGATTAACAGTTGAAAAAAGATGCACGATTCTCTACCTTTACAGCCATGGGACATGTATTCGACTATCAAGATGCCAGGCAATACGCCCAATGGCTTGAAATGGATCGTCATCATGACGCCGCCCTTCGTCAAACACGCCTCCTTGTAAAGCTTGTCAAGCCGTCCTATGGAGACCGAGTCGTTGACATCGGATGCGGGACAGGGGAGACCCTTGCCCATATCGACACGCTAAAACCAGGGCTCGATCTCACCGGGCTTGATGCCTCCACCTACATGATTGACATTGCATCAGAAAAGATGGGAACTCGTGCCGAGTTTCACAAAGGCGAAGCCGAGGCCCTCCCTTTTGAGGACAACGCCTTTAACTTTGCCCTGGTCAACCTTACCCTGGAGTTTGTAGACGACCCAATCCCTGTCATTGCCGAGGCAGCACGGGTGGCCAAAGACCGCCTTTACATCGGCTTTTTCAACCGTCTCTCTTTGGGAGCTGTCTCCAATCTGGGCAAAGGACTTCACGGCAACCCGGTCTTCACCAAAGCACGTTTTCTTTCCACCTGGGAAATCCGCCAGGCCATACGCGAGGTCTTGGGCAAAGTGCCCATCACATCAAAGACCATCACTTACCACCCACCTGCGGGTGGTCATCTTTTGGGACGTCTCTTTCACCGTCTTCCCTATGGGGCCTACACCGGCATGTCTGTTGCTTTGGTTCCTCGGTTCACCACTCGACCGCTATCACTTTTTACCGGGGCCTCCGCCACAGGAAAAATCAAGATGGGGGAGCAATACTTCAAACCAGACCCCCAGTAATCCCTTCCAGATCAAGGAGAGGGGCATGATCGAAGCACAACTTTACCAGAGACTGGACAAAGAGCATGTTCGCTGCAATCTCTGCAACCACCGCTGCATCATCGCAAATGGCCAGCGTGGCATGTGCGGAGTCCGTGAAAACCAGAACGGCACCCTCTTCTCTCTGATTTATGGACAACTCGTGGCTCTGGCCGCAGACCCCATCGAAAAAAAACCAATCTGGCATATGGCCCCCGGAACCCTCTCCTACTCGGTGGCTTCTCTGGGGTGCAACTTCAACTGCACCTTTTGCCAGAATGCTGAAATTTCTCAACGGCCGCCTCACAGTACCGAAAAAGAAGGGCTCTCCCTGACACCCCAGAAAGCCGTCTCAAAAGCCCTGGCCCAAGGAGCCCGAAGCATCGCCTTCACCTACACAGAACCCACTGTCAACTTTGAATTTGTTTTGGAGACAGCCCAAATCGCCCAAGACAAAGGGCTTTTTACCATTTTGGTTACCAATGGCTACCTTACCTTTGAGGCCATCGACCTTCTTGCCCCTTATCTCACGTGCGCCAACGTGGACTTAAAAGCCTTTTCCGACAATTTTTACCGAAGCTACTGCAGGGCTTCCCTTGAACCGGTGAAAGACAGCATCGTCTACCTGAAACAAAAAAACGTCTTCACCGAAGTCACCACCCTCCTTATTCCTGGTCTCAATGACGACCCCGAAGAGCTCAAAGCCATGGCGGACTTTCTTGTCAAGGGACCAGGCCCAGACACCCCCTGGCACCTCAGCCGATTCTACCCCACCTACCGAATGACCGATCGCGAGCCCACGCCCATGGGAACCATCCTCATGGCCAGAGATATTGGCATCCATGCCGGTTTACGCTATGTATACACGGGGAATATTCCGGAAAACACCGGAGAGAACACCTTTTGTTACGGCTGCGGAAGGGCCATCATCCAACGTTCTGGGTATCGCCTCAAAACCGTACAGATCAAAAACAACCGCTGCTCTTTTTGTGGCACCTACATAGATGGTATTGATATTGATGGACAGACTTCGTAACGGGCTGAAAAATCTCATTTTATCTGAAAATTTTAAAAAAGCATGGGAAACACTCCGAGTATACGGAGGCATGATCAAATTCAGCCACACTGTTTTTGCCCTTCCCTTTGCCCTTTCCGCTGTCATTCTGGCATCAGAAAAGCACCCCCTTACCTTTGGCGTTATCTTCTGGATTCTCGTGGCCATGGTGGGAGCCCGAACCGCAGCCATGGGCGTCAACCGCATTGTGGATGCAAGCATCGACAAAGAGAACCCACGCACGGCCATGCGAGAGATTCCCGGAGGAAAGATCAGCAAGAGAGATGCGTGGCTGGTGGTG
The DNA here is from genome assembly GCA_022360815.1 of Desulfobacterales bacterium. GTDB lineage: Bacteria > Desulfobacterota > Desulfobacteria > Desulfobacterales > Desulfolunaceae > Desulfoluna. The sequence goes on from JAKSCC010000340.1 coordinate 5,757, forward strand.
GCAGGCTCATCCGCGCTCTTTTTTCTCGCAGCGGCCATGCTCAGCCCATTGTGCCTAAAACTCTCCTTGCCGGTGCTCCTCTTTCTCTTTGCCTACTCCTTTACCAAGCGCTTCACCTGGCTCTGCCACATCTACCTCGGGCTCTCCATATCCCTGGCTCCTTTGGGTGCATGGATCGCCGTTACCGGAGGCTTTACCTGGCGTATTCTCTTCTTGAGCCTTGCCCTGGCCACCTACATCGCAGGCTTTGACATCCTCTACGCCTGTCAGGACAGCGATTTCGACCGAAAAAGAGGCCTCCACTCCATTCCCGCTAACCTGGGAATTCAAAAGGCTCTTAAAATATCCACGGCGCTTCACCTCGTTACCTTTGCAACCCTCTTTCTCCTCTGGCCGCTGTTTCACCTGGGCTGGCCCTACGGCCTAAGTATTGCCATCATTGGAGCCCTTCTGGTGGTGGAGCATCTGTTGGTCAAGCCCCATGATCTCAGCAGGGTACACGTCGCCTTTTTTCACATGAACAGCATCATATCTGTGGTGCTCTTTTTAGGCATTGCTGCAGGATATCTCACGGGAGGTGTCTGATGAAACGCATTGTCACAGCAATCACAGGGGCTTCAGGAGCCATCTATGCTTTTCGGCTAATAAAAGCGATGGCCGAGGCCGGTACCGAGATTCATCTCATCATCTCGGGAGCAGCCCGCTTTGTTATTGAAGAGGAGCTTCAGCTCACCCAGAAGACTTTTAAGGCCAACCTCGAAACCTTCTGCCGCCAGAATCCCAAAACCACTCTGGAATACCATGAGGCCGGAGATTTTACCGCAGCCCCGGCCAGTGGTTCCAAACCCATGGATGCCATGGTGGTCTGTCCCTGTACCATGGCCACCCTCGGAGCCATCTCCAGTGGGGCAGGGACCAACTTGATCCACCGGGCCGCCGATGTCACCCTCAAAGAAAAACGCCCTTTGATTCTTGTCCCTCGAGAGATGCCCTTAAGCCTTATCCACCTTCAGAACATGACCCAAGTTGCCCAGGCCGGCGCCACCATTCTTCCAGCCTCACCCTCATTTTACAGTCGGCCGGACTCCATTGCCGCCCTGGCCGATACCGTGGTAGCCCGCATACTCGATCACCTTGGTATCACCCCGATGCGAGAACTGACCCCGCGATGGAAAACGTCTCATGACTCCGGCAACTAAGCTCCTTCACCGTGCCCACATCATGACCCTTGCCACAGCAACGGGCGATATTCCTTGGGCAGCAGCGGTCTACTACATCCCCCACAAAACAGGTCTTTACTTCTTCTCAAGCCCCACATCCCGTCATATTCGAGACGGAATAAAAAAAAAGGTGGCCGCCACCATCCATGAATCCCCCTTTCACATCTCTGAAATTGAAGGATTTCAAATGCGTGGAACCATCGAAAAGGCAGGCATCAGCAAAACGGCTTCAATCGCCTTTGCCTCTTACATTAAACGTTTTGATTTTTTAAATCAGCTCTTTAGCGGGCACGCCTTAAAAAGCCTTGATACCTTTCTCTCCCATGAAAAAAAAGTATCCTGGTACCGATTTAAACCCCACGAAATCTGGTATATCGAAAACCAAAGCGGATTTGGAACACGTGTAAAAATCGATCTGGAGGATCTCGTTTAACAATGGACTACAGCAGCATGACAGCGTGTGTGGAAGATCTGGAAAAACACGGGCACCTCATCCGCATAACAGAGGAGGTCGATCCCTTTTTAGAGATGGCCGAGATCCATCGCCAGGTTTTTGAAGCCAAAGGCCCCGCCATTCTCTTTGAAAAGGTAAAAGGCTCGCCCTTTCCGGCAGTCTCCAACCTCTTTGGTACTCTGGAGCGCTCTCGATTTATCTTCAGGGGTTCCCTTGCAAAGGTAAGCCGCCTCGTGGAGGCCAAAACAGACCCCAAAGCGCTTTTCAAGCGCCCTCTTCAGAGCCTTTCGCTTCCCTTTGCCGCTCTCAAGGCCTTGCCCCAGAAAGTCAAAAACGCGCCGATCCTTGAGTGCACCACCACCCTAAGCCAGCTTCCCCAGATTCAGTGCTGGCCCGATGACGGTGGCCCTTTTATTCTTCTGCCTCAGGTCTACTCAGAAGACCCCAAAAAGCCAGGCATTTTAAACTCCAATATGGGCATGTACCGCATTCAGATGGCAGGAAACGACTACCTTCCAGACCAGGAGGTGGGTCTCCACTACCAGATCAAGCGAGATATCGGAAGACACCACGCCCACGCTATTGAAATGGGCCAACCCCTTAAAGTCTCCATCTTCGTTGGCGGGCCTCCGGCCCACTGCTTTGCCGCTGTCATGCCCCTTCCTGAAAATCTGCCGGAAGTGGCCTTTGCAGGCGCCCTTGCCGGAAGAAGATTCAAGTATCTGAAAAAAGAAGGACACACCCTTTCCGCCGAAGCCGACTTCTGCATTGTGGGAACGGTGGACCCCAAAGCGGTCAAACCCGAAGGGCCCTTTGGTGATCATCTCGGTTACTACAGCCTCACCCACCCTTTCCCCTTTTTAAAAATTGAAAAAATCTACCACAGAAAAGATGCCATCTGGCCCTTTACCGTGGTGGGGCGGCCCCCTGCCGAAGACACCAGTTTCGGTGCCCTAATTCATGAAATCACAGGACCCGCTGTGCCCGACGCCATTCCAGGGGTTTCGGCCATTCACGCCGTGGATGCAGCCGGCGTGCACCCTCTTCTTCTGGCCATGGGAAAAGAGACCTACGTCCCCTATGCCCATGATGACGAAAAAAAACCCATGGAGCTTCTGACCCTCTCCAATGCCATTTTTGGATTCGGTCAGTGCTCTCTGGCAAAATACCTTTTTATTGTGGATGAAGGGGATAACCCAGCCCTTGATATCCACAATGAGAAAGCCTTTTTGACCCACCTCCTGGAACGGATGGATTTCACAAGAGATCTTCACTTCCAAACCCAATCCACCATGGACACCCTGGACTACTCGGCCAACGGCTTAAACCAAGGCTCCAAAGTGGTTTTTGCGGCTGCCGGAAAAAAAAAGAGAGAGCTGCGCACAGCCCTCTCTTCTGAATTTTTCCTCCCGGATGGATTTTCTTCACCCCGGCTTGCTCTGCCCGGTGTGGTGATGGTAAAAGCCCCCGCATACAAAGAGAGCACCCAGGCAGAAGCCGAGGCACAAACCCTTGCAGACCACCTTGAGCAAATCGATACTCAGGGAATCGCTCTAGTGGTTCTCACCGAAGACTCAAGTTTTGGTTCAGCCAGCTTAAACAATTTTCTCTGGGTCACCTTCACCCGCTCCAACCCCAGCCACGATATTTACGGGGCAGGGGCCTTTACCCGCTACAAACATTGGGGATGCACTGGCCCTCTTATTATTGACGCTCGGCTCAAGCCCCACCACGCCCCCCCTCTTATCGAAAATCCAGAGGTCACAAAAAGCGTCACAAGACTTCTCAAAAAAATAAAAGCCGTTTAAAACGGACAGAGGGAGAGCAAGTCCTGCCCTCCCTCATACCTACACCATGTCCGGTTCTCTCTCTCGCCCATCCTTGGTGTGGAAATACGACCTGAAAGATGATCTCGCCACAGTGGAATTACACCACCATTCGATAGGGCTGCGAGAGACAAACCGCCCCCCGTCCATTCTCAAACATCTTGTAACCGTCGGTCCTCTGATACTTCCAGTTGGCTCGATCCATCATATTCACATAGTCCCAATTCCTCTGAGGCTCCAGTTTTTTGGGCCCTCTTTTAAGCCTGAGGGAGACCCGTTGATCCGGGTCGTAGTCCATCCCATCCACAAGAAAAAAAAAGCCTCCCGTTGCGGCCACCGAATATTTCGGGGTCATGCCACACGAGGTCACAATGTGAAAGTGTGTCTTTTTGGGCCTTGCACTACGCGCTCTCTTCTGCAAATGATCAAGACAAATCTCTGTCACGAAATTAAAGCCCCCCATCTGAAAAATGGAGCCTCCTCCAAGGCCTGTTGCACTGTCTTCCGAAATGGTATAGGCCGCCCCTTTTTTCGTATAGGCAGTTTGCCCATGCACATTCACAGGAGTAGAACTGCCGCCCGCATCCCGTCCCCCAGAGGTGCCCTGAAGCCTCACCTGCTTGCCTTTAAGATGCGCCTGGCCTGCCTGAGGGCCGCTATAAAATTCATCCGAACCATACTGCTGCCCTTGGAAGTCTACAAAGGAGACATACTCTTTGTAGATAAGAACAGAGTCCTTATCTTGAGACGCCAACCCTTGTGGCCCCACCTTTCCGGCCACCTTGACCCCTCCTTTTCGCACAAGCGAAATGTTAAACACCTCCATGCTGTCCGGATCCTCACCGGGAAGAGAGCCAATGGCAGTCCCCATAAACATGATCCAGTTCTTGAACATGGGGCCGGAGACATAAGAGTCCATGATGCCATTGATATCTGAAATGAGCCCTATATCATAGGCCCCTGCTCGCCCACCCCTAAAAAAGAATTCAGGTGCCACAAATATCTTTACAGCCAAAGGATTGTATGTGGGCGACTTCAATGTGGCATGCATGGCGTCGGCAAGGACACGGCATCGCGCATGAAGGTCGGCTCTCGGGTCTGCAAGCCCCGGATAATCCTTTTGCCTGGGGTCCCCCATTGTGGCAGTTCTTAATTGATAGGCGATAAACTGTACAGTGGCCATCGTAGACCTCCTTATTAAACCCTTATCTCTTTTCGCATAGTATTTGCGACTTCTCTCCGCGGACCCTGCAACCCAGAAAAATAAGAGCCATCAGTTCATTTCGCTTGTGATGGTTCCACAAAATAGAGAGCACTGGCTTCGATTCTTCCCACGGCCTTGTGGACGCTGCGCCAAGACGTCATTTTTTCACGACCTCATAGAATTTGCGTCACCTTTTCAGACAATTATACCACACCACCACAACAAAACCGCTAAAAAATTCCTGTCACCAACCCAAAAGCATACACTTTATTCCCTCTCCCTTTTGCCTCAACAGCCTTGACATTTCACACACGACTTCGTTAATTGGTTAACAGTTTTTTCTGATTGACCCAATAGAGACGAAAGAGTTCCATGACACACACCACATCAGAATACATCGAAAGCGCCTTTCCCATGCTAATGGCCACCGCCTGGAAGCAGCTCAGGGAAAGCCTCAACAAAAAATTTACAGAGGCAGGGTATGGGGTAACCTCCGAGCAGTGGGGAATCATGGTCCACCTTCTCGTCAAAGACGGCATCTCACAGCAAACCCTTGCTGACCGCTACGATCGAAGCAAAGTGGCTGCTTTCAAACTGATCGAAAAACTCGAAAAAAACCACTTTGTAACCCGCAGGTCCGATCCCGATGATGGTCGGTGCAAACTGGTCTTTCTCACCCAAAAGGGACGCACCATCCTCACGGAGCTTTTAGACCTTTCAGTTCAAAATCTGGAAGCTATCTCCCAGGGAATAACAGAAGAGGACCTTGCCATCTTTAAAAAGGTTCTCAAACGCATCATTTTAAACACCAGGCCCTAATCTGTTTCGCCGAAATCCCCGTTTAGGGGTATTGGTTTAGGCAGCA
>JAKSCC010000011.1 GCA_022360815.1 Desulfobacterales bacterium
ACCTCCTTCCATAAATTGATTTTTCCGAAGGTGCCAACTAAACCAAAACAAAATCGTATGATTTTCTGTCTCGGCAGGCCGGCAGATCCGATTATGTGCCTCAGAACAGAAAGCACACCTACTGTCTATGACAGGTTTTAACTGTTTATCTTATTTAATCAGCATGGGATCGACTTTGATACCCGGTCCCATGGTTGAAGAAACACTAATGGTTTTAAGGTAAGTTCCTTTACTGGCTGCCGGTTTGAGCGCAACAAGTTTTTCCAGGAAAGCTTTCACGTTTTCCGTCAGTTTTTCCGCGCCAAACGAAATCTTCCCAACGGGAACATGAACAATGCCGGCCTTTTCAACACGGAAATCGATCTTACCAGCTTTCAGCTCTTCCACAGCCTTGGCCACGTCAAAAGTGACGGTGCCAGTCTTGGCGTTGGGCATCAAACCACGGGGACCGAGGGCACGACCGATCTTGCCCACCACGCCCATCATATCGGGAGTGGCAATGGCTTTATCGAACCCGAACCATCCGCCCTGAATCTTTTCAACCAGCTCCTGGCTGCCGACAAAATCTGCACCGGCTTCTTTGGCTTCGGCCTCTTTTTCTGGCTTACAGAAAACGAGAACCTTTACCTCTTTGCCGAGCCCGTGGGGAAGGACACAGGTGCCACGCACCATCTGGTCCGCATGACGGGGGTCAACACCCAGCCTGATGGCCACGTCGACGGTCTCGTCGAACTTGGCGAATGCGTTGGAAACCGCCTGATTCACGGCCTCCGCCACCTCAAACTTCTGAAGGGGTGACTTATCTTTTCCTGCTTCTATGTATTTCTTACCACGTTTTGGCATCTTACCCTATTGCTCCTTATCGATGATTAGACGACGTCAATCCCCATGCTTCGAGCGGTGCCTGCAATGATCTTGCAAGCTGCGTCGAGGTCATTGGCGTTTAAGTCTTCCATCTTGATCTTGGCGATCTCGGCCACCTGATCCATGGTTATTTTAGCGACCCTGTTGCGAAGGGGATCAGAAGAGCCCTTCTGAAGTTTGGCAGCTTTCTTGAGAAGCACCGATGCCGGAGGGGTCTTGGTGATGAACTTGAATGTTCTGTCGGCAAAGACCGTGATCACAACCGGAATCACCATACCAGGCTCTTCATTTGCAGTACGCGCGTTGAACGCCTTGCAGAAGTCCATGATGTTCACACCGTGCTGACCAAGGGCAGGACCAATGGGTGGTGAGGGGTTGGCTTTGCCGGCCTGTACCTGTAATTTTATCTGTCCAATAACTTTTTTTGCCATTGTACTTACTTACTCCCGATAGTGAATGCTATAACTTTGTCACCTGAACAAAGTCCAGTTCAACTGGCGTAGCACGTCCAAAGATACTCACCAGCACTTTGATTTTCCCCTTCTCCGGATTGACCTCTTCCACCGTACCGTTAAAGTTGGTGAAAGGACCGTCGATGACACGAATCTCATCACCGGTCTCAAAGAAGAACTTCGGCTGGGGCTTCTCTTTGCCAGCCTCCATACGACTCAGAATCTTTTCCGCTTCATCGTCGGAGATGGGTGCAGGTCTGTTTCGGCCGCCCAGAAAACCGGTCACCTTTGCGGTGTCGTTGACGATGTGCCAGGTATTGTCGTTCAGCTCCATCCGGACAAGGATGTAGCCCGGGTAGAATTTTCTTGAAGATTCGCGACGCTTGCCTTTTACAAGCTCGACAACCTGCTCTGTGGGCACCACGATCTCTTCAAACTTCTCTCTGAAGGGTGATGCGGTTATCCGCTCTTCCAGGGCAGCTTTGACCTTATTTTCAAAGCCCGAATATACGTGAACCACATACCATTTTAGAGCCACTGAACTTTCTCCTCGGTTTTATTGAAGAACGAGACTGATGAGGCCCTTCAGACCCACATCGACCAGGCCCAGAAACGATGAAATGATAATCACCAGGACAATGACAACACCCGTGGAAGCGATGGTCTGCTTCTTTTCGGGCCATGCCACCTTTTTTGTCTCTGATTTCACCTCGTTAAAGAAAATCTTCACCTTATCAATGAAAGCAGGCTCATTATTGAGATCGGTCTTCTTCACCGAATAATGAGCCTTGGTCTGCTTCTGCTTTTTCTGATCAGGTGGAGTCTTTGACGAGGGCCCTTGGTCTGCCAGAACCTCTGCTTTTTTCTCTTTGCGAAGCTGCTGCTTCTCTTTAAGCTTAAGTTTCTGGCTCTCTGTCTTTTTGCGCTGTATTCGACCCATGCCTCTCCTTCTGTCTCAGTCGATAGGGAGGTTCCAGGGAGCCCCTCTAGTCAAGGCAAATGGCAGGCCAGGAGGGACTCGAACCCCCAACATCCGGTTTTGGAGACCGGCGCTCTACCAATTCGAGCTACTGGCCTGCAGGCTAAGCCTTTTTCAAGCGACCGGGGCGAATTCGGTGGGACTCGCCCCGGAAAGTGTCCTGACTACTTGGTCTCCTTGTGTGCAAGATGCTTCTTGCAGAAGGGACAGTATTTTTTGAACTCAAGCTTATCAGGGGTGGTTCGCTTGTTCTTCGTCGTTGTATAGTTTCGCCTTTTGCACTCGGTGCAGGCGAGTGTTACTAGAGTTCGCACGTTGCGGCTCCTCTTGTTCTATTCGATAATTTCGGATACAACCCCGGCGCCTACGGTACGGCCACCTTCACGGATTGCAAAGCGGAGCTCTTTCTCCATGGCGATGGGGCTGATGAGCTCGGCGATGATGGCGGTGTTATCGCCAGGCATGATCATCTCAACACCTTCGGGCAGGTTGAGAATACCGGTTACGTCCGTGGTACGGAAGAAGAACTGGGGACGGTAGCCGGAGAAGAAGGGAGTGTGACGACCACCCTCCTCTTTGGACAGTACGTAGATCTCAGCCTTGAACTTGGTGTGGGGGGTGATGGTGCCGGGCTTGGCAACAACCTGTCCACGCTCAACTTCGTCACGCTTGGTGCCTCGAAGGAGAAGACCAACGTTATCGCCAGCAAGACCCTCATCGAGAAGCTTGCGGAACATCTCAACACCAGTACATACGGTCTTGGCGGTGGGACGGATACCTACGAGCTCTACGTCGTCGCCGGGGTGAATCACACCGCGCTCGATACGACCGGTTACAACAGTACCTCGACCGGAGATGGAGAAGACGTCCTCAATGGGCATCAAGAACTCTTTGGCGGTATCACGCTCGGGCTCAGGAATGTAGCTGTCGCAAGCGTCCATAAGCTCGAAAATGCAAGCAGCTGCTGCATCTTCGTAAGAATCGGCTTCCAGAGCGCGGAGAGCAGAACCTCTAATAATAGGTGTATCGTCGCCAGGGAAATCGTACTTGGAGAGAAGCTCCTGAAGCTCCATCTCAACGAGTTCGATAAGCTCTTCGTCGTCCACCATGTCGCACTTGTTGAGGAACACAACAATGCGGGGAACACCAACCTGACGGGCGAGCAGGATGTGCTCACGGGTCTGAGGCATGGGGCCGTCGTCAGCAGATACAACCAGAATCGCTCCGTCCATCTGAGCGGCACCGGTGATCATGTTCTTAATGTAGTCGGCGTGACCGGGGCAGTCTACGTGAGCG
>JAKSCC010000163.1 GCA_022360815.1 Desulfobacterales bacterium
GGTAGATCTCTTTTTGGTGACTGGTGCCGAAGACGGGGTCCCCATCTTTGGGACGCATCTCTTTCAGCATCTGGGTGACGAAGATCGCCTCAAAATCCTGGCACGCTTTTTTGAGTTTTTTCTTCTCAGGGGTCTCTTCTGAGGAGGCCTTTTGCATGTGGGGTGTGGCCGCTATTTTCATGGTCTCTCTTCTCGATTCAATTGGGATGGCTTCGTGAAAGTCAGCTTGGCCTCCGGCGGGTCGCTTTTTTGAAAAAAAGCTTCGCAAAAAACTTTTCTATTGCCACACACGTCCTTTCACTCGCCCAAAGGGCGATTTAAAGGACGTGTGCGTTGAAAAATAAAATCACTGGGACTGGTGTTTCCAGTAATTTTAAAGCCAGTTTGTCAAACTTTTTAAAAGTTTGGCCCCCGGCAGGGCCGCCGGAGGCGAATGATTGCTGAATGGTTACCTTTTTTTAATAAATCAATAACTAAAGAGCAGGGTCTTCACGATAACGGGCACCACATTGCCCCCTGCCAGAGGCCGCCCAATATCGATGTAGTCTCCGTTTTCCACCTTTACCGTGTCCACGCAGATCACCTCTTTTCGTCCCTCAAGCTTGGCGGACAGGGTCTGCCCCAGAGCTTTGGCCAGATCGTTTTCCACAACCACAATCAGCGGGGCCTCTTCGGCCATCACCTGTTTCAGGCCGCAAATGATGCTCTCTGCAAGGGTGTGCATGCCGCTAAAATCGATATCTCTTCTTCCGGTAAAGGCCAGAGCAGGCATCTGCTTTTCCCCCTCCTGAAGCTGGTACCAGGCCACCTTCTCGGCGATAACCTCCGCCCACGCCCCAAAGGGCCGAGCCTCATCTTCTTCGGAGAGCTTTAAAACCGGAATATTCTGAATGGGCAGGGCTTCCTTGGAAACGGTGATGGTGCTTCCGCTGATATCGGTGGTGTGGGACCCTGCGCCCACCACGGTGGCTCGAATTGTTTCGGCAGGCGTCAAAAGGGGAACCGTTCCCCCCAAATTGGAGTGGGCGATAGCACGTCCCAGAAGCAGCCCGATATCCCCGTAGCAGAAGGCCTCTCCTTTAATCTCTTCGGCCACGCAGTCGGCCACCCCCCCTGAAAGGGTCACATAGTCGATACCATAATCCCTTCGCAGATCTTTATCGGTGCAGATCAGCTCAAGGTCTTGGGAGGGCTCGCGGGCTCCGACCACCTCTTCCAAAAGCTCGGCCATGCGCTGGGTCACCTTGGTGAGAAAGCCTCTGTCGACGCGCTGGCCCACCTCCATGGGAATATGGTTTGAGGCGCAGAGCTTTTTCATCTTCTCAGAGATATAAGCCACTTTTCCGGCCTCCACCTTGATCAGGCGACCGCCGATGTCGAGGCAGGCGGTATCGATCACCTCTCCGTTATTAAAGACGGCAATATTGGTGGTGCCGCCTCCAATATCGAGGTTGGCCACCACCGCCCCTCTTTTTTTGGACTCACCCGAGGCGTTGGCCCCTTTGCCTGCAATAATCCCCTCAAGGGCCGGCCCTGCGGTGGCCACCACAAACTCGCCGGCAAAATGGGAGAGGGCCTTCTGCACCTCGGCTGCATTTTCTTTGCGGGCGGTCTCTCCTGTGATGATCACCGCACCGGTCTGAACGCGCTCCGGGGTGACCCCGGCCTTTTCGTATTCGGCCTTTACGATAAGGCGCACCTTCTCGCCATCGATCTCGGTGGCCGATTTTAACGGGGTAAAGTGGATATCGCTTCGGTAGATCACTTTTTTGTCGGCAATGGTGATGCGAGGCACGGAGATCATGGAAGCGGTGTTTTCCAGGGTAATCTCGCTGAAAACCAACTGTGTGGTCGAGGTTCCGATATCGATACCAACGCTTAAGACACTCTCTTTCATGAAAATTCTGCCTCTTTCACAGCCTCAAAGGCCATTGCCGTCTCAAAAATAAAAAAAGCCTGGAAGGAGACATGCCAGTCGTACGACTCCCTTCAGGCTTCATTGCCGTTTTGCTTTTATAAGCACCTTTCACGCCGTTGTGAAAGGCATGACACCAGGGTCTGTTACCTACTTGATTTCAGGGCCCATCGGTCTTTCGATGTTGCCCTGCAGCGTGGCCTCATCCAGAGGAAAATCCACCAGCACTCGCGTGCCACTGGGACCGGTTTCAGTGGTAAGCACCCCATGGAGCTTGTCTTTGACAATGCTCTCCACAATGCGGGTGCCAAGGGTGCCGGATCGATCTTCCCGCCCGTCAAACCCCACACCGTCATCGGTAATCACAATGTTTCCAAAACTGGACGACCGACAGATCTGAACCGAGATAAGCCCCTTTTCACGCCCTTTGAAGGCGTGTTTCAAGCTGTTTTGGATCACCTCATTGACCACAAGGGCAATGGAGGTGGCCGTATCGGAGTTGCAGGGAAAGCTGTCTCCTTCGATGGAGATCTGAATCTGCTTGCCCCCCACCATGGAGTGATCCACAGTGCTGCTTTTGATGCGCTGGAGCATGGTGGTAAGGTCCACATCATCCACGCCGTTCTGCGCCAGGATCTCATGGGTCGCCGCAATGCTCAGCACCCTGCTGATGCTCTCAGAAAACGCGGTTCGGGCAGAGACATTGTCCACCCTGCGGGACTGCAGACGCAAAAGGCTGGCAATGGTCTGCAGGTTGTTTTTCACCCGGTGATGAATCTCCCTGATGGCGACAGACTTTAAGATCAGCTCCTTCTCTTTGGCTTTTGCATCTGTCTCATCGCGTATCAACATCACGACTCCTGACACATTAAAATCCCGATTCTTCATGACGGCATACTTGATGTTCAGCACAAGGCTGCCCACCTTCACCTCATTGTGGCTCAGCTGCCTCTTCTCCAGAATATCTGAAAAGGAGACCTGATCCAGCACCATATTGGAGAACGGGTTGCCTTCAAGCTTGTCGATATACCCAAGCTTTCTGTAGATGGTTTCGGCCACGGGGTTGACATAGGTGGAAACCCCGACATGGTTAAACATCACAATGCCGTCGCTGTCATGGTACGGCAGGTTGTGATCCTTCTCTCGGGAGGTTAAAAGTGCCTCCATGAGCTGTTCTGTGGTGCGTGAAAGAACCGAAATATTGTTTTTCGTCTTCACATGATCGGTGATGTCGGTCTCGGAGATGAGCACTCCGATAATGCGGTCCTCGTCGTTTCGAATGGGCGAAACATTCTGGCGAACCGAATTGTTCTCCTGGGTCATGGCCATCATATCGGAGGTCGGAAGTCCCACATCCAGGGTCCGCAACACCGCAGGCTCATTGCTTCGGTACGCCAGCTTCCCCACCACGATCTCTTCGTAGATGGAGCCCAGGGCTTTGGGCTTGGCATGGGCCACCACAATGGCCGCATCGGCATCCCGCGTGGGGCAGTCGATAAATATATCGGCGCCCATACAGTCCGCAATCATCTCCAAATTTTCCGCCACAGAACGGAGCTTGGCCATATCGCCTTCTGTGAGATCATTGTACTTGCGGCAAAGCTCTTCGATCATCTGAATCCCCATTGATTCTTTCACCCCAACAAATGCCAGAATACGTTAAGGTAAACCCTACCCGTTTAGAACGATCACCTTGGCAATCTCTTTCATGGAACAGCGCTTGTCCATGCTGAGTTTGCGAATTCGATTGTAGGCCACCTCTTCGTTGATGTTGTAGGTCTTCATTAAAAGTCCCTTGGCCCTCTCCACCAGCTTTCGCCCTTCAAGTTGACCCTGGACTCTCTGTATATCGCTTTCAATTTTGGCGATTTCAGCACCCTTGGCCACGGCAATCTCCACCATGGGGAGCAGAGACTCCTCCTTGACAGGCTTCACCACATACCCCATCACGCCAACGTCTTTGGCTTGTTCCACAAACTCCTTGCCACTGTAAGCGGTAAGAAGAAGGATGCCACCCGCCGTGTTTTCATCGCGGATCATGCGTGAGGCCTTCAGGCCATCCAAAAGCGGCATTTTGATATCCATCAACACCAAGTCGGGCTTGTGCTTGCGGCACATCTCCACCGCATCAAACCCATCGGAAGCCTCACCAAGCACCTCGTAACCCGCCTCTTCGAGAATTTCCCGAATGTCCATGCGGGTAATGGGTTCATCATCGGCTATGACTATTCTGTATCCCATGCCTCTTTTTTACTCCTACAGCGTTTCACCCTGCTTTGGCTGACTCTTCTCAGCGAAGCAGCTCCTTCAGTTGCTCCAGCCCGATCCCCGTTTTGGAGCTGGACTGGATAATCTCTTTGGCCCCGGCGTTTTTCAAAAAACGTTCGGCCCGCGCCACATTGGCATCTTCCACATCCACCTTGGTGACCACCCCCACCACCTTTCGGCTGAAAATGGTTGAAAACTGGGGTGGAAAAAGGCTGCTGATGCGTGTGGCGTCCTGCACCATGGCCACCACCTGGCAATCGGCCGAGGAGGTGATCAGCGCCGGATAAAAGCGCCGGTTCTCCAAAAACTCACCAGGGGTATCGATAAACCCGCCGCAGAACTCCACGGCCTGGGTTTTGCGAGTGGAAAAACCCTCTCCAGAAAGCACTCGGATCAGGGTGGTCTTACCGACGCCCGACTCTCCGATCAACATCATCTTCTTCATGGTGCCTTCCACCTGCCTTTAGGATTTGGTCATCTCAACGGAATCGTAGTGCAACACTTCATCAAAGTAGCCCAGCACGCCATTTAGGGACGACTCCACACTGGCCACATCACCCACCATCACCAGAGACCCGCCAAACCGGTCCAGAAAACCGATCTCCACGCCAGCTGCCTTGGTGGCAATATCGGCTGCAATAATCACGCCCTCGCTCGGGGTGATGGTCAAAATGCCGATGGCGTCTCCTGCCTCGTCATCCAGACCCAGTTTCATGTAGATGCTCTTCTGCGGGCTTGCGATCACATGGGCCAGGGTCACCTGTTTACCCGGCACATACTCCTGAATCACCCGTTGCTTCTGTTCGTTTCCGTCAACTATCAAATCAACCTCCAAAAACAAAAAAAAGCCTGACACGAGAGACACCAGTTGTCTCGCGGCAAGCTTCAACGCTTCCCGTTGCACGCCGTTGTGCAACAAAATAAGTTATTTAGTGCCTAACACAGCCCTACAAATATTGACAAGCTTTTTTTTGAGCCGTTAGATCCCTGGCGCACAGGCTCATCCCAACCCCCCACAGATGACCGCTCTAACCTGTCACTTTCTTTTCAAAAACCGACACCAAAAACCCTTTAAAACGAAAAAGCACCCCAAAAAATCACCCCCAAAAAAAGAGCGTATCACCCCTTTCGAGAGGTCTGCTTTCTCAGTACAGGGGCAGAGGAACCTTTTTACATGACATCAAAGGGTTACCCACATAAGAACAAAGCAATAGGTATGCCATCCAACCTGTTTTTTGTCCTATTCCTAAAAAAAGAAAAGCGAGTCGCACTGCCGTGAGTGCAACCCGCTTTTTTTCAAAAGGCATCTTCTACAGAAGCAAGATGTGCCAGCACATCTCCCTTAAGCGGGAGCCTGCTCTTTCTCCTCTTTTTCAAGGGCAAGGGCCGCAGGAACAGAAAGGAGATAGGCCAAACCAAAGCCAGACGCGCCACCCAGCAACTTACCTGTCATAACAGGCAGAATCATGTTGGGCTGAAAGTTGGCGGTAAAAGAGAGGTGGTCACCAAACGTGAAAGCCGCGCACACAGAGAAGGCCACACAAAGTACCTTATCTTTGGGACGCATGTCAGCAATCAGACGGAACATGGCAAGGATGTTGGCAGCAGCAGCCAGAATGCCTGCTGCCCCTTCACTCTCAAGACCCAGCATACGGCCCACCTTATCCATGGGACCGGCAGCGTATTTCTTAATGAGGTAAACCATGGGAAACGCGCCACAAAGCATGATACCGATAAAGCCAGCCACCTCAAGGGCACGGAAGTTGTCTTCGGCATCGGCGATAATGGGGTCAAAGCCCCAGGCACCAAACACATTGGCAAACACACCGGTAAAGTACTCAACAATGGAGAAAACAAGAACCAGGGTCAAACAAACGTTCATGCTGCGCCCAAAGAACATAAAACCCTTGATCATGGTGTTGGGAACCAGCTTCAATCCGATGGCCAGAGCCACACAGAAGATGGTTAAAGGCATTAGGTTCAGAAAGATCATCTTAAAGGTCAGACCCAAGGCAAGAGCAGACTCGGCGTTGACAGAGATCATGCCGCGCACCATCAGATCGGAGATGGAGAGCATGCTGCAGGAGATAAAAACACCGATGGGAATGCTGAGAAGACCGGCCATCACACCAAGGGCCATGTACTTATGGTCTTTTTTATCCAGCATGGTCAGCCCCACCGGAATGGAAAACACAATGGTGGCACCAGACATGTAGCCCACAACCATGGCCATGATCCAGCCCTCACGAGAAAGAGCAAGCACATCGGCCAGCTGATAGCCGCCCATATCCACCGCAATAATGGTGGTGGCTGCAATGGCAGGATCTGCACCAATGGCACCAAACATGGGACCACAGACGCCTCGAACAAAAGCTGAAAGATAAGGACTTGCCGCAAGAATACCTGCGGTGGGAATGAAAATGGGACCAATACTGTGGAGACCTTCGATAAACTCCTGCCCCAGAGGGCTTTCGTCGTTTATCAGGTAAGAAATGGCACCGACAACAGCGCACACCATAATAATATCGATAATAATCTGGCCAATATTACCCATGTAGCAAACTCCTCAAACAACAAATCAGTGGTTGGGTGTCGATGAAGCAGAATCAGTAACGTCCTGATCTTATCTCCATGGTCACCCTAAAAAAATCTCAACTCTTTTCCAGGTACCCGATTCTTTCGGCCAAAAAAAAACTTGCAACTCGGGTGTCATCCCGGGCGGCAAGTTTCGTCGGCGCTACTTCACAGCACGCCATTGTGCTGTTCCACTCCAATTTTGGACACTGCTATAACACAGGTAACTATTCTATGACAAGAGGAATTCCAGGCCAGATAAAAAATTATCATCAAGGCCATCCCTTCAAAAAAACACTCCAGCAATGAATTATCCACACCACTGTGATATGATGCCTACTAGAAGCGCAAAAACCGACGCAGCCCAAATCCAGGGCATTTTTCCCCGTGAGATCTTCCGGACCCCCTTTTTTCCTTCTTAAAACCTTCAACTTTTGAGTCTCTGCCATGACCCTGTTTGCCCGATTCAAACACTGGCTCAGACGCCTTTTCCACAAACCATCCAGAGATGATATTCTGGCTGGGGTCAGTGCGACCCCCGATCATCCAGATCCGGTTGCCCTTATCGCTTGGATTCTCATGGACTATCGCATTGGCGTTGATCGCATGGCATGCTTTGCCCTGGAGCAGATGGAGCGACCCTTTGTCACCACAGTCTATGAAAACCCAGTCACCCTCACGGTATGGTACACCCCACCTTTCTCTCCGGCAGACCGCATGAAGGCGGTTGGACTTCACCTGCCAGTGGGTTTTTCCGTTACCCACTGGGAGCGTCACAAGCAATTCACCTTAAGCGGCCCCAAGCTTGCTCCTCACACCCTTGCTGAATTTATCAACCGCCTCTTTATCACCCTCTATCGCCCAACACTCCCCTATGTTTTGGCTGCCTGGACCGAGGTTTCCCCCACAGACACCCACCACTCCAATGGCCCGCCCCCCCAGCAGGCCATGCTGATTTAGGTGGCACA
>JAKSCC010000032.1 GCA_022360815.1 Desulfobacterales bacterium
TTCAAGGACCTCTTTGCCGCCCATTGCAGATAAAATATCAAGGGCCCTGTCATACTGCCCATTGTCAATGGCGATACGGGCATCCTCAAGTTTTGCTGCATCGCTTGAGGTATCGTCACATCCAAAAGCCCCCATGCAAAGGCATACCACCACACACAACACCACCATCCAGTGGGCATTCCCATTCAAACGTTGACGCATTGAACTCATCTCCCCCCTAATTCTATCTTAAAAAACAAAAGACCATTGCCACATCATGTCCGACTGAAGAACATATTTTAAACACCTGCCCCTCGGTTTTTCTTGAAAACAGGACACGCATTCATATACACTCAAATACTGATAGACTTCCACCAAAGTCTTAAGTTAAATTGATCCAACTCAACAAAATACATATTTACAACATCTTTCTTTAACCAAACCCATCGTCAACTCAGCCCCGTTTCTTTAGCCCCTTTTCCCAGACAAAAAAAGCCGTACACCTCCGCTTTGTGCGTAGATATACGGCAATCTTTCTAGCTTACAACGCTACCTACCGAGCCCTACTCGGCAAATCACCAACTCCATCCCAAAGAAACTTGCCCAACATACCGCCGGTCTTCCCGCTGGCCTCCGATAACCCCCAGCTCTTCTCCATAGGTTGCCACATCAAATCGGACCACCTGAAAATCAAGGGTAACTCCTGCCGTATAATACCCCTGTGACAAACCGGCTCGAAGCGCCAAAACCATGGGAAACTTCAATTCAACCCCTAAATGCGTTTTTTTCTCATGGGAGTCATCTTCGGTCAGGTTATCTGTTACATCGTGGTAGTCAGCGGCTTCGACTAGAGTAAACCCCATCATCTTCTGCTCAAAGGCAACCCCAACATTGATCTGCCTCTTCTGATCTCTGGCCTCTCCAAACTCCATCTCTGTAAGATTCAACCCCGCAACACCCAGGCTCATCTTCGTCCAGCCAAAAAGATCCCTGGACCAGATTATCCCCAAATCAAAACTGGCATCGGTGCCATCGACCTGATCGTCTTCAATGGTATCCTCAAAATCATCGGAAGCAATGTCCACAGCCGTATAGACCTTATCGACACTGAATCGCTGAAGCGCCTTTACCCCAAAGCCCACACTCAATCCTGCAACCATAGGAGGGCTGTACCCCATGCCAAACTGCCCTCCCACATCCGCATCCGAAGTAAGATGCAGCTCAGGAAAAGTCGGGTTTCGGATGGCCATATCCACATACCCTCGGGCCACCCCAGCCACCATGACACCCGCATCATGATAACGAAAACCAGTATAAAGATCGGCAGCAACCTTCACATGGATATTCTCGCCCACATGTTTTTTAAGCAGGTTGGCAACTTCAGCGGTGTCATCCTGATCAATATCCTCAAAATCTTGATAGAGGTCGTAGCTCTCTTCAGAAACCTCAACCAAAGGGTTCAAAATCCCCACCCCCATCCCTTGGGTTCGACTCAACCCCGCAGGATTGTAGTTGATTGCATTCTGATCATCCGAGATAGCCGTAAAAGCGCCCCCCATACCCAAGGGTCGAACCCCTCTGTGAAAACCGCGATAAGGTTGAGCATGTGCCCACGATGACAACAAGAGAACCAAAGCAAAACAAAGGGTTATAAAAAAGGAAAATCGTCGCATTCTTTAATACTCCTTTGTCCAAAGAGAACTACAAATTATTCAAAAAAGCCGCAAACTCCGATTGGGATACGGAACCATCTCCATTGGGATCAATATCCCCTAAAAATCTCTGGAACTCGTCGCCCAAATCATTTGTGGGGCCAAGAACCATAGCGGCATTCTTCGCATAGCCAATATCCTGCCCAAAACGAGTCAACTCATCTGTCTCAACCTGAACGGCGGAAAAACTCCCTCCAATGGTTCCCCTGAGGCTCCTGATCCATGCCTCAGTAAATGTTACGGCATTGGGAGGGGCCATCTGGGTCCCGTAGTTCCGACAAAGAATCTCACCCATACTCAAAATAAAATCGGTAAAGCCATAGATTCCCAGCTTCACTTTGTTGTCGTTATTCACCGTTGCCCCGCCTATAGCGGTAACGGCCTGGTCCATAAGGGAGAGGCGTGATGCAATCTCCGAACAGGCCAAACGACCACTGCTTTCCGCACCCAAAAGCGAACCAATGCGATCAATACTTCCGTCATTGGAATCATCCTCATCGTCAAGCTGCGCCAGAATATCAAAGGTATTGATTCCCACTTGTCCGGCATAGGCACTGGCTCTAATTTCAAGCACCTCAGATGTTCCGGCCTCTTTTTCAAGAATTTTAAGGGCAGTCTGATAGTTGCCGTCATCTATGGCCATTCGAGCATCTTCAATTCTGGATGCTGCGTTCTCTTCATCGCAACCCAGAACGCCTACGAGCAAAAAAGCGTAAAAGAAAAAGCAAACCGCACCCCAGCCCGCTTTCTTAAAACGCCCCAACCAGCCAACATGACCTTGCTTTCTATCCATAAAACACCCCCCTGCATAAAATTGTACCTGCACCAAAACGCCTTTGGCCTCAAACAAAGACCCGAAAGCGCACGGTCAGGAAAGAGATAATAAAGAGAAGATTTATTCGAAGAGAAAAGAAAGGAGTAAAAGTAGACAATATGCTTTATCTTATATAAACCACTATTTAAATTGGGAAAGGTCAATACCACGAAGCCCAAGCATCGTCTCAAGCGCCACAACCCGATCTTCCAAATCCATCAGATAGGATTCCAGCATATCAATGTACTCTGCCATTTTTCTTGAAACTTCGAA
>JAKSCC010000020.1 GCA_022360815.1 Desulfobacterales bacterium
CTTACGCGGGATTTTAACAGCTTCGGGGCGATGATGGTGGAGATGGGAGATGCCGATACCATGCTCTCGGGTATTGACCACAGCTACCCCGATACCATTCGTCCGGCCCTTCAGATTATCGGAAAAGAGAAGGGGCTCTCCAAGGTGCATGGGATGTATATGCTGGTCTTTCCCAAAGAGGTGGTTTTTATCTCGGACGCCACCGTCACCATTGACCCCACAGCCGAAGAGCTTGCCGAAACCACACTGCTTGCCGCCCGGCAGGTGAGGCTCTTTGATATGGAGCCCAAGGTGGCCATGCTCTCTTTCTCCAATTTTGGAAGCAGCAACCACCCGTTGGCCCTGAAGGTGAAGCGGGCCACCGAGTTGGTTAAGGCCATGGACCCGAAGCTTGTGGTGGATGGTGAGGTGCAGGCCAATGTGGCCAGAAGCCCTCGCATTATGGCCGATCAATACCCTTTCAGTGCGTTGAAGGGAGATGCCAACCTCTTTATTTTTCCGGACCTTCAGTCGGCCAATATCAGTTATAAACTGCTTCACAAGCTGGGCGGTGCCGAGCTGGTGGGCCCCATTTTAATGGGAATGAACAAACCGGTGCATGTGCTGCAGCGCGGTTATGAGGTGGCAGAGATTGTCAATATGGCGGCGGTGGCTGTTGTGGATGCACAACGGTAGGCTGTTTTAAGGGGAGCTTCAACACCATACGGGCTCCCTTTTTTTTGCACGGCGCCTCGCAGGAGATGTCGCCACCGTGGGCTTCGGCAATTTTTTTGCAAATGAAAAGGCCGAGGCCCGTGCCCATGGGTTTTTCCCCTTTACCAGAAGAGGGAAGGGTGTGAAATTTTTTAAAGATCTTCGCCCTTAAATCCTCGGAGATACCGGGGCCTTCATCTTCCACGCTTAAGTAGGCTGATTCGTGATCTTTATGGACGGAAAGGGTGACCTCTCTTCTGGATGGAGAGAATTTGATGGCGTTGTCTAAAAGATTAACAAGGACCTGCTCCAATCTCTCCAGATCTCCTGAGATCATCACCGGCTCTGGGGCAACAACCGTAAGGCGGACGTCAGATGTCTGGGCAATGTGCGCCATGATTTCAGAGGCCTCCAGGGCGAGCTCTGAAAGGTCGACCGCCTCAAAATTCCAGGAAGCGGTGCCCGCTTCTATGCGGGTGTGGTCAAAAATATCGGAGACCAGATGAATCAGGCGTCCGAGATTTTTGTCCATGATGGAGAGGTAGTTTTTCTGTTTCTCTTCGGTGGCGGTGCGCAGAAGGTAGTCGAGCCCTCCTTTGATGGAGGTCAGGGGAGATCTCAGCTCGTGGCTCATGTTGGCAAGAAAGTCGGACTTGAGCTGATCCAGGGTTTTCAGCTCGTTGTTGGCCTGGCAGAGTTCGCGGGTGGCGCGCTCTACCTCCTGCTCCAGTTTTTCGTGGTGGCGCTTGAGGTCGTCTCCCATGCGGTTAAAAGCCTGTCCCAATTCTTGGATCTCATCACCTGTTTCAAGCTCAACGCGGGCGTTGTAGTCGCCTTCTCCCATCAACTCGGCCATGGTTTTCAACTTTGTTAAGGGGGTAATGACCATGCGTTTTAAAAGGAAAAAGAGGGCGATGATGACCAGCCCGATAAGAAAGATGCCAGATGCGGTGAGGGCGGTATGGCCAAAGCGGATATGTTTTCCAAGGGTGATATCGGGAAAGTAGATGCACAGGCTTCCAAAGGCTCTCTTCTCATCAAAGCCGTCTTGTCGGTGGCACTTGAGGCAGGCGGCGTCCATGTAAAGCGGGGCCATGTACTGAAAGACATCCCGGTTTGCCATCCGTCCGAACCGCCAGGCTTCCTGGGCTTCTCCTGTGGAGAAGAGATGCAGGGCTTTTAATTCATAGGGGGTTGGGCGGTTTTTCGGGTTGAGGGGAAATCGGCTGACAACGCGAAACCAGTAGGCGTTGGTTTCTTTTGAGTACTCCGAAAGGGCTTTGGTTACCATGGAGGGGGTGAACCGAATGAAGTGGCCGCTTTCGGTGGCAAAGCTGTCGGTGAACATGGGGTTTGCCTCCCTTGCCCCCTTGCTTTGGGTGTTGACCAGAACCCCTTGGCTGTCTGAAATCCATTGACGGGTGAGGATCACCTGCTTTGCGAGCACGCGGGCCTGGTCCACAAGTTGCCGTTCGGCCAGGTGCTGGTGCTGGTACCCTGCCCAGATAAAAATACCCCCAAGGGTGGGGATAATAATAAGGGCAATGGTAAAGATAAACTTTTGCTGCAGCGAAAGACGACCGGGTCTCACCTTATCTGTCCTGATGCTGTGTGTTTTTGGTGTGTGGATGAGCATCAAGAAATAATAAATCGGATGGGTTAAGTCAATGGAGAGGTTGCGGAAGGAAAACTGTTACATCTGTTACATGGGCTTTGTGACGGAAGATCTCTTGCTTGCCAAAGGGGTGTGAGAGATGTTTAATCGTTTTGATTCCGTAAAAAGGAGGGGGGGACCATGGGGGGCTGCGGCGAGCTGGTGGGCAGTGCCATACGGTCTACCGATGCAACGATGCCAGCCCGAGGCGCCTGCTTTTTGCGGTGGCATCTATACTTTTAACCATTTATAGCCTCCAGAAGGAGGCGGATAGCGAAAAATGTGTGTATCCAAAGGAAGGCGCCATGCATCAGGACGATCCTCTTATCCTTATAATAGACGATGATACCGATATTGCCCGTACTCTGCGGGGAAATCTTGAGTTGGATGGCTACCGGGTGATGGAAGCCCATAGCGGTCACGCAGGGGTAGAGATGGTAAAGGCTGAAATACCGGCCCTTGTGCTTCTGGACTTGAACCTCCCAGATATTGACGGCATCAGCGTGTGCAAGGTTCTGAAGCGTGATTTCTCCTTTCCTATTGTCATGTTAACGGCCCGTGATTCGGTCTCTGATACGGTTTTGGGGCTGGAGTGCGGGGCAGACGACTATGTGAGCAAACCGTTTAACTATCTGGAGCTTTCGGCGCGCATTAAGGCTCGGCTTCGCCTGGCGGTGGCCGCCTCCCACCGGCCGCCCGTTTGCCCCGTCGGAAGCATTCAAATGGAGCCTCGCTCTCGGGTGGTGACCATTGAAGGGGAAGAGGTGAAGCTGACCAAGACAGAGTATGAGCTTTTGGCTCTTTTGATGTCCCATGAAGGGGAGGTGGTCCCCAGGGATGTGATACAAGACCATATTTGGGGCGACTCCCAGCTGTATCACAACAGCAGGGCGCTGGATGTGCATATTCAAAGGCTGCGGAAAAAAGTGGAAGAGGATTGCGAAAATCCTTCTCGTATTGTGACGGTTGCAGGGGTGGGCTACCGGCTTGTAAACCGATAGGTGGCCCTTAACGCGTCTGTTTACTCTGTAATTTGCAGTGTTGATCAATTTGTTACATGTTTTACATAAAGGTGGATTGATAAAACGTTCCCCTGCAGGGTAAGTCTAAAGCCGCATGATCCGAAGCGAAGCAATCGGTGATTGGGGCTTTTTGTTTTTTAAGGCGCGGCGATGGTGTCGTAGGTGGCGAGTAACCGCTAATGGTGCGCAAAGGGGGTACCAGGATGGCTCTTGGGGGAGCAGGTGAAGGTGGAAACGGAAGAAGACTCCTTATCCTGGGAGTGGTGGCCGGTGTTTTTTTGACTCTGGTGGCGGTTCTCGCCTCAGCATTTGTGGTGGAGGCCACAAGCACGGACCGTTTTTGTACCCAATGCCATGTGATGATTCCCTTTAAGCAGGCCTGGGAGGATTCGGTGCATGGGGGCAACAACCCCCAGGGATTTAAGGCTCAGTGCACAGATTGCCATCTGCCCCATACCAACCTTGTGGAGTATCTGATGGTTAAGACGCAGACGGGAATTCACGATGTGGTGGCCAATATGACCATTGATCCGCTTACCCACGACTGGATGGGAAATGCCGAGAAAAACAGAAAGAATTTTACGTTTGAAAGCGCGTGTATGGCCTGTCATCAGGACTTAACCCCACCGGGTCAGAAGCCAGGAGCCAGAAAGGCACATCGGGCCTATCTGCTTGGGGAAACGGAAAAAGGGTGTGTGGATTGCCATCCCCATGTGGGCCATAAAGATATGGGAGACCGGGTGGCCCGTTGGTTTAAGGGCTAAGATCGAGGTACGAGACATAAAAAAAGATGTTGGGCAAAGGAGGATTGCATGAAGAAGGTGATGGGAATATCTGGAGGGCTGGCAGCATGTGTGGTGCTGGCCATCTGGATCGGAGGGGCCTGGGCTGAGTCCAAGAAGGTCTACACAAATCTGGCGCCCAAAGAGATGGTGATCAAGCGCGGATACACCGAGACCGAGGCGAGCTGTATTCAGTGCCATGCCAAAGAGACGCACGGTATTGTCGAGGCTTGGAAAGTGGGCAAAATGGGACACTCTTCGGTCTCCTGCTACGATTGCCACTCGGTGGATAAGAACTCCCCCATGGCTTCACAGTGTGAGGGGCTCAAAGGGACAGATATCTATACATCGCCCATGGTGTCAGCCAAAACCTGCTCGCGCTGTCACCCTTCAGAGCATGACGAGTTTTCCAAAAGCGGTCATGCCATGCTTTCAAGCAAGGCGGTGATGGACAACAAGAAGTTTGACAAGCTCATGTATCACTATGAAGGGGCGATGGAGTTGGGACTTGAGTATGGGTCGCCGGCCAACAGGGCTTCACGTGCCACCGGGTGTCAGATGTGCCATGGCACAGAAGTGGAGCTCGGACCCGACAAGAAGCCCATCAAAGAGACCTGGCCCGGCGGCGTCGGAACCCGATATCCTGATGGTGGGGTGGGTAATTGCACGGTGTGCCATACCCGTCATGAGTTCTCCATTGAAGAGGCGAGAAAGCCCGAGGCGTGTGCCAGTTGCCATCTGGGACCCGATCATCCCCATATTGAGATCTACCTGGAGTCCAAGCACGGCCAGAAGTTTTCCACCCAGGGCGAAGACTGGAAGTGGGATAGCGCTCCAGATGCGTGGGAACCCGGAGATTACACGGCACCCACCTGCGCCACCTGCCACATGAGCGGCATTGGTGATCTTTCCACCACCCACAATGTGAACGAGCGTCTCAAATGGGACCTGGTTCACAAGCGAAGTGAAATTCGCAGCGGTGCCCGTGGTGACGGTGAAAAGGGGGACAAGCTGATGCGTCAGGTGTGTGCCAATTGCCATGGATCCACCCATATCAAGGTTCAGCGGGACAATCTCGATAATGCGGTGGCTCTGTACAACACCTATTGGGATAGGGCTGTGGAGATGAAGTCGGAGCTTAAAGGTAAAGACCTTCTTAAGGACGACCCCTGGAAAGATCCCTTTCAGGAGCTGATGTACTACCTCTGGCATCATGCCGGCAGACGGGCCCGCCATGGGTCGGCCATGAATGGCCCCGACTATTCCCACTGGCACGGATTTTTTCAGGTGTTTCAGATTGTCAAAGATATGGAAGACCTTTACGAACACCGCGTGAAGACCGGGAAAATCGAAACCCTGAGCCCTGTGATGAGCACCGGGCCCATCTAAATCTTTCTACATAGATTTTTTTACTCAGGCTGCGTGTATACCATTGGTATGGCGCAGCCTGAGTTGTTTCAAATTTAGGCGGAATGTCAACTTGTTGGTACGCTTCAAACATCTCTGGGGCTTTTGCCATCCCCATTTTATTTTAGATCTCTTCTCTTTTTTGAAGGAGCCTGGACTGTGGTGCTTTTTGAGCCAAGCGTGGGTGTCGAGTTGCGCTCGGTAGTCTGTTCCAATATATTTAGCTAATCCGAAATAGTGCTTGGTCCTTTTAATGCCAACCTGTCAAGATTCTTTTCTATACGTTTTGTGCGATTTTTGTTTCATGTTTAGCTGTGGTTGGCGTTAAAAGTATTTTAAGCTTAAAGTGGCAAAAGGGCCGATGGGTGGGTTTGTTTTGCGGCGTAAATTCTTGGCTGTTGCAATGCCAAGTTAATGGATGTATATATACCGATTTGTTTGGACGATCGATAAGGTCGCTATGGATTGGAATATTTAGGGAAAGAGAGCCAGAAGGGCTGCTTTTTTCCATTGTGATAGTGTCATCTGAGAAACGACAACAGCAAAAAAGCTTTTCTGCCGTAGCGCGATGCCGTCGGTTTTTTTTGATGACCGCCCATAAACAGAGATTACGCTACAGAAAATTGAGCACCACGAGACACGGCCTTTTATAGTAGAGGTCGCAGCGACATTGGGTGCCAAGAAGTTGGAGGTTATATAAAATGGCTGACAAGTCAACATTTATGAAACTCAGGGAGAATGAGAGGGAAGTGCGAAAAGGCCTGATTATTTCAGCAGCCATGAAACTTTTCGAAACCAAAAACTTCCATGAGATCGGTATGCGGGATATTGCCAGCGAGGCAGGGGTTTCAGCAGCCTCTATTTATCGCTATTTTCCCAGTCGTGACGACCTTTTTGTTGAGGCACTGATTCGAGACATCAACAAGATTGAGAAGCTTCTTGAGACGCGGCTCAACGCCGGAGGGTCCATTGAGACCCTGGCTGTGGCTGTGGTCGACTACATGATCGACAATGAGGCGACTTTCCAGATGATGTGTCACTTTCTCATGCGCGGAGAAGAGAACCCCAGGGCGCTTAAGAAGTTTAACGCGGTTCTCCTCTACTTTACAAAGATGTTCGATGAGGTGGTAAAAAAATCCGATGGGGAGACGCCTCTTCGTTTCCACAGCCAGGCTTTTTTCGCATCTCTGGCCGGTATTGTCATGACCTTTCGAAATTATCCCGGCAGAAGTGAGTCCGAGCGAAGGGAGTATATGCATAAACTGGCCCTTCTTATCATGCGTGAGGGGACCACACTGGAGTCGATTTAAGGGCTTTTTGTCGGGGTGCCCGGATTGAGGCCTGTCTCTTTTTGTGACGTCAATAAAACCGGTGGTTTTTCTGAAAAATCAGGGAAGCCGCCGGTTTTGTCGTTGTGTCCAAAACATGGGGAAGCGCTTGACACGGGAAAAGGGCTTGGGGTAAAGTGATTAAATATTTCGGCCAGTTGGCCGACAAAGGGGCTGCTCATCCAACACGTTGAAAAATTTGCGGAATGGGCCTTTTTTTGAGATATTCAGTGAACAATGTTTCGGTGTCGAGTTTCTCTATCAGGAGGCTTGGCCGAAACCTTTTGGCGGGATTATGGAACCGTGCAGTCGCACGGGCAAGGAGACGGCATGGGACAGTTTAGAGAAATGACTCCGGGGAATCGGCTTTTTCAGCGGGTGTATATCACGCTTATGCTTTGGTTTGTGGGGCGGGCCATTGTGGCGGCTTCCAAGGCCGACCCACAGGTGGCTGATGAGTTTGAAAAGCTTCCAGAAGGATTCACCTTTGCACTGGGGGTTCTTCCCAAGGGACCGCGAATGGTGGTTCGAAAAGAAAGAAGCGGAAAAGTGAAGTATCTGGGGCAGGCACCCGGTGAGGCTGTGGATCTTCATCTCACCATCAAAAACATGCAGGCTTTTTTTCTGATCTTCTCATTTCAGGAGAGCACCCCCACGGCCAACGCTCGAGCACGGCTCTTTGTGGACGGAGGGCTTCCCGAAGCGTGTGCGGTGGTTCGTGTGCTTGATGTGGTTCAGGTTCACCTGCTGCCCAAATTTATCGCAAAGCTGGCGGTGAAGCGGTATCCCTCGTGGTCTGTCAAGCGTCACACCCTGACTCGCGGGATGGTTTATCTCAGAACAATGATTGGCGTATAGGCAAGGAGAAAGACCATGAAGAGTGTCATGAACCAGTGTCTGTTCCCGGCAAAGATTGGCGCCGGGCGTTTTGCCCTGGAACATCTTCCCTTTGATCTTGGCAGCTATGGAGCCAGCCGCCCCATGGTAATCTGTTCAGAAGAGGCGGACAGTGAAAGTACCCTTGCGCCCCTTGCCGATGCCTTTCGTGGCTCGGGGATCTCACTGGGCGTATTCTCTCTGAGCGGAGACGCTACGCCAGAAACCGTAAAGGAGGCGTGGGGCCACTTCTCCGAAGGGGGCTTTGATTCGGTGATCGCAGTGGGAGGCGGAGTCATCATGGATGTGGCCAAAGCCCTTTGTGTGGCAGGTGGTGCAGGCCCCGATGCACTTCGAAACCTGATGCAGGGGGGACGGCGTGTGGTGGGCCAGGCACCCCTTGCCTGGGTGCCCACTCTTGATCTGGATGGGTTTGAGACCACACCCTCTTTTCGTTTGAAAGGCCAGACCCTTGAGGCGATGGAGGTGGCACCGCGTATCATCACCATCGACCCGAGAATGATGAGCGGTAAGGTGAAAAACACCCTTTCCGAAGCGGCCTTAAGGGCTTTTGTTTCAGCCCTTTGTCTTTATGAGGCAGACATTTCAGCCACTCTCTCTCGGCCCTATGCGCACATGGTGGCGGGTCGTGTTCTGGCGGGGCTTTTTCCCCTTTTAGCGGCCAACGAAGAGACCCCAGGGCTCTTTTCTCGGTTAAAGGCGAGGTGGTTTACCCCTTGCCGGGAAGAGGAGATGGCCTTTGTGACAGCCCTGGCCCTTTCCGGATCCCTTTATCCCGCATTGAAAAAGAGTTTGACGGGGCATCTGGCCCACTCTTTGAGTGAGGGGGCAAGGGTTTCGGAGCCGGTTCTGGCCGCGGTTCTTTTGCCTTCCGTTTTGGAGTATGCCCATAAGGTTCGTGGAGAAGATCTCTCCGATCTTCTCTTGAGTCTGGGTGATCGCGATACTCAGTGCGCCACGCCTCGCTCGCAGCGATCAGAAAAAGGGCTGTCCATGATTCGTGAGGCGCTGAACCGGCTCTGGTTTGTAAGTGAGACAGCATCGCCTCGCACCCTGTCTGAGGCGGGCGTAGAGATAGAGAGTCTGGCAGATATAGGCGCCCAGGTGGCAGAGAGCGTTACGGGTTGGCAGCCCCATGAGGTGGAGGCCCTCTTGGTTGGAGCCTATACCGATATCCCTTTTGAGACACGAACC
The DNA here is from genome assembly GCA_022360815.1 of Desulfobacterales bacterium. Taxonomy (GTDB): domain Bacteria; phylum Desulfobacterota; class Desulfobacteria; order Desulfobacterales; family Desulfolunaceae; genus Desulfoluna. The sequence goes on from JAKSCC010000020.1 coordinate 8,978, forward strand.
ACACCGGTGAAGAGCGCTGAGGAGGTGGCCTGATGTATAATCCTGGATACTATGAGTTTTTTTGCCCTGTCAAAACGGTGGCTGGCCATGATGCTTTGGAGGAAATTCCGGCTCTGCTTGAGGGGCTGGGGGCGAGCAAACCCATGATTATTGCAGATAAGGGTGTGGTGGCAGCTGGTCTTGTCTCCATTGTAGAAGAGGCCATGGCTCTTGGCATGCCAGCCATTTGCGTGGAAGATGATGTACCGGTGGACTCAGATGTGGGAACCGTTCACCGTATTGCCGATGTCTACCGGAAAAAAGGGTGCGATGCGCTGGTGGCTGTGGGGGGCGGATCGGTTATGGATACGGCCAAGGGTGTGAACATTGTGGTATCGGAAGAGGCGGAAAATCTTTTGGATTTTTCGGGTGCCGGGGTGCTGAAGCGGCCATTGAAGCCGCTGGTTGCGGTGCCAACCACAGCCGGGACCGGATCAGAGGTGACCCTGGTGGCTGTGATTGCAGACCCTTCAGCCAATCGAAAGCTTCTCTTTACCTCCCATTTTCTGCTTCCCAATGTGGCTGTTCTGGACTCTCGCATGACCCTTACCCTTCCCCCGCATCTGACGGCTGCCACAGGCATGGATGCCTTGACCCATGCGGTGGAAGCCTACACCTGCCTCTCCAAAAATCCGGTAAGTGACGGGTTTGCATTGGAGGCGATCTCCATGATCTGCAGGCATATTCTATCGGTGGTGGAGCGCCCGGACGACAAAGAGGGGCGGCTGGCTCTGGCAACGGCAGCCACCTATGCGGGCATGGCCTTTTCCAACTCCATGGTGGGCATAGTGCACACCCTTGGTCACTCGGTAGGATCGGCCTGCCATGTGGGGCACGGCACCTGCATGGCCATTCTTCTTCCCTACGGGCTGGAGTACAACATGCATAAGAACGGAGCGTTTACCGGAGAGTTGCTTCACGCCATTGGAGGGGAGGCGCTTTATGCTGCCACGGCACCGGAAAAGAGAGCCGAGAAGACCATTTCGTGCATACGCGCTTTGAATGAGGCCTTGCATCAGGCCACCCAGGGGCGGCACAGCCGTTTTTTTAAAGAGGTGGTGGATGCCTCGGGCATGCCCCTGGTGCCTCGTGAGAAACTTTCGGAGGTTGCTTCCACTGCCTTGGGGGATGGTTCGATTTTCTACAACCCAGAGGAGATGGACTATGAAGATGCATTGATGGTCATGGAGGCGGCCTGGAGCGGAGAGCCTCTGGACCGGAGTCTGGTGAAGCGGGGTTGATTTCAACAGATCACAGGAGAGGATGATGATAAAGGGCAAGGGGTTTATGGGAAAGGTTCTTGTGGTGGATCTTGCCACAAGAGAGATCAAGGAGGAGATCATCCCCGAAAAGATTTATCAGACGTATCTTTCGGGTATGGGCCTTGGGGCCTATATGCTGTACAAGCACATTCCGGCTGGTGCCGATCCTCTGGGACCTGAGAATATGCTGGGGTTTGTCTCCGGGCTTCTGACGGGAAGCGGCTCGCTTTTTACCGGGCGTTGGACCCTGGTAGGGAAATCCCCGCTTACCGGTGGCTGGGGCGATGCCAACTGCGGCGGCACCTTTTCTCCTGCCATCAAAAGATGCGGGTACGATGGGATTTTTGTGCGTGGCATCAGCGAGACCCCTGTCTATCTCTACATTGATGACAAGGTGAAAGAGGTGCGTGATGCCTCTGATGTGTGGGGCATGGACACCGTTCAAACCGAGCGTTTTTTCAGAAAAGATGCCAAGGGCAGGCGGCCGGGAATTGCCTGCATCGGGCCGGCAGGGGAGGCGGTCTCCCTTATCTCGGGGGTGGCAACGGACAACGGGCGTATGGCAGCTCGTTCGGGCCTCGGGGCGGTCATGGGTGCCAAGCGGCTGAAGGCGGTTGTTCTGGCCGGCAACCAGCGTATAGGGGTGGTCAACCGCAAAGAGATCAAAAAGATCAGCGCCATCTGCAACAAGTGGGTGCAGTTTCAGCCTCCCTTTATGACCGCCACCATGATGGCGGCCACTGGGGCACTGATGCGGGTGCTTCCCAGTGTCATGGCCCAGGACGGGCTGCTTTATAAAATAATGCTGAAAAAATGGGGCACCGTCTCCATGAACCAGATGTCGGTGGAGATGGGGGATTCTCCCATTAAAAACTGGAAGGGCAGCAGTAAAGATTGGGGGATGTTTAAGAGCCACAGCTCCAACCCCGATGTGTTTACCAAGTGTGAGCAGGTGAAGTATCACTGCTACTCTTGCCCTCTGGGGTGTGGAGGGATCTGCAGCACCAGCGGAAAATTCAGTGAAACCCACAAGCCGGAGTATGAGACCGTGCTCTCTTTGGGCGGGCTTTTGTTAAACAAAGATGTGGATGCCATCTTCTACCTTAACGAAGTGCTCAACCGAGCGGGCATGGACAGCATCAGCGCGGGCCATGCCGTGGCCTTTGCCATCGAGTGCTATGAAGAAGGGGTCTTCACCAAGGCCGATACCGATGGGCTGGAGCTCAAGTGGGGCGACAGCGCCTCTATTGTGGCTTTGATTGAGAAGATGGTGAAACGCGAAGGCATCGGGCAGATACTGGCCGATGGGGTGAAGCAGGCTTCTCTTCGCATCGGAAAGGGCTCGGAAGAGTTTGCTGTGCATGCAGGCGGTCAGGAGCCTGCCATGCACGATTCCAGAAACGACCCCGGTTTTGCCCTGCACTACAGTGTGGAGCCGTCACCGGGAAAACACACCGTGGGCTCGGGGCTCTACTACGAAATGTTCAAGCTCTGGCAGGTGGTGGACGGTCTTCCTTCGGTCTCTCCTTTGTATCTGAAGGGAAGCAAGTACAAGGCGGATGAGGAGAAAGCGGTGATTGGGGCTGCGAACAGCCGTTTTATGAATGTGGTCAATGGCACGGGGACCTGTCTTTTTGGCTCGTTTTTAGGGGCCAAAAGAATTCGCATTTTCGATTGGATCAATGCGGCCACAGGGTGGAGCTTGACGCCCAATGAGTACATGGAAGTCGGTGCCAATGTGCAGACCCTGCGCCAGGCCTTTAATGTGCGGCACGGCATAGAGCCCTCTCAATTTAAAGTGTCGGAAAGGGCTCTGGGGCGACCGGCCCAGAAAGAGGGGGCCAATAAAGGGCGCAGTGTGGAGATCGAAGCAATGATGCGGGACTACTGGGCCCAGTTCGGGTGGGATCCCGAAACCGGAAAACCGTTTCAAAAGACCATCAACGATCTGGAAGCAACACTGTAAAGGGAGACTATTATGGCATACTACATTACCGAGACCTGTACAGGTTGCGGCTCCTGCAGCCATCTTTGCCCAACAGGGGCCATTTCCGGTGAAAAAAAAGAGCTTCACACCATTGATGCCGACGGCTGTATTGAGTGCGGAGCCTGCGGGCGAATTTGCCCGGCTGGATCTGTTGAGGATCCCTTTGGTGTTGCAGCGATCCGAGTGAAAAAGAGTGAGTGGAATATTCCGGTGTTTGATACCAAAGCGTGCATGGCTTGTGTGATCTGCACGGACAGCTGCCCCACAGGATCCATTCAGGTGGGCGAGCCCCAGGGCAAAGACCCCAATGGATACCCCTGTCTGCCGGATCCGTCAACCTGCTTGGGCTGCGGGCTCTGCATGGATGATTGTCCGGCCGATGCCATTACCATGGGGCCTCGTTGAGAAGAGGCTTTGGGCTATAGAGGTAAAAAAAGGCGTCTCTGTCGTGAGGACGCCTTTTTTACCGTGTGGTCTTAAGGGGGTCAGGCTCCGGGATGAAGGTTGTGGTCCACCCAGCGGTCGGTTTCCCAGGTTTTGGCATAGCGTCTCTCCATGATATAGGCGAGCCACACCTGCTCGTTGGTGGTGAAGAGCTCTTTGGGAACGGTTTTTGATGAAGAGCCGTAGGCGGTATCGAGCCATGTATAGAAATGAAAAGTGACATCCCGAAAGCTGGCACCGGAGTCTTCTTGAGCCGCTTCAATGAGCTGACTGTAACGGGGAAGCCAGGTGTAGCGTGTGAGGGTGACCACCTTGGAATCTCGAGTGACCCCAAAACCGTTTTTGATTTCAGAGGCACCGTACTTTCCAGGAACCCAGAAGAGAAGCTCTCCATCTTCTGTGACAAAGATATCACCAGTTTTATGGCACCAGCTCTCTTGGATCTCCCTGGCCCCTTTGCACATGTCGATATATCTGCTACTCTTGTCCATTCCGGCACCCATCTTCCACATGTTGCGGTTCACACCCTGTGTGGCACGATCACCCTTAGGGTGTTCTTCTGTCGACTGGTGTTAGGTGAATGAAAAAGAGTAGTACTCTTTCAGGAAAAACGGAAGCAATTTTTTTGTATACTAAAGATATGAACGTATAGATCTTCTGCGGGCTCTTTTGCACCGCAGGTTTTGTGGGAAGTATGTCTCTGATTGCGCAATACAAAGGGTTGGCAAAGTCTTATGGCGCACGAACTCTTTTTACAGATATTTCATTGAATATTCATCAGGGAGATCGCATCGGTCTGATCGGGACCAATGGTGCGGGAAAATCGACCCTATTAAAGGTTCTTGGTGAGGTCACTTCTCCCGATGAAGGGGAGATCTCCATAAAAAAGGGGCTGCGTGTCGTCTATCTGCCTCAGGAGAGCCACTTTGAAAAGGGAAAAACCGTTTCGGCTCTCATTGATGAGACGCTGGAGCATTGGTGTCAGGGGGATACCGAGGCCTTTGGCAAAGCGTGGCAGCTTATCGGACAGGTCAATTTTCCAGACTTAGAGGCTCCGGTGGAGACCCTTTCAGGTGGTTGGAAAAAGAGGCTCGCCGTGGCCCTTGCCTTTGCCCGTCAGCCCGACCTCCTCTTTTTGGATGAGCCCACCAACCACCTCGACCTTTCGGGCATTCTCTGGCTGGAATCGCTTTTAAAACGGGCGGATTTTTCCTTTGTGATGATCACCCACGACCGGGCACTCCTTTCGGAAGTCACCCAAACCACCATCGAACTGGGCGGCCAATACCCCGGAGGTGTTTTGCGGGTGGAGGGAAACTACCCGGAATTTTTGAGGCGGCGCGATGAGCTGATGGAGAGTCAGGCCAAAAAAGAGAGCGCCCTTGCCACGGTGATGCGCAGGGAAAACGAGTGGCTGGCTCGAAGTCCCAAAGCTCGGACCACCAAAGCGCAGTTTCGAATTGATAACGCCCGGCGCATGGAGCAGGAGCTGGCCGATGTGCGTGTGCGAAACAGAAGCAGCCGAGAGATGGATCTGGATTTTACCTCCACTCGGCGCAAGACTCGAAAGCTTATGGAGGCCAAGCGTCTGGCCCGGCGCCTTGAAGATCGCACCCTTTTCGAAGAGCTCTCCTTTCTTTTGTCTCCGGGAACCTGCCTTGGGCTTGTGGGCAACAATGGGACGGGAAAGAGTACCCTGATGCGTATGCTTTGCGCCAAGGATACCCCTGATTCTGGTTTTGTGCGGGAAGCCGACGATCTTCGTGTGGTCCATTTTGAGCAGGAGAGGGACAGCCTCGATCCTGAGATGACGCTTCGCAAAGCGCTCTCTCCAGACAGCGATTCGGTGATCTATCGAGGTCGGCCCATTCATGTGGTAACCTGGGCCAAAAAGTTTCTCTTTGCCCCCGATCAGCTCGATCTTCCTTTGGGGCGACTTTCCGGGGGGGAAAAGGCCCGCGTGCTTTTGGCGCATCTTATGCGCCAACCAGCCGATGTGCTTCTTTTGGATGAGCCCACAAACGATCTAGACATTCCTTCTCTTGAGATGCTTGAGGAGTCGCTTCAGGAATTTGAGGGGGCTGTGGTGCTGGCGTCGCACGATCGGTATCTTATGGAGAAGATCTCCACCTCCATGCTGGGCTTTATGGACGCCGGAGGCACGGTGGCTGTGAGCAGTGTTGAGCAGTGGAAGCGCGAAAACACCCCGAAGCCTGTGGAAAAGAAAGCCGAAAAGAGGGTCCATTCGAATCGCAGTGCCAAGCCAAAGAAAAAGTTTACTTACAAGCTTAAGTACGAGCTGGAGCAGGTGGAAGAGAAGATCCCAGAATTGGAGGACGAGGTGGCACGCCTGGAGGCGCGATTGAGTGATCCAGAGCTGGCATCCGATGCTTCAGGGCTTCAGGCTGCATGCGAAGAGCTGGGCGAGTGTCAGAAGGTACTTGATGAGCACTACAGCCGGTGGGAAGAGCTTGAGATGGTGAAAGCTGAAGATGAAGCTGCGGGTCTGCTCTAAAAGGCGGTGGACATAAAAACTTGAATTCTATATACTTTTACCTGTGAATCCGGTTGAAAATGTGTCTCGAATCTCTTGATGTGGGCCCAACCGAGTAGGGTTTTATTATGGCTTGGGCTGGCTAAAGAGACGAAATTATAATGAAAGCCAAAAAATGGGGGATGGTTTTTAGGTGCTGGGCGGGGTGCGTTCTGGCAAGCCTCTTTTTTGGTGACGTTCAGACACTTAACGCATAAGGGGTGGTTTCATGGGTAGAGAAGAAGGAGTTGGTGCTGCGGATAAGAGAGCGCATGAGCGCAAACCCTGTTTTTTTACAGATGTGGATTATGCCTTGTCCCAAGGGGTCTATACAGAGCCCATTCGGGATATCAGTCTTGGGGGTGTCTTTATTGAATCAGATAACAGACCTCTAAAGGGCGAGAGGGTGCAGATGCTCTTTTCCGACTATTCTGGTGTGGATCTTGTGAGGCTTTCGGGGGATGTTGTCAGAATGGACGATGCGGGATTTGCCGTGGCGTTTGCCTGTGACAGTACGGAGGACTTGAAGAAGTTGACGCAATACATCAACAGCCTTTAGCTGCATGGCGTAAGCAGGACTTTTTCCTGCTTGTAAGAGATGGATAGTCGGGAGCGTAATGTGGGTTGGGATGTGAAAGAGGGTGACAGCAGGCAGAGGATAATCGTTTCCGCGCTCCACTGTTTCAGTGAGCAGTCGGTTGAGAAGACAAGTCTGTTGGAGGTGGCCAGGCGTGCGGGAATCAGCAAAGGCACACTCTACTATTATTATCCCACCAAAAACGATCTCATTTTTGATATTGCGTCTATCCACATGGATCGCATTACCGATCAAGTCTTTTCTATGATGGAATCCGGCAAGTTAAACCCGTCATGGGCCGAGCTTATTGAAACGCTTTTTGCCGCGCTTCTGGGATCAGACACACGCAGCAGGCTGCATCTTTATCTGATCCATGAATCCTTGAAGGGTAATACAGTCCTTCGAGAGCGACTTGATGCAACGTATACTCGGTGGTTTGAGTTGGTGGCATGGGGTGTTTCGCGCATGACCCATGGCGCACCTGTGCCCAAGGGGTTGCCAAAGCTTTTTGTTGCGTTGATGGATGGTCTTGTGATTCAGTCTGTGACCCTCAAGGAGGCACCAGATCTTAAAGAGATGGCATCTCTTGCCGCAGGGCTCATGGCTGATGCAGAGGAAGCTTGATGCCGCAGCTGAATCCTCTTTGCATGAAAAACCCCGGTGCGTAAAAGCCTCCGGGGTTTTTTTGATGGCACTTTCTACTGATTGCAGAGCCTGTGGATGGTTTGGGCGTGCCAGTTTCCTTTTTTCGAGAAGGTGGGAATTTCGCGCTCATTTAAAAAGTGGGCGATCTCTTTATAAGTGGCTCCTTTTCGTCTTAGCTTCTTCATAATTTTGACGGCTTCTCGTCTCTCGTCAGCCGGGGAGAGAAGCTGATCGTCTGTAAGCTGTGAAAGGGTTGTCGGGTTGCCTTGAGATGCAGGCTCCATGGGTGGCATAGGGGCCGTTCCTGCTTCATCGGTATATCGGTCAAGGAATTTGGCAATATCAAGAAAGGCAGCAGCCACCTCTTCTGAGGCGATGGTTTGGCGCTCCATGAATCCTTCCTGAATGCGTTGGCCTTCCACCACTTGCTCAAGAAGTCGTCGAATGGGGGTGAGTAGATCCTCTACTCTGTTGCTGGATCTGTCGTCACGTCGGCCCTGGCTTCTACGCTCGTTGCCTCCCCTGCGGTCTTGGGGATAGTAATTACCACTCCCAGGATTCTCGTAGCTCCCATGGCGTTTGTTGGAATAGCGCCCCTGTGGATTTCGTACGGATTTGAGGAAATCGCTCATATCGTCCTCCATGTCAATGCATCCCCATACCTCACCAACCGGGTTGGTTGCAGGGCCTGAGATGAAACTATTGTGTGGTTGGGATCAATTGATTGAAGTTGCTCCGCCTGAAAAAACGGTGGCGGTGAGGAATTGCGAGGCTGAGGTGCCGTATGGCGATGAGCTTTCTTGAGATGTGATCTGAAAAAAACAACCTTCAATAAATCATTTGTATATCGGACTAAGATATATACCCTTTATTCAATAATGTAAAGCAGGATATCCCCTATGTCCATAGGAAGCGTTCCCGTTGAAATGATAAGGTTGCCCCATGGAAAATTGTCACCGTTCAATCGTATGATTCATGGAAAATTTCGCACCCTGACTTATTTTGAGATCCTCTGACCCATAAAATCCACTGAAAATCTGTAAATTCCCCCATTCGCTTTTGTGACATCTCTTTTTCGTCCTCAACACCGCGCAATTCCACCACAATAAGATCCGGCACACCCATCTGACAGGGGTGAGCTGCGATGAAAGGAGCGTTTATGGCGCGCTCTCATGGTAGAAGGCTTAAAAAATCAAATGGATCGGTGCAAAAGTGCACTCAATTGCTCTGGTATCTGGCTACCAAAGGGCACTCTCGTGATGAGATCAATCGTTTGATTCAGGATGTGTTCAATGTGATTCGCGATGGCGGTAATTTCACCATCGCCATGATCAACGGAGAGATGCAGGCCTTGGGGTGGCCTCCCTGTGTGGTGGATGAGACCTCTTTTGAAATGCTTGTCTCTTTGATGGAAGACGAGATGGGCTATTCCATAAAAGCGCATACCGTCAATTGATGGCTTCGATGTGAAGCCTTCTGAGCGGTTTTCCCTATGGCCTCTCCCAATTAATTATTGACAGTGCCCTCTTTTATTCTTTATTACTGAACGAGTTTTTTTAAGCGATACTTGTGTTCACGTTTGGTCGTGAAGCGACAGACACGCCCGCCCTAAGCATGCCAACCACTCGGGATTCATCCACCCACACACTTTCAGAGGAGATGCATCCGTGGCTCAAACAAAAAATATCTTGATTGTTGATGATCATCCCCTTTTTCGTGAAGGACTCAAAACCATCGTCGAGCGCGATAAGCGATTCAAAGTGGTTGGAGAGGCTGGCAATGGAAGGCAAGGGCTTAAAATGGCTCGCCAGCTCAAACCACATCTTTCGGTGGTGGATATCTCTTTGCCAGATATAAATGGGGTGCAGGTGACCACAGAGATGCGTTCGAATCTTCCGGATACCAAGATTATGATTGTGAGCATGCACTCCAAAATCGATTACATTGCAGAAGCGTTTCAGGCTGGTGCCACAGGGTATGTGGCCAAAGATTCAGCGTCAGATCGTCTGATTCAGGGGATTGAGTCGGTTCTCAATGGTGAATATTTTTTGGATAGCTCGGTCTCCCACCAGGTGGTGGAAAAGTTGATGAAATTTCCGGTAAAAGACGCCAAAATTACCGATGCCGACTATGGGTCTCTCACTCCGCGTGAACAGGAAGTGATGCGTCTCCTGGCCGAAGGCTCCACCCCCAAAGAGATTGCCGACAAGCTTTGCATCAGTCCAAAGACCGTTGAAAACCATCGCGCCAATATTATGAAGAAACTGGGGATTCACAGCACCATGGAGTTGGTGCGTTATGCCGCACGGCTTGGACTTATTGATGTGGATCTTTGGAAAGAGTAATCCTTTTCGTGAGTCTGATCAGAAAAAGAGTTCCCCCGCAGCCTTGAATGATGTTGACGGGGGATTTTTTTTAAAGGTGATCCCTAATCGTGGTTTCCTGCGGGCAGGTCTCCAAGGCGTTGATCGTACATCTTTCCTACACCATAGTCTTTTCGCCGCATAAACTTTTCAGCGGCAGGGCCGATGATCTGCATTTCGGGATGGTGGCGTTGTACATCTATGGCAATGGCCATCTCTTTGGTGCATCCTGTGCTGTAGGTGGCGTCTTTCCCCACCCATTCGGGGGGGACTTTTTTTCCCATCAGTTGAAAGCCCGTGACAATATCTTCATAGGTTTGAAACCGCCAGATATCGATATAGCCGCTTCTTTGGACAATCTCCCACATGTACATAAGGTCGTCGGCATCCATACCGGGTTCATAGTAGAGCGAGGGGTTGATGATGTGGGTTTTGGAAAATTGCTCTTCAAGGTGAGCGATAAAGACAGACATAATCTTTTTGGCCACATCAATTTTTCCAGGGATCGAACCAATGATACCACTGTAGAAAGAGACAGCCATGCCCTGAGCTTTGGCATTTCGCATGCCGTCTATAATGGAGTGCGCCTTTCGCTCGAGGTTTCTGTGTGAAAATTTGATGGCCTTGGGGTGGCGCTTTTTGCAGTCGATGGTCACTTGGCTCTCATCGGCACAGATGCTGAAGATATCTTGAGTGAATTGAAAAGGGGTGTCAAAGAGGCGGTTTTTTTGTTCAGGGCCACGGGTTATCACACAATCTACCTCTTTGAAGAGGCGGGCAAAGGTGGTGGAGGCGAGAAGAAGATTGAGTTTTTCGTGGGTACCGTCTGAGAGGGTGAGCAAGTTGCTCTCCTGGCGTAGGATCTCCACAAGCTGATTTTTTGTTAGGTTGTCGCTGCGAATGAAAAAGGCATTTTTCAGAGCCGCTGAGAGAGAGGGGCCATCCTGGGTGTCCAAAATGTTGGACTTGGTGAAGAGCGGCCCTGCTTTGAATGCCACCACCACTTTGTGTCCCAGGCTGACAAGGTGACGGATAAAGGCAAGGTCTACCATCACCTCTCCCGCTTCATCAGCCAGCCACAAAAGGGTGCGTTTTTGAGGTGGATGGGGGCTTTGCCCCCCTTGAGGAATACCCAGGAAATTGAAGAAGGCCTCTGCAGCCTTGCCTGCGATGGGTTTTTTGAAAATGTGAGACCAGGCAGGAGGCGTTGTCCCCTCTTCAAGCCAGAGTTGAGGGGTTGTAAGCAGGGTTAGAAGCCTGCGGGCAGAGAGATGTGCCAGACACCCTTGTACCTGATCCATGGCTTGGGCTGGTGAAAGCTCCTCTGGAGATATTTTTTGGAAGGCGCATTGAAACGATTCAGATTTCAGAAGGCCAGCCATCCGTCGATTTCGTGTGGCCTTGACCTCTTGGAAGGGGTCAGCGATATGCGTCCGGTTGAGAAAGATACGAAGCAGTCTTTTCTCAACACGGGAAGGGATCATGATTTCATCACGGGTCTCATGGGCGAATTTGGTCTCAATTAGGGTTTTAAGGTAAGCCTGTTCCTGGGGAGAATCGATGGTGCTCTCAATAAGATCCAGAATATGTTCAAGGGCCTCTTTGTATCGCTTTTTTAAGACGGGGGATGGGGCTCGGCTCATCACCTCTCGAAAAGTGGCTTCGGAGCAAGGGTAATACCTCTCCTCCATTTCGAGGTAGACCATGAATTCAAGCTGTTCAGGGGTGGCCACCTCGCCGGGATAGGCATAATAATCCAGATGGTTTTCAAGAACAAATGTGGTGAACCATGCGTCGGTGTCTGGGTTGAGACCAGGGGTGTAAGAGCTTGATGGTAACGTGGGTTGGGGTGCAGACATGCATATTCTCCGGCAGTTGTGGGTTACTGTGCGGGCTGACAGATGGTGCCAGCCCGAGAGGTTTTTTGCAGGAAAAAAGCCCTGGAATGTAAATGTAAGATGCGGCTCTAAAAATGATGTCTCAACACGACGTCCACGACATCGTGGGAAGAAGCAAAGCCATCACGTTGGAGTTAATGCGTGCCGTCTTTAAGAAAGTGGCGGTGGTACTCCGGCTCAGTGAGGTGTTTTTTCAAAAGACCTGTGATGAGGTTGTATATAGCGTCTCTATCCTCTTGATCAAGTTTGCGGGTGAGGATCTCCAGAAAGCTGTCGTCGGCAAATTTTTGAATATAGAATTTGAGGGTGTCGATGTCATCTTCCAAATTCCATCCATACATGCCGGCACCGGTGTATTGATCAACAAAAGTGTAATTGTGTTTGCTCATCTTTAGGACAATCTCCTGATTGCGGTTCGCGCAGTGTTTTGCTGCAAAGGTTGACGTTAGGTAACCATAGATACGCCTTAAGTGTTGGGCCTTTGGTATGGTTATGGTACAGCATAGCTAATCAGGAGTCTGAAGAAAATACCAGCTCAAAGTTTCGTTCGGTTAAAAATGAGGACGTGAGATTTTTTGGAGGAGACCGCATAGCTGATGAGGATCGATAGATCGAAGGGGCAGGTATAAAGTGGGCTATTCTGCAGGCGATTGCAGGAGTCAAAGATGAAGGGGAATAAATGGTGTGAAGAAGAGCAGAGGCAGTCAAAAATGGGTGGTGTGGTTGCTGGTTGGTGTCGGGTTGCTTGTTGCGGGTGGCGCTTTTTTCTCTTTGGCTCTGGGAAAAAGAGATGAGAGATCACAGGTGCCACTGGCTGTGGAACAGCTTAAAAAGATGGATGCGCGTCTTAATGAGATTGAAAAACGACTGGGAGTTTATGAAGGGATGCTTGGGGCCATTCGAGGGGAGCTTGATGCAACCTCGAATACCGAAACCTTATTGAAATCTACGGCAAAGAGGTTTGACCATCTTGAGAAAAGGATTGACACGCTTGCGAAAAGGTTCGATAAAGATGCTATCGATAGTAAACAAGTGTTACATAAAAAAACGGTCTCCACAAAAAAGCCTGGATACCATGTGGTCCGTCAGGGAGACACTCTTTTTCGTATAGGTAAGGTGTACGGCCTTTCTCCCAAAGAACTGGCTCGTATCAATAGGTTATCTGAGGCGTCTCAAATTTACGTGGGACAGAAACTTCAGGTTTCGAGATGAAATTTTTTTCATGTTAAACGATTGTTTGCCTGATGGTTTTTCATGAATTTAAGCTTGACACGTGTTCTCGGCTTGTTTGTACTTGAAGTTTTGGTGAAATAATGCGATATAGAGTGAGCATTGTTCCGCCTTAAGTTTTGTTTTTTGATCTGTTTCGCCATTTCGCATGGGTTTCGCATGCGAAAAGATGTTTGGCCTAAAAATTCTTAAAGGCGACATGTATGGATAAGTCCGGTGTTACAGATGATCTGGCAGTACTTTCAAGGCGCTTTCAGGATTTAATCGATAAAGTCCAGGGCATCATGGATGAGCTGTCAGAA
>JAKSCC010000243.1 GCA_022360815.1 Desulfobacterales bacterium
AAATGAAAGTGAAGTGACGCTTTCAAAGCAGATGTCCGGCGCTGGAAGCATGGACATGCTCTTTGACGCATTTGCCAGCGGCACGCCCGTGGAAGGGAAGGTCAATGCCCAGATCAAGGGGGGCTTTTCCGTTCAGGTGCTGGGCAAGCGGGCCTTTTGCCCTGTGAGTCAGATGGACACCGCTTTTGTGGAAGATGGTGAGTCCTTTGTGGGAGAGAGCTACTCCTTTGCTGTGACCCGCATTGAGGGCAACGGCAAAAACATTGTGATTTCTCGCCGCAAGCTTCTGGAAGCCGAACAGGAGGCTGCCCGTGAAGTTTTCTTAGAGACCCTTGCCGTCGATGCAACCGTTGAGGCGAAAGTGATCAAGCTGATGCCTTACGGCGCTTTTGTGGAGCTTTGTCCCGGGCTTGAGGGGATGATTCATATCTCCGAGCTATCCTGGAGCAGGGTCAGCGAGTGCCAGGAAGCGGTTTCCGTGGGCGATGTGGTGACCGTCAAAGTGCTTAAGGTCGACGCGGTGGAGGGCAAAAAAGCCCCCCGCATTGCTCTCTCCATCAAGCAGGCCTCCCAGGATCCCTGGGAACTGGCCGGCGACACCCTTTCTGTGGGTGATCAGTTTGAGGGCAAGGTAATGCGCTTGGCTCCCTTTGGCGCTTTTGTGGAGGTGGCCCCGGGAACCGAAGGTCTGGTTCATATCAGTGAGATGAGCTACACCAAACGCATTTTAAAGCCTGAAGATGCCGTGGCTGTAGGTGAGAAGATTCAGGTGGTGGTAAAGGCCATCGATCTGGAGAAGAAGCGCCTCTCCCTTTCCATGCGAGATGCGCAAGGAGACCCCTGGCAGGGCATTACCGAAAAGTACCCAGTGGGCACCATCACAGAGGGTACGGTGGAGAAGAAGGAGAGCTACGGCATCTTTATTCGGCTGGCCGACGGCATTACCGGTCTTTTCCCCAAGTCCAAGCTGGCCGAGGCGGCCAACGCCAACACGTACAATGGCGCCAAGCCTGGTGAGAGCGTTTCGGTTCGCGTGGATGCGGTAGACGAAGAGAAGCGCCGCATCACTCTGGCATCCCCGGAGTCTTCCGAAGGGCCTTCCGACTGGAAAGGGTATGTGGAAAAACCCAAGGCCAAGTCGGGCTCTTCATCGTCCATGGGAACCATGGGCGATCTTCTCAAGGCGGCCATGGAGAAGAAAAAGTAGAGATCACTTTTTGTGATTGAGATGTTTTTCGGGCGATGGGAATGATGATTCTCATCGCCCTTTGTGCTTGCGTTCATTGATAATGAGGAGGCGGAAACGATGACGGCATTTATGGATGTGATTCGATCAAGGCGAAGTATTCGGGTGTTTGATCAAAAGCCTGTGGAAGATGAAAAGGTGGCTGCACTGATCGAAGCGGCTTTAAGAAGCCCGTCCTCACGGGGGCTTAACCCCTGGCAGTTTGTGGTGGTGACCGAGGCCGAAACGCGAAAAGCCCTTTCTGAAGTAAAGCCCCATGGTGGCGGTTTTCTTGCTTCGTCCCCCCTTGCCCTTGCCATTGTGGCAGATCCTGAGCGATGCGATGTCTGGGTGGAAGATACCTCTATTGCCGCCACCTACATCAAGCTGGCCGGTGAGTTTATGGGGCTTAAGAGTTGCTGGTGTCAGATTCGTCTGAGGCAGGACCAGGACGGAAAAAGCGCCTCAGATAAGGTGCGCGCCATTTTGGATATTCCCGAAGGGTTTGAAGTGGCCGCCATTATTGGCATCGGATATCCGGCAGAGGATAAGCCAGGGCACCCCGAGAGCTATCTGGATATGGGCAAGGTGCATCGGGAGCGGTTTTTGAAATAGAGGCGTGTTCGCTGCCCGTTTTATAGCGGGTTCGTCATTTAAAACAGATGACCCGTAGGTTTTAAGTATCTGTTTAAGTCTGAATAGATTTTGGCCCTCACGCCCTGTTTGAGGGCCATAGAAACGTTTTTTTTGCGGGAGCTTTTTTTTAAAGAAAGCGCCTTGCCGAAGGCATGGACCGCTTTATAAAGCCGTGAGCCGAATCACCCCTTTGACGAGGCGCTCGATACCCTTGGCAATATCGGAGATGCCCGGCCCGATCATGTAAGCGGGGGTGGTGACCAGTCTGTTTTTTTCGTCGATGCAGATGCCGCCCACGGGTTGGGCTTGGTGTTCGGCTCCAAAAGATTCGATGTTTGCGGCGGTGGCTTCGTCGTTGCCGATGGTGACAACAGGCTTCTTATCGGCCAGGGCCTTGGCGAGAACCACGGGGGCGATGCAGATGGCCCCAATGGGCTTTCCGGCATCATGGAAGGCTCGAATCAACTGGGTGACATCATCTCGCAGGGTGAGCTCTTTGCCTTTTTCAGCATAATCCGACAGGTTTTTGACGGGGCCGGCTCCGCCGGGAATGATGAGTGCATCAAGCTCTTCCACTTGAATATCGGTGATGGGGACAATGGCGCCACGGGCAATGCGTCCGGCCTCGGTGAGAACGTTGCGGCTCTCTCCTGTTACCTCGCCTCTGGGGTGATCCATGGTCTCTTTCATGGGCATGTCCGGTGCCATACAGGTGGCGCGGGCGCCAGCCTGATCCACAAAGAGAAGGGTCAGGGTCGCTTCGTGAATTTCCGATCCATCCATGTTGCCGCAGCCAGAGAGAAGAATACCGATCTGTTTCATGAAAGACCTCCCAATATTGATTGGCATAGACCGGCATGGCATCGGCCCTCTTTTGAAGAGGATGCTTCGCCGGATTTGATGATATACTGTGAATGTTAAGATAAACCGAGACACCCTGAAGGTGTCAATGGAGAAAATCATGACCGATGTGTTGGGCGTGGCCTGGCAGGAGCGTGTGGTGAAGGGGGCGTCCCATTTTGGTGTGACCGTAAGCGGCAAAACGTCGAAGGCACTCGCCCTTTACGCCCGGGAGCTTCTGGCGTGGAACGCCAAGTGCAATCTCACCGCCATCACCGACCCCATGGAGGTGGCGGAAAAACATATGGTGGATGCTCTGGCTGTGGTGCCCCATATTCCTGCGGAAAGCCGTCTTTTGGATATCGGAACAGGAGGGGGCTTTCCTGGGATTCCGGCATCCATGATGGACGAGACCCTTTCGGTGACTCTGGTGGATGCGGTGCGAAAGAAGGTGAGTTTTCTGAAGCATGTGGCGCGCGCTTTGAAGTTGCCCCAGGTGGAGGCGATCCACGCTCGGGCTGAGCTCCTTTCAAAGGAAGAGGGGAGAGGAAAGGGCTATGATGTGGTGACCTCACGCGCATTTTCCTCCATTGACGCCTTTGTGAAAATGGCCCTTCCTTTTGTCAAACCCCAAGGGCGGATTATCGCCATGAAGGGGAGCGCTTTAAAAGAGGACGAGACGGTTTTGACGGCGTGTTTGAAAGAGCTGGAAGCTGAAGGGGTTCACTTTTCTGTTGAGGTGATTCCCTATACCCTGCCTTTTTCCGGTTCGGGCCGATCTCTGTTTGTGCTCACTCTGCATTCCCATTGACATTGCAGCAGACTATGACATAAAGTTGGTGGTCTTTTTTTAAGATGAGACCCTATTTTGATATTGAAAGAGGTGCCTTTGCATTTTGCAGCGGCATTTATCACCCAAAGACCCACGACAGATCCACATGCTGGAGGAGAGAATGGATTATAAGAAAACGCTGAACCTGCCACAAACAGGATTTCCCATGAAGGGCAACCTGCCGACCAAAGAGCCTCAGCAGCTCAAGGCGTGGGAGGAGAGCGGTCTTTATGGAAAGATCAGGGAAGAGTCCAAGGGACGTGAACAGTTTATTCTGCACGACGGCCCTCCTTATGCCAACGGTAACCTTCATATTGGACACGCCCTGAACAAAATCCTCAAAGACATTATTATCCGCTCCCGTCAGATGGATGGATTTGATGTGCCGTACGTTCCGGGATGGGATTGCCACGGCCTGCCCATTGAGCACAACGTGGACAAAAAACTCGGCTCCAAGAAAAAGGAGATGAGCAAGGCGGATATCCGCAGAAGATGCCGCGACTACGCAAAGAATTTTGTGGGCATTCAGCGCGATGAGTTCAAGCGTTTTGGGGTTATGGGTGAGTGGGAAGACCCTTACCTCACCATGAACTACGAGTTTGAAGCGCGCATCGCCAAAGAGTGCGGCGAGTTTGCCGCCAATGGGGATATGTTTATCGGGAAAAAGCCGATTCACTGGTGCTGCAGCTGTCAGACGGCTCTGGCCGAAGCCGAGATCGAGTACGGCGACCACACCTCGCCCTCTATCTTTGTGAAGTTCCCCTTCAAAGGGGATGCCGCTGAAATGGATGCGGCCCTTGCCGGCAAGAAGGTCTCTTTCGTGATCTGGACCACCACCCCCTGGACCATCCCCGCAAACCTTGCGGTGTGCCTCAACGCCTCTTTCTCTTACGCTTTTGTTGAGGTAGATGGCGAGGTGATTGTGGTGGCAAAGGACCTGGTGGAAGGCCTTATGAAGGCCTTTGGTTTTGATGAGTACACCATCCTCTGCGAAGCAGATGGGGCCTCTTTAGAGGGCAAGTCCTGCACCCACCCCTTTATCGATCGAGATTCTCTTCTGATTCTGGGCGATCATGTCACCCTTGAGGCGGGTACCGGTTGTGTGCACACCGCCCCCGGTCATGGTGCAGACGACTACATCACCGGACTCAAATACGGCCTTGAGCCATACTCTCCCGTGGGCAACAACGGCTGCTACACCGCCGAGGCAGGCGAAGAGCTCGAAGGCCAGTTTATCATGAAGGCCAATGCCGGCCTGATTGAAAAGATGAAGGAGTGCGGGGCGCTTATTACCCACAGTGAGATGAGCCACTCGTACCCCCACTGCTGGCGCTGCAAAAAGCCCGTCATCTTTCGAGCGACTCCCCAGTGGTTTCTCTCCATGGACAACACCGGCCTGCGCGACAAGTCCCTCAAGGAGATCGACCAGGTGCAGTGGATCCCCGCCTGGGGCAAGAACCGCATCTACGGCATGGTGGAGAACCGCCCGGACTGGTGCCTTTCCCGCCAGCGCTCCTGGGGCGTTCCCATCCCCGTGTTCCACTGCGAGAAGTGCCTGGAGATGCACGTGACCCGCGAGTCCGTGGACCGCATCTACGAGCTGTTCCGCGAGCACGGCTCCGACATCTGGTTCGACTGGGACGCCAAGGACCTGCTGCCCGAGGGCGCCACCTGCGCCGGCTGCGGCGCGGACGGCTTCACCAAGGACCCCAACATCCTCGACGTATGGTTCGACTCCGGCGTGAGCCACGCGGCGGTCCTCGAGGAGCGCGACGAGCTCGACCGTCCCGCCGACCTCTACCTGGAAGGCTCCGACCAGCACCGTGGATGGTTCCACTCTTCCTTGCTCACCGCCGTGGGCAGAACCGGACACGCTCCTTACAAAGCCGTCCTCACCCATGGCTTTGTTGTGGATGAAAACGGTCATAAAATGTCCAAGTCCGTGGGTAACGTGGTGGCGCCCGAATCCGTCATCAAACAATACGGTGCCGACGTGCTGCGTCTGTGGGCGGCGTCCGCCGACTACAGAGGGGATGTTTCCATCTCCAACAATATCATCAAGCAGCTCTCCGACGCCTATCGCCGGATCCGGAATACCTGCCGCTTCATGCTGGGCAACTTTGCCGACTACGACTTTG
>JAKSCC010000125.1 GCA_022360815.1 Desulfobacterales bacterium
GCTCTTCCGATCTCATTGTGGTGGAACACGATCAGGAGACCATGGAGTGTGCCGACTGGGTGGTGGACATGGGCCCCGGGGCCGGCCATTTGGGCGGTCAGGTGGTGGCGGAAGGGCCGCCCGAGTCTCTCAAGAAACAGAAACATTCTCTCACCGGCGATTTTTTGGCGGGACGCCGCGCCATTGAGGTGCCTGAAAGTCGGCGTGAGCTGAAGAAGCGCCACCCAAAGGTGGTGGTGAAAGGGGCCGTAGAGAACAACCTCAAAGGGGACGACGTGGGTATACCCTTAGGGGTTTTTGTCTGCGTGACGGGGGTTTCCGGTGCCGGAAAGTCCACCCTCATCAATCAGATTCTCTATCCCGCCCTCTCCCGAAAGCTCAATGGTGGCACCATGAGCGTGGGGCGCCACAAGAAGATCGAGGGCCTCGCCCATCTGGACAAGGTGATCAACATCGACCAGCGTCCCATCGGGCGGACTCCCCGAAGCAATCCGGCCACCTACACCAAGGTGTTCGATCACATTCGGGATCTCTTTGCCATGCTTCCCGAATCCCAGGAGCGCGGGTACAAGAAGGGTCGCTACTCCTTCAACGTGAAGGGGGGGCGCTGCGAGACCTGCTGCGGGGATGGTTTTCTCAAAGTGGAGATGCACTTCTTGGCCGATGTCTATGTCCCCTGCGAAAGCTGCCGGGGAAAACGATTTAACGAAGCGACTCTGGAGATTAAGTACAACGGGCACTCCATCAGCGATGTGCTGGACCTTTCGGTGCAGCAGGCCCGGGATCTGTTTAAAAATCACCCCAAGATTACCGCCATTCTCGATACCCTCATGGATGTGGGCCTGAGCTACATCAAGCTGGGGCAGGCGGCCACCACCCTTTCGGGGGGCGAGGCCCAGCGCATCAAGCTGGCCCGGGAGCTCTCCAAACGAAGCACGGGCAGAACCCTCTATATTCTGGACGAACCCACCACCGGCCTTCACTTTGAGGATGTGCGCAAGCTTTTGGAGGTGCTTCAGCGCCTTACCCAAGGGGGCAACACCGTGCTGGTGATTGAGCACAACCTTGACGTGATCAAGAGCGCGGACTGGCTGATCGACATGGGGCCGGATGGCGGTGCTGGAGGGGGGCACGTGGTGGTTGAAGGCTCTCCCGAAGAGGTGGCGATCTCTGGAAAAGGGCATACCGCCCCCTTTCTGGCGGACATGCTCGGGTTTTCCAAAATGGAAAAATTGGCAAATTGAGGGGATACCCCTGATGAAGGTCAGGGGTCCTCTTCTTTGATGGGATCGTAAAAGCTCTGAACGCCATCAGCGGGCCCATGATCACACCGTCTTTTTTTGCTGTGGATGCCGGTGCGGGAAAGGTTGAACGGGTCGATCTTTGGGGTTTGCAGGTGACGACCTGAAAAAGCGGGTTTTGTGCCGTCAGCCGTGGTAAGATGGAAAATGAAAGGCGGTCGGGCAGGGTTGTGGGCTTTTCAAAGATGGGATGGCTTTGCTAAGGTCTTGAATCCGGAGAGGTATCTTTCTCTTTGCTCCTCTCCTTTGTTTGACAAGGGACGGGTGTTTGAGTATCATACGTCGTTTCACGTGATGCCGATTTTGCCATGGAGACAGCAGGTTGCCCCCCTGTCGCGCACGACATAGAATCCTGGTTTCTCCTTTGAGGAACGGTTCACAAAACATGGAAAAAACCGAAGGCCTGTGACAGACCTTGCGGTCTTTGCTTTTTTTGAAATATTTAGGGTAACATTCATGGAATCAAAAAACAGAAACCGTATCGGAGTGGCATCCCTCTTTGATACGGAGGAGATAAAAGAGTACTTCAATACCTTCTTTATCCTTCTGTCCGGTATTGAATTTGTCATTTTTGTGGCGCATTTCATTGGTTCCATTGGGCCTGAAAGCGGGCCGTTTCCCTGGAAACAATACTTTTTCGTCTCCTTTATCGCCCCCCTTGTGATGGTTTTTCTTATCGGCTTGGTGGTGGTGGGCTTTAACTTCTACCTTTTCGGCAATGCTCCGGATGATGAGGTGGAAGGTGGCTTGGACGACGGCTCCAACGCCTCAGAGAGCAAGCGAAATTTAGGACGCACTTTTCAGAGCTTTGTCTCGGTGATTCAGCAGCTTCCGGCCCTGGCCAGTATCTTTGTGCTGGGCCTCGGCTCTGTGGTGCTCTACAAGCTGGATGTGATTCTGGCCACCATCGGCCATGTGGGAGAGCGCACCGCCTACTACCTTTTCATCGGCCTTGGGGCTTTGGTGGTGGGAACCCTGATCTGCCTTCTCTTCTGGCTCTTTTGGAAGTTCAAGCTTCAGAAGTATCAGATGGAGCAGCGGTGGAATTACCGAAACCGCGTGATGGAGAAGACCGGCTTGATCATTCTCGACAACAACACGGTGATCAACGAAGAGGGGAAAGTGCTGGTCACCGACGAGGGGCTCAAGCAGATTGAGGGGCATATCATCGAAGAGAAGATGCTTCCCGACTTTTCAAAAGATCAAACCACCAAACCGTAACAGATCCGCAGGGCTCAAGCCTGCGATGCCGTGAGATACGCCCGATATGCAACAGACCGACTACTACGCCATCCTGGATATTCCCAAAGAGGCAGACAAGAAAGCCATTCGAGACGCCTATCGAAAGCTGGCCCTCATCTACCACCCGGACCGAAATCAGAACAACGCCGACGCCGCCGAAAAGATGAAGGCGGTGAACGAGGCGTACGCTGTACTCTCTGATCCCGACAAGCGCAGAGAGTACGACACCATGCGAAGCTCCCATGGATCCGGAGCTTACAGCCAGTTTCGCCAGAGCTACAGCGATGAAGATATCTTTCGAGGCACCGATATCCATGCCATTTTCGAAGAGCTGGCCAAAGACTTTGGGTTTCGTGGCGGGGATGCGATTTTTAAGGAGTTTTACGGCAGTGGCTGGCAGAACATCCACCTCTCCCGTCCCGGCTTTACCATGAGGGGCTCTGTCTTCTCTTTTGGGGGTGGGAAAGGGCGTGGCCGGCGAAAGGAGATGGGGTGCCAGGGAGGCCGGAAGGGCTTTCTGGGCCGCGGGGCGGCCTCGCTTCTGGGCGGGCTTTTCTCCGGTGAGAAACCTGCAAAGCGGGGTGAGGATCTTGTGGAAGAGGTTCAGATTGAACCCTCTCTGGCCGCCTCTGGTGGGCCGTACGCCTATCTGCACAAGGGTCGGGGCAAAAAGCTGGTGGTGAAGATTCCCCCCGGTGTGCGGGAAGGCCAGAAGATCCGCCTGGCCGGAATGGGCCGCGAAGGGGTGGCCGGAGGCCGCAGCGGGGATCTCTACCTTAAGGTCGCCTACAAACGAAGCCTTGGCGGACGAATCGGACATTTTTTCGGGAAGCTTGCCAGCTTTGGAACGGAGAAGTGAAAGATGTTGCGATCCGTGAAAAGTGGATGACAGCTGCTTGACAAGGCCCAGGGCATCTGGTAACACCTTGCCCATGAATCGATCCAACCCCCATACACGTACACGTTTCTGGTTTTTTTGGTTTTTTACGTACGCCTGGGGTGTTTGCGAATCGTATTGAACCAACCAACGAGTCAGCAAAGGGCCGCAGGCAGCAAAACGCCGGCGGCCTTTTTTATTTCCAGAATCACAATGAGATCAGCCGCCGACGACTCACCCCTGTTGTGCCGAAGTTTAAGGAGGAGCAATGCTTCTGGGTAAAGCCATCAGACTGGAGAGGGTGTTCAATCGCAACACCGGAAAGACGATCATCGTTCCCATGGACCACGGCGTCAGTGTGGGGCCCATTTTTGGCGTGGTGGACTTGAAAGAGACGGTGAATAAAGTGGCCGAAGGGGGGGCCAATGCCGTGGTGATGCACAAAGGTCTTCCACGGCGAACCCACCGGGGCCACGGCAACGATATCGGGCTGATCGTTCATCTTTCCGCCAGCACCGTCCTCTCTCCCTTTCCCAATGCAAAGACTCTGGTGGGCTCTGTGGAGGATGCCATTCGGCTGGGAGCCGATGCCGTCTCCATCCATGTGAATCTGGGGGATGAAAAAGAGATGCAGATGCTGGAGTCCTTTGGCCGCATCAGCTCCGAGTGTGCCAACTGGGGCATGCCCTTGATGGCCATGGTTTATGCACGTGGGGCCGGTATTTTGAACGAGTACGATGTGGAGGTGGTGAAGCACTCGGCGCGTCTGGCCGAAGAGCTGGGGGCCGATGTGGTGAAGGTACCATACACAGGAACGCCCGAGAGCTTTTCCGAGGTGGTGGAGGGGTGCTGTATCCCTGTTTTGATTGCCGGTGGGCCCAAGATGGCGAGTCATCGGGATATTGTTCAGATGGTGCACGACGCCGTTGCCGCCGGGGGGGCCGGGCTCTCTGTGGGACGAAATATTTTTCAGGATGCCAACCCCTGCCTTTTGGTCAAAGCCCTTCACGGTGTGGTTCATGAGGGCAAAAGTGTGGATGAGACCATGGCGTTTCTGGAGGCAAGCCTTCAAGGGGCATAAAAAAGGGGCCTTGCCAGAGCGATTTTTAAAAAATGACTCACGAAGGCATTGGAAACACTGAAAAGCCTTTGAAATCCTTTTGAGATTTCAAAGGCTTTTTTTATGCCGTGTAAAGGCAGGGGCTATAGCCAGGGAATTTCGATAAAGGTCTCTGGCCCGTAGTGAAGGGTGACCGAGAAATCGTCATCAGAGGCCTTGGCATAGGAGGGATCAAAGGTGTCGATGCCGATGGCCAGACGGTGCCCTTTGGGAATGTCGGCGGCTGTGGTGATGAGGTTGAATTGGTAGGTGTGCCTCTGGCCGGGAGTCGCATTGGGCATCAGTCGGTCCGACTCCAGAAGGGTGAGGGGGCCGTGGGTAATGAGGGTGCCGATGCCCAGCTTGTCCACACTGTAGAGGTGGGCCATGAGCTGAACCCTTGGATTGCTGGGGGTGAGGCTCAGGGTCAGGGCCGGAGTGCCGAGAAGGGTGCGTCTCTTTTCAAACCGCTCACTGGCAAAGACAATGGCCTTTTTTCGGCTGGTCAGCGGCAGGCTGGTTTTGACGTGGAGGAAGGTGGTGTGGGCCTCCAGAAGTGAGCTGAGTATGGGAATCCCCAGGGTGAGACCCGAGGCGATTCCCGAATGGATGGTGACAGAGCCCTCTTGGGGGGCGCTTGTTTTCAACCCCCCTTTGTAGCTGTACCAGGGGCGCGGAGTGGGAAACCGTTTTTCTGCAGCAATGGCGTTTTCGATGGGAGGAGAGGGAGTCTTTTCAAGGTGGTTTCCATTGATGTCCTGAATATAGAGCTGCTCAAGATAGTGACGCTTTTTTTTGTCGCTTTTGTTTTCAATGGAGATGGGCGGGTTGTTTAAAATACCGGTATCAACACCTTTCAGGTGCTGATCAAACCAGGCGTAGGCCCTGTTCCAGACGGTGTTGGGAAGGCCGGCCAGCCCGGGAAGCTCGGCCGAAGGGTGGATGCCCCGGTTGAAGTCAATCCGCTTGTGGGCCACATTGAGGCCGTAGTAGAAACGAAGAATCTGGTTGGGGGTAAAGAGAAAGTCTTGAAGGTTGGTGCTGATGCAGACGGCTAGGTTGCGGTTGGGGTTGTTGAAGGCGCTGAGGTGTGAAATGGGCGATCGCTGCATGGCCCAGGGGACAATGTCGGCATAGTGCTCGGCATGTTCGTGGTTGAAAAGCCAGCCTGTGACGGTTTCAATGTAGGGGTCGAGGTTGGCGACCATGTCGCCCAGCCCCACGAGAAGCCCCTTGTGCCAGACCGGTTTGGGGCTCTGGTTGAGGTAGAGGGCGTCGGCGAGATCCCCCCAGGGAACCATGGCCATCACCGCTTTGACCCGAGTGTCGGTGGCCGCTCCCATAAGAGAGAGGCCACCCCCCAGTGAGATGCCGCACATGCCGATGAGGGCATTTGAATCGTTTGTGACCTCTCCGTTGGGGCCTCGAACGACCCCCTGAACCGGCTGGTTTTTTGTGAGCCAGTCGACAAGGACTTTTATGTCGCTCATGTCCTTGGGGCCGCCCACGTTGACCATGCCTTCGGACTTTCCCCAGCCCCTGGCACTGTAAGAGAGAACAATGTACCCTTTTTCACAGAATTTTTCGGCCTGGGATCGGTATTCGTGCTCCTCCATGAGCCAGCTATTGGGAAAGAGAAGGGCTGGAAAGGTCTCTTTCTCGGTTTTGGCAACGGGCACAAAGAGGTTTCCCGAAAGGGTGACGCCGTCTTGCATGTTTAGGATGAGAAGTTTTTCCTGATAGGTCCACTGGTAGTCGGAAGGGGCCAGGTTAAAGGCCTCGGTGGGGGCTCTTCCCATGGCAAAGGCACTGTGAATGGGGATGAGAGCCAGCATGATAATGGTGATCCATCGAGCAATCAAATTCTTTCCTCCTTACGTTGGGTCGGTTAAGGGAAGAACTCAGCTTACGAAATAGAACACTGTTTTATTTTGTGAATGCCGCTATGATAAAAGATGTGGATGGTGGGGTCAAGTGGAAATATTCAGCGATACAGGTGGGTTATCTATAGGCTTTTGTTGGTCGTCTGGTTGACGAGATTTGAAATGGTTTCCGCCTCCTCCGGTCGTCCGTGTTTCCGACACCCTTGCGTGTAAATACGGCACTTCTTCTTCAAAAGGGCATGGACCTGCTCTCGTTGGTCCTCTGAGAGGGGCTCTCTTTTCAAAAGGCCCAGAAGGGAGTGGATGCGGAATCGGTCCAGGTAAGGGGTCTTGGAGAGCTGGTCGTCGTGGCCTCCGTGTTTGACCACCAGCGCCGAGGGGGTGGTGTAGATGGGGTAGCGGCAGGCGATGCGGAGCCACAGGTCGTAATCTTCACAGGCGGGAAGGCTCTCGTCAAAGAGTCCCACCTCATCCAAAAGGCTTTTTTTAAGCATCACCGCAGAGGGGCTCACCAGACAGAGGTGAAGGGAGGCCCCAAAGATATCCCCAGAGGGTTTTTGATGGTGTTTGCAGGGGTTGACCCGTTTTCCGTTTCGAATCCAGATCTCTTCGGTCTGGCAGATGAGGGCGTCGGGGCTCTCTTTGAAAAAGGCGATTTGTTCGGAGATTTTTTGGGGAAGCCAGCTGTCATCGGAGTCGAGGAAGGCGAGGTACTCTCCCCGGGCCACCTCAATGCCCTGGTTTCTCGCTCGGCTTACCCCTCCATTTTCACGGGTGACAACGTTTACCTTGGGCTCGTTGGCATACCCTTGAAGCAGTTCAGGGGTGTGGTCGGTGGAGCCGTCATCCACCACAATCAACTCGATATGGGGGTAATCCTGTGCAAGCACCGACTCCAGGGCCTCTTTGAGACTCCAGGCGCGGTTGTAGGTGGGAATGATCACGCTTACCAGGGGGGCGCTTTCTCTCTCGTGCTGTGGTGAGGGTAAATTCATGGGTCCATATATGCAACATTGGAGGAGATTATGGTAGGGTTTTGTTTTTAAGATATGAACCTGCTCAAATAAAGATGGAGACAAACGCATGATGACCTGCCGCATTTCCGGATTTGCTGATTTGACCCTTTCCCACCTGGTGCTGGACTACAATGGGACCCTTGCCTTGGATGGCTCCCCCCTGGAGGATGTGCGTGAGGCTGTGGATGCTCTGGCCGACTCCCTTCAGATCCACGTGGTCACCGCCGATACCTTTGGCCGGGCTGCCGAGGCCCTGGAGGGGTGGCCAGTCTATCTCTCCATTTTGGAGTCGGGCGAGGAGGCCCAGCAGAAAGAGCTCTATGTGCAGAGCCTGGGGGCTGAAGAGGTTGTGGCTGTGGGCAACGGGCGAAACGATGGACGAATGCTCAGTGTGGCGGCATTGGGAATCGGGGTTCTCGGGCCGGAAGGGGCGGCGTCCACCACGCTGCTCTCTGCCGATGTGGTGACGCGGGACATCCAAAGCGCTCTCTCTCTTCTTTGCCATACGGACAGGTTGCGAGCGACGCTTCGATGCTGAGTTGGGGGGCTTAAAGCCCCCGTGATATCTTAAGGGAATTGACATTGAAACGAACGTTCGTATAAGCTTTATAAACAAAGTTTCTATAAAGGTGTTATTGTTTATTTATGGCGCAAGCCAGCTGAAGGGAAAGGAGGGACCATGGGAACGCGTCAGGCCATCCTTGAAGCAGCGGGGCCGCTTTTTGCCAGCCGGGGGCCCGATGGGGTGGGGGTTCGTGAAATTGTTCGAAAGGCCGGCACCTCGCTTTCGTCGGTAAACTACCACTTCACCAGCAAAGAGAATCTCTACAGCGCCTGTCTGCGTTACGTCTTCTATGAAAAACTGGGCATGGGAGAGCGGTTTGATCTGCTGCAGGGCGGAGAGCATCAAACGCCTGAGGAGCTCTCCGAGCTCCTCTATCATCTGGTCTACCACTCTCTGGTCTCCCTGATCGGCGAAGGGGTGCCGGCATGGTACAGCGAGCTTTTTGTTCGTTCCCGGATGGAGCGGCACCATAAAACCAGAATGAATCTGCTTCGTTTTGAGTATGTTGAAAAGCTGCGTTGTCACGTGGTCAAACGGTTGCCCCACTTGGATGAGGTGCA
The DNA here is from genome assembly GCA_022360815.1 of Desulfobacterales bacterium. Taxonomy (GTDB): domain Bacteria; phylum Desulfobacterota; class Desulfobacteria; order Desulfobacterales; family Desulfolunaceae; genus Desulfoluna. Next base: position 8,544 of record JAKSCC010000125.1, read on the forward strand.
TGTGAATCTCTGGTTTATCAGCGTGCTGGCCCAGATTCAGTATTACGTGCTTGAAAAGGACGAGGTCCTTAAGACCCTTGGGTTAAAAGGGTACACCAACCCCTTTTTAAAGCGAGTGGCTGGCTATGTGAGCAAGAACACCGAGAGCATGCTGGGACTTCCCAGATGCCGGTTGGCAGAGGAGACGGTGCCATGAGAGGACGTCGGATTTGGGGTGCACTGCTTATGGGAATGGCGGTTCTGGCAGGGGGGCTGCCCGTTGGAGCCGCCGATCGGGTGGTGACGGTGGGGGTGGTGACCGGAGGGGGCTCTGTGGTGACCTCCTCTGCTCTGGAAGAGCTGAGACAGGAGCTGAGAGCTCTTTCGGGTCCGGATCTTGAATTGGTGATTCCCCAGGGGCTGGTTCGGAGCGGAGGCTGGAGCAGAGAGGGGGTCGAGTCCTCCTTGAACGAGTTGGGCTCCCTTGAAGAGGCCGAGTTGATTCTGGCCCTGGGGTATGTGGCGTCAGGGGTCTCGGTGAAGGCAGCGGGGCAGGCAAAGCCGGTGCTTGCCAGCCATCTCTTTCAAAAACCGGCCTTGCTGCCCCAAGGGGTTTACGGGCTTGAGATCGGCCCGGTGATACAAGTTGGCGTCACCCGGTTCGTGGAAGAGTTCAAACCCCATCAAATCACCCTGGTGGTGGATGCCCACGCCGAGGCGATTTTACCGGAGATTGAATCTTTTGTGGGGTCGCTCTTTCATGGGCAAGGGGTGGCTCTGACGGTTCAAAAGGCCGCCTCTGAGCCCCAGGCTATTTTGGCCGCCACCGAAGGCAAGGGGGGTTGTGTGATTCTCTCACCCTTTCCTCAGCTCTCTGTCTCGGAGATGAGGCAGGTGGCAGAGGGACTCAAAGAGCGGGGCGTGATCTCCTACGCCATGGGAGGGCGTGGGGATGTGGAGGCCGGGCTTCTCTTTACGGCTGAGGGCGAAGGAACCTCGCGTCGTCTTGTGAGGCGCATGGCCCTGGCCCTTTACAGCATGGCGCGGGGCGAGGCTCTGATGACGGGAGCTGATGACGGAGCCCAGGAGGCCACAGTGGTGATCAACTTGGCCACAGCCCGTGCCGTCGGTTTTTCTCCCGGATGGGAGCTTGCCCGTTACGCTGTGAAGGTGGAACCCCTTGACGTGGCAGCCACCGAGCTGACCTTACCCCGTGCCATTGCCCGTGCCAGGGCGGAAAATCCTTCGTTTCAGGCTCAGAGGCACCAGTTGGCGGCATCGGGTGAAGATGTCAGCCGTGCTCTCTCCTATCTGGCCCCCCGCATCACCTCCCAGGTGATGGGGGTTCGTGTGGATAAAAACAGTGCGGAGAAGAGCATGGGGCGTGAGTCTGAAGAGAGTCTCAAGGCGTGCCTCACCTTGAGCCAGGTGCTCTACTCCGAAAAAGCCGTGGCCGGATACAGTGCCATAAAAAAGCTTCAGAAGGCGCGTGAGCATGAGTTTGTCGCAGAAGAGAGGAACCTGGCCCTGAAGGCGTCCCAAAGCTATATCAACGTGCTCAAAGCGCGCAGCGTGGCTCGGGTTCATGAGGGGAATCTCGCCCTGACCCAGGAGAATCTCAGCCGAGCCCGCTCTCGAAAACGGGCCGGTGTGCTCAACCCTTCGGAGCTGTTTCGGTGGGAGAGTGAGCTGGCGGCCAATCGAAGGGCGCTTTTGGCGGCCCGTGCTCAGGTGCGGTTCGCTGAAAATGCCTTGAAAAGGGTGTGCGGGATGCCGCTCTCACAACGGGTGATAGTGATGGAGGTGGCCCCTACATCGCCTTCACTTCTCTCCTCTCGGCCGGGGTTTAAGCGGTTGATGAACGATCCCGGGCGGTTTGAAGAGGTGATAGCGGCCCTGGTGGAGATCGGGCTTGAGGCGTCTCCGGAGCTCTCGGGGCTCAGGCACGCCTTGGCTTCGGGAAGACGGCGCATCAAAGGGGCCCGGCGCACCTTTTACCTTCCGGATGTGGCCCTTCAGGCCAAGGTAACGGAGGTGCTGGACCGCCACGGGTTTGATGAGGTGCTTCCCCCCTTTGATGAGCGGGAGTGGCAGGTGGGCATTCAGGTGAGCCTGCCATTGGTGACCGGCGGCGAGCGTCTGGCAGAGCTTCGAAAAGTGACCAAAGAGACGGCCGCCATTGCCTCTCGTCGCCGCCATGTGATGAGCCTTTTGCGGGAGCAGATCATGGATGCGGCCATCGCGGTTCAGGTCTCTGAAGCGGCCATGGGGCTGGCGGATCTCTCTCGAGAGGCCGCCGAAAAGAACCTGAGTCTGGTGAGTGATGCCTATACCGAAGGCGCGGTGGCTGTCATCACCCTTCTGGATGCTCAAAATACAACGGTGAAGGCACGTATCGCCGCTGAAAACGCTGTATACGATCACATGTTGGATCTTTTGAAACTCCAGCGTCTTTTGGGCCCAGTGGATCTTTCGGGTGACGAGGGAGACAAGAGGGTCAAAAGGCTTGAAAACGCTTTGGTCAAGGGAGGGGGAAAAGGATGAAGGGGCGCAAGATCGGGTTTTTAATTGCAGGCATGATGCTTTTGGGGTGCTCGTCTGAAAAGGTTGCGGAAGAGTCTGTTTTAAGGCCGGTTCGTGTGACCCGGGTGCGGGCGGTGGCCCAGCGTGTGGACCGCGTCTTTTCAGGGTATGCTCGCGCTTCGGAGGAGTCCCGGCTCAGCTTTAAGGTGCCGGGAACGCTGAAGCACCTTGCGGTGAAGGTGGGGGACACCCTTGAGCCGGGCGATGCCGTGGCCACTCTGGATGACCGCGACTTTCGCCTCAAAGTCCAGGAAGCCGAAGCCGGGCTGGTGCAGGCCCGTGCCGGGGCGCGAAACGCGTCCCTCTCCTATGAGCGTGCGCGAAGGCTCTGGGAGGATGACAATATCTCCAAAAGCGATTTGGATGGGGCACGGGCGGCCTGGGAGTCTGCCGGGGCTGGGGTGACATCCATTGGAAAAAGGCTGGAGTTGGCCCGGCGACAGCTGGGGTACACACGTCTCAAAGCTCCGTTTGGGGGGTCGGTAACGGCCGTACTGGCAGAGGAGAACGAAAACACCGGAGCCGGGGTGCCGGTGGTGGTGATGGCTTCGTCTACGGGCATTGAGGTGCATGTGGACATTCCCGAGGTGGTGATCTCTGCGTTGAAGCGGGGGCAGAAGGCCACGGTTCGCTTTGCGGCAGAAGAGGAGAAGACCTTTTCGGCCACGGTGTATGAGGTGGGAACAGCCGCCACAGGCTTTGCGGCCACCTATCCGGTGAGCCTCTCTCTGGATGACGAGGGCACCGGGGTGAAACCGGGCATGGCAGCGGAGGTGACCTTTGGGCTGGGCCAGGGTGAGGGCCACCGTCTTTTGGTTCCCTCCCATGTGGTGGGTAAAGATGACCAAGGGCCTTTTCTGTATGTGGCCAAATCCGATGTCGAAGGTGAGGCGGTGGTGAAAAAAGTCTCCGTAACGGTGGGAGGCTTGATGGAAGAGGGGCTTGAGATCACCTCGGGCCTGTCGGGCCGGGAGTGGGTGGTGACCGCCGGTATGAGCCGTCTGGAAGAGGGCATGCGTGTGGGGCTTAAAGTGAATGGATCTGTCGAGATGAGTGAGGCGCGCCCATGATGTACTATTTGACCCAATCGGCCATTCGTCTTAACCGGGTCACCCTGACCCTTATTCTCATGGTGGTGGTGGGCGGATGGGTGAGTTTGACCCGCCTTCCCCAGGATGAAGATCCTGGCTTTATTGTTCGTACCGCTTTGGTGACCACCTACTTTCCTGGGGCAAGTCCTGAGCGTGTGGAACAGCTGGTGACCGATCGCCTGGAAAAGGTGATTCAGGAGATCGCTGAACTCGATTACGTCTCCAGTGAGTCTCGGTCGGGAATCTCCATTATCTACGTCAATATTGACGAAACATACAAGGCCATGCGTCCCATCTGGGATACCTTGCGGCGCA
>JAKSCC010000152.1 GCA_022360815.1 Desulfobacterales bacterium
ACCCACCGGTACTTCCGTACTGATTCCCCGTGTTCATTTTTTTACTGGACTAAAAAGTGGTTCCATTTTAAACGCAAAAAGGTTTCCAGCCTGAAAGCGAGAAACCCTTTTAAACTCCTAAAATCTCAATATTTTTAATGGTACCCGGGACGAGAATCGAACTCGTACAGTCTTTCGACCGAGGGATTTTAAGTCCCTTGCGTCTACCAGTTCCGCCACCCGGGCAAACCATAAAAATGGTCCTACCCGCACAGCCGATAGGACTGTCACTGTGTACTCGATTTTCAACGCTATGGCAACCGGGAAATGTGCCAAAACAGCCATCAAAAAAAAATATCCAATGATGACATGAAGAAGCAGGTCATTTTTTATTCTCCTGCTTTCATAAAAACCCCAAAATCCAACTTAGGCTCTGCTCTTGCTGGCTTTGATACGTTGGAAGAGAATGAAGCCGTTGACACATCAGCTTCTATTAACATACCATATGGCGAATAACCTCTTGATTTCAATTCGGTAAAAAAATGTTTATTCCATTTCCACCGATGGCTTCCCTCTTTATACATCACCGAATAATTATCTGTATTTTATAGATTCTTTTCTTCAAGGTACAACGCAATTTGCGTTGTATATCAAGGCCCTTTTTCGTCTTAAAAGGTAATCTGTCTTTAACGGTCTCGTAAAAAATAGACGTGCGCCTATCCCAAAGCGCTCGTGCTATCCAAAATCATATGAAAAAATCCCCCTCAAAACTTCTTATTATCGCATCCAAAGAGCGAGGCTCTGAAATAATCGGCTTTCTAAAACCCCAGACACCCTATCAAACTGCGTCAAACACCAAAAAGGCGTCCAAGCTTCTTCAAAGCGGGCAATTTCCTGTTTTTATCGTCTCGCTACTCTCGTCCGAGGAAAGGCGCTCTTTTGAGTCGTTTCTTCCTCCTTCAGGGGCCATACCCTTTCAAGCTATCATCCTAACAGACCAGAGCCCGCCCCCTTCTTTTCAAAACTGCGACTCTCTTTTTTACCCAGAGGAGTTGTTTCGTCTTCGGTCAAGTCTTGATAGAGCTTGGCATATTGTAACTTTAGAACATCAATGCAATCGGCTTACTGGGCAGCTCAAAAGACGACAATCCCAAAAACTCCTCGCTTTGGGCCATCTTTCGGCAGGTTTAGCCCACGAGCTGCGCAACCCTCTTGCCGTTATCAGCTCTTGCGCTCAATTCTCTATTGAAAAACTGAAACTCGAACGCCCTTTGGCTGAAAATCTTCAAATGATCTATCGAAACAGCCAAAAAGCCAGCCGGCTTATTGAAGAGCTGCTCTCTTTTGCCAAGCCATCGCCCCTCGACCAGAAAGACGTGGAGATCAAAGCGCTTCTCCAGCATGTTCTGGAGATGACTCGCCTGGAAGCCCGAAAAAGCGGCGTGACCAGTCACCTTAAGATAGATAGCCGCACCCCCTCAATCTGCGGAGACGAATCAAAACTTGAACAGGCATTTTTGAATATCACCTTAAACGCTTTCCAGGCCGTTTCACATCATGGGGAGGTGATACTTAGAACCAACTACTTCCCTCGAAAAAACAACGTAGAGATTGAGGTGGTTGACAATGGCCATGGCATCCCTCTTGAGTATCGAGACCAGATATTTGACCCTTTTTTTACAACCAAAGACAACGGCACAGGGTTGGGGTTAAGCATCACCCACGCCATCATCAAACAACATGGCGGAGACATTCGTGTGAGCTCCCCTCCTGAAGGAGGAGCCACCCTTTGCATAACACTTCCTGTTGAAAATAAACCCTATGGGAGAACTGGGTGAATACTGCGGCAAAATTGACACAAAAAAATATTCTCGTTGTTGATGACGATGAAGATTTCAGATGGGCCATCACCAATGTTTTGACCCAAGCAAACTATAAGGTCATCCAGGCATCGGACGGAGATATGGCCTTGGGATGTCTGCAAACCGAACGGACCGACCTTGTTTTGCTGGATCAAAAAATGCCGGGAAAAGGGGGAATGGATGTAGCCGAAGCTCTCAATAAACTCAACCCCAGCCTTCCCATCATTATGATCACCGCTTATTCAGAGATCAAAACAGCGGTTAAAGCCATCAAACTGGGGGTCCTCGACTATCTTACCAAGCCCATCAACAACAACGATCTCCTCTTTGTCATCGAATCAGCATTGAAACATGCCCCATTTGAATCAATGGGAGAGGATTCCTGCCCATGCGGTGCGGCAGACTCTCCCCTCTTCAAGGAGATGGGGCGAAGCCCTGTGATCTCACGGTTGGCCTGGAAAGTCGGAAAGGTGGCCCAAAGTGATCTCACGGTTCTTGTAGAAGGTGAAAGCGGGGTCGGAAAAGAACTTGTTGCACGGGCCATTCACGCACTAAGCCCTTTTAATAAAGGCCCTTTTATCGCGGTAAACTGCGGTGCCATTCCCGAGGCCCTTATTGAGAGCGAACTCTTTGGCTACATGAAAGGGGCCTTTACCGGAGCTCAGGAAAACAAACCAGGTTTCTTTGAACTCGCTCAAAACGGAACCCTTTTTCTTGATGAGGTAGGCTGTCTTCCCTACACCGCCCAGCAAAAACTCCTGCGGGTCATTCAGGATCGACGGGTTTTAAGATTGGGAGCCCGAAAGTCCCAGGATGTCAACATCCGTATCATCGCCGCCACAAACCAATCCCTGGCCACAGATCAAGAAAATGAAAAATTTCGCTCCGACCTCTACTACCGACTTAAAGAGTTTTATATTCGAGTCCCCACCCTCTACGAACGCAAAGAGGACATCCCTTTTCTGGCTCAAAAATTCCTTAAAGAGAATCGAAACCGTCTAACGCATCAAACGGTTACAGCTATTTCCGACGATGCCATGGCAACCCTTGTGGCCCACGATTGGCCGGGAAATGTACGCGAATTAAAAAACGTCATTCGACAGGCCATTTTGGTATGTGAAAAGAGTGTGGTGGGTGCCGAGTGTCTGGATCTTGATACCCAAAAAAAAGAGACGCCTGCCACCTCCCTTCCAGCTTTTGACCTGGGAGATCAATCCCTTACTCAGGCCGTTCGACAGGCATCACGCCTCTGGGAAAGCGAAGTGATCCGATCGACTCTTGAAAAGACACAGGGAAACAAAAGAGAGGCCGCCAGACTATTGAAAATTGATTACAAAACCCTCTATCGTAAACTCAACTCTGATCCATAGGCCTCTTCTGTGGCATCTGCGCCCTACAGTGGCGAAGATGCCATACCCTACGAGAAGACACACAAAAAGTATCCTGTACACAAAAAAACCAAGAAGGGCACCCCTCTCAGCCTCTGAGTTCTCCAGCTCCTCACCTTTCTCTTAAAGACACACCTGCCATATGAAGGTCTCAAACGACATGAACACGTAGCAGCAAAAAACACTGCAACACATTAAAAATACAGCGACTATTAACCAAGCAACTACTTCTGGTATATATTTTGCTGTTTATCAAATTAACACAACGACAAAATCACCCGACTTGCCTCTCGCATTACCTTCCCTGAAAAACCTTAAACGATGCGATTTCTGAGGCTTCCAAAATACTGTGACTATATTGATGCAACGCCTTTTACAGGTTTTTGCATCCGCACTTTAAAACCGAGACTTCCCGATAAACCAAGGGATGTTCCTCATTTGACAAGCGGCATTGCCGCCCCACACAGGCGTAATCACCATGGCCCATATTGTTTTGGTGGTTGAAGACTCGGACGAACTTCTCTGGTCCATTGCCAATATCTTGGATGTGGCTGGCTTTCAGGTCGAGGCGGCTCTGACA
>JAKSCC010000325.1 GCA_022360815.1 Desulfobacterales bacterium
AAGACTCTCGCCCACGTGTTCGATGGAGAAATCGGTGATTCGATCGGCTGCGGGAACCCACTCTGTTTTTCCAACAACCATCACCATAAGAAAAAAAGCTGAGATACCTGATGCCATCAATCCCAAGAGTGCGTTTCGGCCCAGGGGTATCTTTTCTGCCACTTCGTTGGGGGTGTACCCCACCATGATGCCGAAAACGAGCAGGACACAGATGGCGCCCACATAGATCAGCACCTGCATAAGGGTGAGAAAGGGGCTTCCCAGGTAGAGGTAGAGCCCAGACACACCCAAAAGCGAGACGGCAAGTCCCAAAACCGAGTGCATAAGCACTCCGGCCCTTACGGCCAGCATGGCCCCGCCCATGGTGAGCACCACAAAGGCAAAAAACAAAGTGTTCATTAGGATGGTCATGGCCGCTCCTTTACCCTCTGAAGCAGGTCGTAGTAAAAATCCTCTCTGGAGAACCCTGCCAGTTCGTACTCATCGGAAAAGTCGATGGCATTTGGCCTGCACGATTCCACGCACAGACCGCAGAGGCTGCATTTGGTAAAATCGAGGGTAAAAAGGGTCAAAACTTTTCCCTTTACCCCTTCTCTCTTCTCGCCTTCCACCACAATGCACTGGCAGGGACACGCTTTCATGCAGGAGAGGCAGACAATGCAGCGATGGGTCCCGCTCTTCTCATCTTTCACCAGATCGATGTGCCCCCGCATGGCCGGAGTAACGCCAATTTTCTCCCTTGGGTACTGCACGGTCACCACAGGCGAAAAGATCGCCTTAAGGGTCACCGAAAGGCCCGCCACCAGACTCTTGCTTCCGGTTATCAGCTCGCTGAAGTATCCACTCATATGCATTTCACAATCAAAGCGGTTAGAAGAAGGTTCACCAGTGAAAAGGGGATCAGGTACTTCCAGGCCAGGTTCATGAGCTGATCAAACCTCACCCTTGGGTAGGTCCAGCGCACCCAGATCATGGTGAGCATCAAAAGAAAGACTTTCAGAAGAAACCAGAGGGCCCCCAGGTACTCTCCGCTGAAAGGCCCGTGCCAGCCGCCAAAAAAGAGAACCGTGGCCAGCGCACACACCGTAAACATGTTGGCGTATTCGGCGATCATAAAAAGCGAGAATCCAAACCCGCTGTACTCGGTGTGAAAACCGGCTGTAAGCTCGCTCTCGGCCTCGGGCAGGTCAAAGGGCGCTCGGTTGGTCTCTGCAAGGCCTGATACGAGATAGATCAGACAGGCCACCGGCTGCACAATGCAGAACCAGATCTTCCCCTGGGCCGCCACGATGCCCTGCATGCTGTAGGTGTTGGTGATCAAAACCACCGAGAGAAGGGAGAGCAAGATAGGAATTTCATAGGCAATGCTCTGGGAGACGGAGCGCATCGCTCCAAAAAGGGAGTATTTGTTGTTGGAAGCCCAGCCCGCCACAAAAATAGAGAGAACATTGATGGAAGAGACGGCAATGATAAAGATGAGCCCAAGGTTGATATCTCGCCCTGAAAGTCCTTTGGCAAAGGGCATGATGAGAAAGGGAAGCACCACCGGCGTAAAGGAGAGCAGAGGGGCCACCCGAAAAATCATGCGGTCTGCGTCTTTGGGCACAATCAGCTGCTTGGCAATGATTTTCACGCCGTCGATGATCATCTGAAGCCAGCCTTGAATCCCCACCTCCATGGGCCCCCAGCGCCGCTGAATCCGCCCGGCGATCTTACGCTCCAGATAGCCCATCACCAAAGCGTTGATAAAGACTATTGAAATGAGAATCAGAAAGGCGATCAGCATCCTCAGCACATCCATCAATGTCAGTTGTATGAAATCCATGTAAATGCGGCCTCCGGCGGGCAGAGGCTGAGCCTCTGCACTCCAGGTTCGCAAATGCTCTGAAGCTGCGCTTCATCACATTTGCTTGCGGGCTACGCCCGCGTCATAAATTGATTGTCTATCGATTAACCTGACAAGCTTTGATTCGCCTTCTATGCTTTCTCAAGCGAATGTGACGTGCCGAAGGCACGGAACATTCGCGAACCTGGGGTCCAGGGGATTATCCCCTGGTTACCTATCGATCTCGGGAATGACGAGATCGAGGCTGCCCATGGCTGTGACAAGGTCTGAGAGCAGCATGCCTTCGCAGAGCTCGGAAAGCGGGCTCAGGTTTGAGTAGGACGGCACTCTGATCTTCAGGCGATAAGGTGTGTCGGTGCCGTCGCCCACCATGTAGTAAGAGAGCGAGCCTCTGGCCGCCTCCACGGTAAAATTACATCCCCCCTTGGGAAGTTTCAGCTTTTTGGTTTTGGCGAGGAAGTCCCCTTCCGGCAGGGTCTTTAGGGCCTGTTCGATGATGCGCAGGCTCTGCTCGATCTCCTGCATTCGAACGAGGTACCGGTCAAAGGAGTCGCCGTTTTCTCCGGTGGGGACATCAAATTCAAAGCGATCGTAGATGGAGTAGGGTTCGCTTTTTCTCACATCGTAGGCAATGCCGGAGCCCCTTAAAACCGGGCCGGTGAGGCCGTAGCGCCTGGACATGTCGGCGTCGATGATCCCGATGCCTTTGGTGCGCTTGAGAAAGATGATGTTGGTCGTGACCAGCTTGTGGTACATAGGCAGGCGCTCTCGCATGCGGTCGATGAAGGTGCGGGTGCGCCGGATGAAGGTCTCATCGATATCTTTGACCACACCGCCGACTCTCATGTAGCAGTAAGTGAGACGTGACCCCGTGATCTCTTCAAGGGTGTCGAGGATAAATTCGCGCTCGTCAAAGGCGTAAAGAATGGGAGTAAAGGCCCCGAGATCCAGCACGTAGGCGCCGATGCCCACCAGGTGGCTTGAGATGCGGTTCAACTCGGAGACGATAACGCGAATGTACTCGGCCCTTTCGGGGAGCTCGATGCCTGCCATGCGCTCCAGAAGCCCCACGTAGCCGTGGTTGAAGAGAAGGGCTCCAAGATAATCCATGCGGCCGGTGTTGGGGTAGAAGCTCTGGTAGGGCCTGGTCTCCGCCATCTTTTCATGCATGCGGTGGCCGTAGCCCAAAACCGGGTCGATGCCCATGGCATACTCGCCATCCATCTCAAGCACCACCCGAAGCACACCGTGGGTGCTGGGGTGCTGGGGGCCCATGTTGAGCAGAAAACGGTGGCCGGAGTCTTCGAGCTTTTCGAGTCTGCTTACCATCCCACCTCCTCCAGGGACTTTTTCTCCCCCTCTTTTTTGAGAAGCGGTTTCAGGTCGTGGTCTTCATCGCAGAGAATCAGAGGGGTCAGGTTGGGATGACCTTTGAAAACAACCCCGAAGAAATCTTTGGCCTCACGCTCGTGCCAGTCGGCTCCCTGATAGATATCGCTGATGGTCTCCACCCCCCCTGATTCAGGCAGGGAAACCCTTGCATTGATTCGGCAGGGCATCTCAAAATGGGCAAACTGATAGATCAACTGAATGGTGGGTGAAAGGTCTACTGCGGTTAAAAAATCGATAAAAAAACCAAGGGAGAGAAGGGTTTCGGCAAAAAGGCGCACCTTAAAGGGGTCAAGTATTACGCCAAGATGGTACCCGCAGGAACTTGCGTCGGCCGCTTCCACGTGAAAGCCTTTGCGGCTCAACTCTTGGATCACCTCGTCTGAAGTCACGTCTCACCTCGCTTTTGGATCGATCGTTCGCCTACTCAAACACGGGATGTATCTTTATCTCTTTTTTATGTTTTCGCTGGGGCCAGGGGTATCTCTTGCCAGCGATCTTCTCCTGAAGCTTTAAAATCCCCTCAATAAGGGCTTCGGGCCTTGGAGGGCACCCGGGGATGTAGACATCCACAGGGATAAGCTGATCCACCCCCTCAATAACGTTGTAGTTGGCCTCCACCTTAAAGGGGCCACCAGAGATGGCGCAGTTGCCCATGGCAATCACCCATTTGGGAGCCGGCATCTGCTCGTAGAGGGTCATGAGAGCCGGGGCCATTTTTTTGGTAACGGTACCCGAGACAATCAAAAGGTCACACTGGCGTGCAGAGGGCCGAAACACTTCCGCACCATAACGAGCCATATCCACTCGGGCCATGCCGGTGGCCATCATCTCAATGGCGCAGCAGGCCAACCCAAAGGTCATGGGCCAAAGGGAGTTGGCCTGACACACCTTTAGCACCTGCTGGGTTAAAGGAAAGCTGCCGATGGCGCTGCCTTTCACCTCGGTAGAATTGGAACGGGCTTCTTCTTTCAGCTGCTGGGCGTAGCGTTCGATCTCTTTCATGCCTCTTCCCTCTTCCACGTTTTTTTCTTTTCCCAGGTGAAGACATTCTTTTTCCAGGCGTAGATCACCGCAAGGCTCAGGATGCCGACAAAGATAAAAAACTCGGTAACGCCCCGCACCGCAGGCACTCGATCAAAGACTGCGGCCACGGGAAAAAGGTAGAGTACGTCCACATCAAAGGCGAGGAAGATCAGGGCGTAGAGATAGTAGGAGATGCCGAAACGGTAATCCCACATCTGATTAAACGGCTCAATGCCACACTCATAGGTTTGATGGGAACGGGAGGTGACGATGGTGTTTGGTCGAATGAGCCAGGCCACCACAAAGGGAAGGAAGGCGACGGTAAAGCCGCCAGCGATAAAGAGCATCACATACAGGTAGTCGACTGCAAGAATCGAATCCATTGGTGCCCCCATGCAGGTTCAAATAGGTCGTTACAACTCCACTCAGCCAAACGGTCACCTGAACGGCTGTCAATCGGCAAATCGTGAATAACTCATGTCCTTCAGAAAAGCTGAAACACTAGCCAGCCAGGGGCTTACAATGCAGCAATAAACATATAACGTATGAGAAAAAGAATGAGGATAACTCAAGATAACGTGCTCCGTAACTGATTAGTGAGGAGCAAATGAGTTGTCAAGGCATTTTTGGTGGTAAAAAAGACAACCCCAGCAGAACACCTGCGGGGGCACGATTTCATTGTCGTGAGGAAGCAATAAAAAAACACCCTGTCAACAAAACAAGGGAGCTGTAGGGGAAACAGTCAGGAGAGAGGTTCCATCAGCGCCACCAGAGATTGAAAATCTTGAGGCATTGGCGCATCAAAACACAACCGCTCTCCTGAACCGGGGTGGGTAAAAGAGAGAGAGGCGGCGTGGAGCATCTGGCCAGTAAGATCTCGAACACAGCCCTGAAGGTCTCTATTCTGAGGCAGGCCGGCACCGGCACGCCGTCTGGTATAGATGGGGTCCCCCACGATGGGGTGGCCCATATGGTGAGCGTGCACGCGAATCTGGTGGGTTCTGCCGGTAAAGAGATCCACATCCAGAAGGGTGGCTCCTTTAAAACGCTCGGCCACATGGAGGTGGGTCTCAGCGTCTCTGCCCTTGGGGCTGTGGACGCTCATGCGTTTTCGATCCCGAGGATCACGTCCGATGGGTTCGGTGCAGATGGTGGTCTTCTCCTTCACCTCGCCATAGACCAGCGCTCGGTAGCATTTTTTTACTTCGCGGGCTTTGAATTGCCCGGTCAGCTCCAAGAGACTCTTTTGATTTAAGGCCACCACCAGAAGGCCGGAGGTGTCTTTGTCCAGTCTGTGAACGATTCCCGGGCGCAACTCACCGCCGATCCCTTCCATATGGGGGAAATGATAAAGCAGGGCATTTACCAGGGTTCCCGAATCATGGCCGGGTGCCGGATGCACCACCATCCCTCGGGGCTTGTTGATCACCACCAGATGCTCATCGGAGTAGAGCACGTCAAGGTCGATGGTTTCCGCCACCAATTCAACGGGCCGTGCTTCCGGAATCTGAGCACGGATGCACTCCCCCACCCTTACCTTATGCTTGGGCTTTTTGGGTGAACCATCCACCAGAATAGCCCCCTCTTTGATAAGCTGGGCCGCCTGGCTGCGGGACAGGGTGACCTCTTTTTCGGTTAGAAAAAGATCAAGGCGCCTTCCGTGGTCTTCGTGTGATACGACCACGGAACAGGCGCCTTGCTGATCTGTCATGCTACTTTTTTTCATCGAGTCTGAATCAGTGATACCTAAGGGGTAAGCAGCAAATCTAAGAAAGCTCGGGTTGAGCTCCAGGAATCCCCTCGTCACCGAAGAGAGACTCAATCTCTTTCATCATCGACTTCTCATCGGTCTGCTTGGCCATGCAGAGTTCCTTTAAAAGAAGGCTCTGAGCCGTATCGAGAAGCTTTCGCTCGCCAAATGAGAGGTCCTTGGTCAGGCGAAGGAGAAAAAGGTCTCGAAAAACTTCCGCCACATCAAAAAGCGAACCGGTTTTGATCTTTTCCATGTATTCGCGATAACGGCGGTTCCAGGTCTGGTTGTCGAAGGTGCACTCCCGTTTCTGGGTCATCACCTCGTAGACCTTGGGGATCTCATCTTCGTTGATCACTCGTCGAAGACCGACGGACTCCACATTGGCAGTCGGGATCATGATCACCATGCCGTTTTCAAGAATCTTCATAATGTAAAAGGTCATATCCTCTCCACCGATCTCTTTGATCTCGATGGATTCGATACGTCCCACACCGTGTGCCGGATATACCGCGAGGTCACCTGCCTGAAACTCCAGATTATCTGTATGTCCCATGTCCTCACCTGTTATGTCTCAAACGATGCATTCACAGCTCTTTTCAAAAAATTTGAGGATAGCTGTTGACAGAAAACCCTAAGTTTCGTATGCAAACGCTGAGTAAAAATATATAAAAATTAGCAAAAGTATTACACTAAGACGTCATCTCAACAAATATACCACACTGCATTCCTATTATCAATCACAAACAACCTGAAACTCCTTTAAATCTCTCTAAAAGACACACAACACACGCTGCACTCAAATCAAAAATTAGCTGTAATTTTAATCTTTTCTTGCAGCAACCCGCTATAGAAACCCGCGTTTACCACCCGGACAAACACCGCTCTTAACACCCCAGATCAACCTGCCCCGTAATGCCTTCTTCTCCCTGTTTGGGTCGTCTGAAATCTCCACCCTTCCCATCGGGGATGAGCCAATCCTGATGCGTCGGTAAAAAGTCGATACCTCAAGCCCACCACAACCACACAAAATCCAGTGTTTTGCAGCACGCCCTAAAACCCCATCCGCACACAAAAAAAATGGGCTGCCCCTTTTAAAAGAGGCAGCCCATTTAGACGCTATATCGTCTGATCCGTCACCTAAGGACCTCAAGGGTCCAATTCATTAGATGAAGGGAACCAGCAGAAGAGCTACAACGTTGAGAATCTTGATCATGGGGTTGATCGCAGGACCAGCGGTATCTTTGTAGGGGTCGCCTACAGTGTCGCCAGTAACAGCTGCTTTGTGGGCGTCAGAGCCCTTGCCGCCATAGTGATCGTCTTCGATGTACTTCTTGGCGTTGTCCCAAGCTGCGCCACCGGTGGTCATGGAGATACCCACGAAGAGACCGGTCACGATGGAGCCGATGAGGAGACCGCCGAGAGCCTCAGCACCCAGAGTGAAACCCACAACAGCAGGAACGATAACGGGCAGAAGCGCGGGAACCATCATCTCAGAGAGAGCGAACTTGGTGACGATGTCAACACAAGCAGCGTAATCAGGCTTGGCAGTGCCTTCCATGATGCCAGGAATCTCTTTGAACTGACGACGAACTTCCTTAACAACAGCGTGACCTGCTTTACCAACCGCCTTCATGGCCATGGCGCCGAAGAGGTAAGGCAGCAGACCGCCGATGAAGAGGCCGATCAGAACTTCAACCTGAGAGAGGTCAAAGGTAAGCTTACGGCCCATATGAGCGAACTCCTGGGTGTAAGCAGAGAAGAGAACCATGGCTGCAAGAGCGGCAGAACCGATGGCGTAACCCTTGGTAACCGCCTTGGTGGTGTTGCCCACTGCATCCAAGGGATCGGTAACGGCACGAACCGCCTCTTCCATTTCAGCCATCTCGGCAATACCACCGGCGTTGTCGGTGATGGGGCCGTAAGCGTCAATAGCGATAACCATACCGGTCATGGAGAGCATGGAAACAGCTGCAATGGCAATGCCGTAAAGGCCTGCGAAGTAGTGAGCTGCGTAGATGGATAAACAGATGGCAAGTACGGGAGCCGCGGTAGAAACCATGGATACGGCAAGACCTGCAATCATGTTGGTGCCGTGGCCGGTGGTGGATGCTTCCGCAATCCCCTTCACAGGCTTGTAGGTACCGGTGTAGTACTCGGTGATGACAACGATGACCACGGTAAGAACGAGGCCAACGAGAGCAGCAGAGTAAAGAGCCGTTACAGTGTGGTCACCGATGGCGCCAATCTTCTTGAAAGCAAAAAAGAAAGCAACAGCGGCAAGAGCGGCTGCACCGAACTGACCTTTGTAAAGAGCGCCCATGATGTAATCGCTGGACTCATCCAGACGAACAAAGAAGGTCGCAATGGCAGAAGCGATGATGGAGATGGCGCCAAGAACGAGAGGCAGCACAACAGCCATCTGATTTTCGGGGAAGAGGATCTCAGCGAGAACCATGGCAGCAACGGTGGTTACAGCGTAGGTTTCGAAGAGGTCAGCAGCCATACCAGCGCAGTCGCCTACGTTGTCGCCCACGTTGTCGGCGATGGTCGCAGGGTTGCGGGGGTCGTCTTCAGGAATACCGGCTTCAACTTTACCCACGAGGTCGGCACCAACGTCAGCACCTTTGGTGAAGATACCGCCGCCGAGACGGGCAAAGATGGAGATGAGAGAGCCACCAAAACCAAGAGCTACGAGAGCCACGTTGATCTCTTTGGCAGGCACTTCCTGAGCAGTCAGGTAGGTGTAGAGGCCAGCACATACGGTGAGAGCAAGACCAGCGACGATCATACCGGTAACGGAACCGCCTTTGAAGGCCATTTTGAGGCCGGCGTTGAGACCGTTACGGGCTGCCTCAGCAGTACGTACGTTGGCAATAACAGAAACACGCATGCCGATGTAACCGGCAAGGTATGAGGCAACGGCACCAATGATGAAGCCCAAAGTGGCGTAGAGGCCGTAGCCAGGAGCAAAGTAGATGATTGCGGCAAGAATAATTCCGCAGATGCCCATGGATTTCATCTGACGGTTGAGGTATGCGATGGCGCCAGCTTTTACGGCGTCAGCAATCTCATTCATCTTCTCATTGCCTGCAGGAGCAGCTTTAACCATTACCGCAAGGATAATGGCAAAAACAACACCAGCGAGGCCCGCGTACGTACACAACAACGGTAGATTCTGCATTCGTCCCTCCATTCAAGTGTGAATTAAAACCAATCAAACTATCGCGAACAATTAAACGTATTCATCCCCATCTTTAACCCTTTGATGAGAATGGTACTTGCTGCATCGCCGGCCCGATCCAGAAACTGGTCGAGATCTCTGACTTCTTCTGCAGAGAACTTCCCGAGTACCCAGTTGCTGACGTCGATTCTCGGGTCGGGTCTGCCGACACCTAGACGAAGCCGAGCAAAACTCCTGTCTTTCAGGGTGTCAATGAGGGACCGGACACCATTGTGTCCTCCATGCCCCCCTTTGGAGACGATTTTTATGCGGCCAAACTCAAGATCGATGTCATCATAGATCACGAGTATTTCCGGGGGCTCTACATCAAAGTACTCGGCCAGAGCCCGGACCGGGTTGCCACTCAGGTTCATAAAGGACTGGGGCTTCACAAGAATGAGCTCCTGTCCCTTAACGCGGCCTTTGTCATACAAAGCGTTGAACCGCGAGCGGGTTATCGACATGCCATGCATGTCCGCAAGGCGATCAATAACCCGAAATCCAATGTTGTGCCGTGTGGAGGTGTATTTTGAGCCGGGATTTCCCAGGCCCACCACCATCCTGATTGAAGATTCACTCATTTTTTCTTCTGCGACGAACCGAAATCCTTTCTTATCATCACGTCCGTGGGTCTGTCCAGATGGAACTCGGTGAAGGTGAATTCAGACCCTGCGCAAAGGAGATCCTTCGTCATCGGCACCGGACATTGGAGCGGGCGGCCGCAAAGCCGCCACATCCTGCTGAAAAGGCCTACTCAGCGGCCTCTTCATCGTCTTCTTCATCGCCAACGCTCACGCCCTTGGGCGGTACGCAGGTGACGACAGTGAAGTTCACGTCATGGGGGATTTCAACACCCTCCACTTCGATCTCAGCCACATGAATGGAGTTGCCGATCTTAAGATCGCTCACATCCAGGGTGATAGAAGTGGGGATTTCAAGGGGCAGACAGAGCACCTCCAGCTGACGACGAATCACCTGAAGGATACCACCCATTTCAACACCCTTGGCTTTACCGGTGGTGTAAACCGGTGTGATGGCCTTGATCTTTTTGTCGAGAGCCACAAGCTGGAAGTCAACGTGACGAATTTCACCACGAACGGGGTCGGTCTGCACGTCTTTGATCATGGCAACAGCGGGCGCTGCATCGCCAAGCTTCAAGTTTACTACAACCTGAGTGGTCTCGCTCTGCTTGAACGCCTCTTCCACATCAGCCACTGCAACGGTGATGGAAGCCGCCTCGGTGTTATTGCCATATACTACAGCAGGAACAATCCCTTCGCTGCGAAGAACGCGAGCTGCGTTTTTGCCCCTGGTATCTCTTATATCGGCTTTAAGTTCGAAAAGTTCCAAATCGATCCTCCTGAAGAACCTGCTTAAATTCTAAAAAATTGTAGTGGTGCTACACAAACAGCGTTGTCACAGAGTCACCCCGGTGGCTGCGAATAATGGCCTCACCCACCAATGATGCGATGGAGAGCACTTTGATTTTTTCGCACGCCTGAGCCTCTTCACTAAGCGGGATGGTATCCGTTGCAACCAGACTCTTAAGGGCCGATTTGGAGATACGCTCAACGGCAGGACCGGAGAGAACCGGATGGGTGCAGCATGCATGTACCTCTTTGGCGCCCATTTCACTGATGGCGTTGGAGGCTTCGGTGAGCGTACCGGCCGTATCGACCATATCATCAAGAATAATCGCTGTCTTCCCTGCCACATCTCCGATAACGGCCATGGCTTTGGCTTCGTTGGGACGATCCCGACGCTTATCCACAATGGCCAGACCACAATCCAAACGCTTGGCAAACGCGCGAGCACGCTCCACACCACCAGCATCTGGTGAAACAATCACCAGATCTTCCCCTGCAAATTCTTCTTTGATCTTCTCAATAAGAATGGGTGCGGCGTAGAGGTTATCTACAGGGATATTGAAAAAGCCCTGAATCTGCCCGGCGTGCAGGTCCATGGTGATGACGCGACAGGAGCCTGAGTGGGTCAGAAGATCTGCCACAAGCTTGGCAGAGATCGGCACACGAGGTGCCACTTTTTTATCTTGCCTTGCGTATCCGAAATAGGGGATAACGGCCGTAATGCGCGCAGCAGATGAACGTCGCATGGCGTCGATCATCAGCAAAAGCTCCATCAGGTTATCATTCACCGGGGAGCAGGTAGACTGGATGATAAACACATCCTTTTTCCGCACATTCTCTTCAATTTCAATCTGAATCTCACCGTCGCTAAAGCGGTTCACTTTGGAACTGCCCAACTCTTTGAAGAGATACTTCGACACTTTTTGGGCAAGCCCCGGATTGGAGTTGCCCGTAAATATGGAAAGATCGTTCATCCCATTCCCGTTTTCCCGGAAACGCTGCCGGTATAAAAAAATTTGGCAGAGGCGGCAGGATTCGAACCTGCGAATGCTGGAATCAAAATCCAGTGTCTTACCACTTGACGACGCCCCTGCAATCTATAATGTACGATTCTATTCGCTGGGCCTGCCTACAGAGTACGGCTCGGTAAGCAGATCTGCCTTAAACAGCGACCAATCACCGGGCAGACCCGGGTGACCCTCTTTTTCCTTGGAGAGAAGCCTTATGGCCCTGTCCGCTCGTTCGGCCCTCCTAAAAAGAGCAAAAACAGAAGAGCCACTTCCAGACATCAGCACACCGTCGGCACCGACGCCTTCCAAGGTGTTTCTGGCCTCGCCGACCAAAGGAGAGAGCTCCATGGCCGGGGGTTCCAAGTCGTTATGAAGCACATCAAGAGGATCGATGTGTGCCTCATTCAACAGACGACTTTTAATTTTTTTTTCTCTTTTTGTCAATCCCAATTTGAGATTTTTATAGACTTCTGCTGTGGATAACCCCGTGCCCGGATAGATAATTAAAAGGGTGTATACCCCTTTAAGGGTCACCGGGTCAAGTTCTTCTCCAACCCCCGTTGCCACCGAAGGCCTCAAACGCACAAAAAACGGGACATCTGCGCCCAATTCAAGAGCCACTTTTTCCATACGAGAATCACTTAAAGGGGCCCCATAAAGTGCGTTGAGCCCCTTGAGCACCGTGGCGGCATTTCCACTACCACCCCCCAGACCTGCCCCATGAGGAATCCGTTTTACAAGATCAATGGCACACCCGCCAGAGAGCCCTGTCTCCCTAAAAAAAAGAAGGGCCGCTCGAAACGCGAGGTTCGACTCATCTTCTGGAACACCTGGGGTACCGCAGCAAAGCGAGATACCCGCACGCCGCCTCTTCAGGGTAATAGTGTCATAAAGCCCCACCCCGCACATCAGAGAAACCAAATCATGGTACCCATCTTCTCTTCGCCCGGTCACAAGCAGAGAGAGATTCACCTTTGCAGGCGAGAGAAGCTCCACTTACGCCCCCTGATCCCTAAGTTTTACATACATCAGCCGCAGGTCATGCAACATGTTTTTAAGAAGCTTGGCCTCATCTTCAGCAAGATTGCCCGCTGTCTTCTCCTCAAGCATCCCGAGGATATCAATGGTCTGCTTTGCCAAGGGAAGATTAACCGACTTCCCCTTGACACCAGGGGCAGAAAGTTTCCCCAGATGCACAAGAGCCGATGAATTCAATGAAAAGATAAACGTGGAAAAATTGATTCCAGGCATGGCCGCCACATCCACATCCTCTGCCGAGGGCTCATAGGCTGCCCCCTTCTTCCCCTTTTCTTCCATTGCCTAATCCTCTCTTCATTCAAAGCAAGCATTGCGACAAACACAGGCGTACAAACTCAAAAACACCGTGCACCATATAAAAAACCACTATAAAAAAAGCACACCGGTGGAGCAAGAGAAGTTTGCGCTCCTCTGCCTTAGCCACCCTTTCGCTTTAGCACCAGCTCATACACTCTGGATCTGGGGACCCCAAGCTCCTGCGCAAGACGCTTCGACAGACGAGACGGCGACTCGCCCCCCTCTTTTAAGGCTCTATCCACCTCGGCTTCCAAGTCCAATGCGCCAGCCCCGCGCTCTTCGGCTCCACCGGCCACCATCAAGGTACACTCACCGCGCACCCGTTCCCGCGACTTAAGCGCCAATGCAATGGATTTAAGATCCCCCCTCAAAAACTCCTCATGCCTTTTGGTCAACTCTCGAGCCAGCACAGCCGAACGCGCGCCCAGCATCTCCTGCATCTCTTCCAGGAGCGAAACAATCCGATGGGGCGACTCATAAACCACAAAAGTATGGGCCATTTGAGAAAGACGCTCCAAAATTTCGTGGCGCTTCCCCTTTTTCTTTGGCAAAAAGCCTTGAAAATGGAAGGCATCTGTGGGCAAACCGCCAGCAGCCAAAGCCGAAAGAAGCGCCGAAGCTCCCGGCACCGGAACAACCCGCACACCTTCGGCTGCCGCCAATGAAACCAGACGGTACCCCGGATCTGAAACGCAAGGTGTCCCCGCATCGGTAACCAAAGCCACACTCTCACCGGACCGAATTCGATCAATCACCTGCCCTGCCCGCTCCGATTCGTTGTGTTCATGCAGCGCCAACAGACGGGTGGATATCTCAAAGTGAGTCAAAAGCTTTCGCGTGTGGCGCGTGTCTTCAGCCGCTACCAACCCCACCTCTTTTAAGATGCGAAGCGCGCGCAGGGTGATGTCTTCCAAATTTCCAATAGGAGTCGAAACAATATAGAGAGCCGGTTCATTTGAACCGTCAGGGGAGGGCAAGGGGGAAGGCATTACGAATCACCTCTATGTCATGGGTTTTACCGGTAACCACCATGGCCACCACATCAAATCGAGCAGGGACACCCATAAGCCCCTCGCCCTTCAACCAAAAAAGAGCCGCTCGGGAGAGCGCCATCTGCTTGCGCCGCGTTACCGCCTCTTGAGGGTGGCCGTAAAGCAAAGAGTTCCGAGCCTTCACCTCAACAAAAACAATATCATCACCTTCCCTGGCAATGATATCAATTTCACCCAAAGGCGTGCGCACATTTCGAGCAAGAATACGATAGCCCAGGCGCTTCAGATGCCTGGACGCTCGAGCCTCACTACGCTGACCAAAAAGCTGTCGTGCAACACTCATGACCACCTCCTTGCCACGCAACCCATGGAGTCCAGACAAGAAGCCAAACCCCACTCACGTCATAGAAAGCAACCAAACCGTCACTTCAACAGAAAGCCCCCCTTAAAAAAGGGCCACCGGCTCAGTATATTCCGAAACCCCCTTAAAGGTTCGCCGATGTATGGGAGAGGGCCCCAACTCAGCAATGGCTTCACGATGCGCCTTTGTGGGATATCCCTGGTGCTTTTCAAGACCATAACCCGGATAAAGTGCGCCATACTCCTTCATCATACGATCCCGGGTCACCTTGGCCACAATGGAAGCCGCTGCAATGGAGACACTTCGAGAATCCCCTTTTTTCAAAGCCTCCTGAGGAAGCATCATGGGAACTTTGAAATTTCCATCCACAAGAAGAAAGTCGGGGGCCACCGAAAGCTTTTCTACAGCCACCTTCATCGCCTTAAGAGAAGCTTGAAGAATGTTGATGGCATCAATCTCCGCTGCATCCACAACACCAACGCCGACAGCCAGAGCCCCCTCCATGATAACCTCATAGAGTTGATCCCGCTTTTTTGGGGTAAGCTTCTTGGAGTCGTTGATCTCTCCTGCAACAAACCCGTCCGGAAGTATCACCGCTGAGGCCACCACTGGACCGGCCAAAGGCCCTCGACCAGCCTCATCCACACCTGCAACATGAAAAAAGCCGTTTGAAACGGCCTTTTCTTCAAAGGTCCACACGATTTACGGAACCCCTTTCTTCTTTGTCTTGGTGGTTCACCCCGTGGAACAAAAAACATCGCCCCAAACAAGAGAAGCGCGGTCACATAAAAAACCACGCCATCTTCATATTCCAAAGCCAGCCCCTGCTTCACAGATGGAAGCAGGTTTCATGGCCTGTGGAGCCGGGACCCGCAAGGGTCACCACCCAATTTTCTCGAAAGCTTGGCAAACGGCCCGGATTGAGACAACCCGGACCCGCCAGAGCCATCTTAGTAGGTGCGTCGCTCTTTGATACGCGCCGCTTTACCTCGCAGGTTACGGAGGTAGTAAATACGGGCACGACGGACACGTCCGCGGGTTACCACTTCGATGTGGTCAACGGAAGGGGAGTGCAGGGGAAAAACCCTCTCCACACCAATGCCATTGGAGATCTTACGCACAGTAAAACGTGCATTGACCCCACCTTTGCTTCGGCTGATAACCACGCCTTCAAACACCTGAATACGGGTTTTTTCGCCCTCGACAATCTTTACGTGTACCTTAATCGTATCGCCGGCAGCGAACTGGGGCACGTCGAGGCGCATCTGCTCTTTTTCAATTTTGGTAATTATATCCATTATTTACTCCCAAACGTAAAATCAGTCACCGCATATTGCAACAAATCCGGTATTCTATAACAGAGCTCCGAAAAGGTGTCAATATCGATAGGAAAAAACGCCGGTTCATTCTTAAGGGCTCACCGGCCGAGAAGACGATCCAAAATAATCGCTACGGCGGCTCGCACCGGAAGATGGTTGTAATCGGTCCCCCCGTCAACGGGCTCCAGGACATGATCGGCCTGCTCAATCACTTCGTCGGTTACCCCCCACGCTGTACCAAAAACCAACACAAGAGGATCCCCGTCGCAAAGCACCTTTCGACCCTTTTCAAAAGTAAGGGCGTCTGGGTAACGTCGTGCTGAAGTGACCACCACTTTCGGAGAACGTCCGGATGCCTCGGCAATCTCAGCCACAACCTCTTCAAGGCTCTGCCTGATCTTTACGAGCCCCAGTGCCTCTTTTCGAGCGGGGTTCAGCTGGCCGCCCCGACCTGTGGTCCAATGGGCGACAATTTTTTCGGTTAAAACCGTCTGATCTTCCAGCGTCGTGACAATATAATACCCCTTGGCCCCGAAGGTCCGGGAGGTTCTGGCAATGTCATGGACATCCAGATTGGTCACCGCAGAGCAGATGGTTTCGCCGGTTTTACTGCGCACCGGATGGTGAACAAGAACCACATGAAGCCCTGCCTGTCTCGCTTTATCCAACAAGGTCTTCGATCCTTTTGCACCACTCGGTTAACACTTTTTTCTCCTCGGAACTGAAGCATCTCTGCTCCAGCAGGTCCGGCCTTTTGAGAAAAGTTCGGATGAGGGAGGTTTCCCTGCGCCATTTCTCAATCTCGGCATGGTTTCCGGACATCAAGACATCCGGAACACACTTTCCACCGAAATTGTATGGCCTGGTGTAGTGTGCATGCTCCAGAAGCCCGCCTGAAAAGGAATCCTTTTCGGCCGACTCTTCTCCCCCCAGCACCCCGGGCAATAAGCGCGTCACCGCGTCAATGACCACCATGGCAGCAAGCTCCCCGCCTGTCATCACGTAATCCCCAATGGAGACCTCATCATCCACCTGGTCCATACAGATTCTCTCGTCCACCCCTTCGTAGCGGCCACAAATAAAAATCAGACCGTCAGACGCCGCAAATTTCTGCGCCATGGCCTGATCAAATGGCCTCCCTTGGGGAGTCATGAGAATCCGACGGGCCGTGGGGGCCACCTCGGAAGCTGCGTGAATGGCACGCGAGAGCGGTTCTGGCTTCATCACCATCCCGCATCCACCGCCATAGGGCTTGTCATCGGTCACACGATGTTTTCCATCGGCAAAATCGCGAATGTTCATGGCCCGGGCATCAATGATACCCCGTTCGGCCGCCAGCCGGATCATTCCGTTATCCAGAAAAGGGTTGATCATCTCCGGAAATATGGTGAGTACAACAAACTTCACACCAGCCCCTCCGGTAAATCGACCACCATGATCCCACTGTCGAGATCCACCTGCTTCAGCACTGTTGCAAGCGCTGGAACCAAGATCTCTTTTTTTCCATCCTTGACCACATACACATCATTGCTTCCCGTTGGAAAGATGGAATCCACCTTTCCAAGAAACTCGCCTTCAACGGTCTCCACCGAAAGCCCGATGATATCGACCCAGTAATAGGATCCATCTTCTGGTTCCGGCAGATCCTCGCGAAGCACAAACAGCTCACAGCCCACGAGGGGTTCAAGATCATTGATGTGCCCCACCTCTTTAAAGGTGAGAAGGAGCCCCTTTTTATGAGGAGCCACACTCTTAACGGTCAATTGCACGTCACCGGTCTCTGAGGCAGCGGTAAGCTCCATTCCCTTTTGGAAAGAGTCCATAGACTCCGCCCAAGAATAGACCTTCGCTGCACCCTTCAGCCCATGGGGCCCGGTGATTTTACCAATGGCAATACGCTTGTTTCCCGAATCGCTCTTACTCGACAATTTCCAGAACAGTCCTCTTCTTCACCTTAGCAGATGCTGCACTGAGAATCGTCCTCATAGCACGTGCAGTACGTCCCTGTTGACCTATCACTTTCCCCAAATCCTCTTTCGCCACCTTCAATTCGAGAACAGACGTCTGATTGCCTTCCACTTCAGAAACCACAACTTCATCCGGGTTATCCACCAGCGCCTGGGCAATATAGTTGATCAGCTCTTTCATCTCGCATCTCCTTTCGGGCATATGAGAATTGGGTTATTGCGTGGATCAGCTGGCAGGTGCTGACGCTTTCTCCTTCTTGAGAATAGTGCTCACAGTCTCAGTAGGAATAGCGCCTTCGCCAAGCCAGTAGCCCACACGGTCTTCTTTAAGGGTTACTTTCGCAGGATCCTGAAGCGGATCGTAGGTTCCGACGATCTCGAGAAAACGACCATCTCGTCGTGCTTCGGAATCGGCCACAACAATACGGTAAAAAGGCTTCTTCTTCGCCCCACCTCTTGCCAAACGAATCTTTACAGCCATCGCTCTTTCTTTCTCCTCATCTAAAATGGAAGCATGCCCCTCAATGATCGCATGCCGCCCTTATTGAACTTTTTCATCATCTTCATCATCTGGGTGTAATTTTTCAGGAGCTTGTTGACATCCTGCACCGAGGTTCCACTGCCCATGGCAATACGCTTTCGTCGGCTGCCGTTGATCATGGCATGCTTGATGCGCTCTTCAGGGGTCATGGAGTTGATAATGGCCTCAATGCGGGCGATCTCCCGATCGTCCACCTCCAGATTTTTCAGATGTTTGTTACCGGATACCCCAGGCAGCATCTTTAACATGTCGCCCAGAGATCCCATCTTACGGATGGAGACCAGCTGATCCCGAAAATCTTCCAGGGTAAACTGGTTTTTACGAAGTTTTTTCTCAAGGGCCACCGCCTTCTTCTCGTCCACCATCTCGGCAGCTTTCTCGATCAGGGTCAGGGTATCCCCCATTCCGAGAATCCGCGAAGCCATCCGGTCGGGATGGAACGGTTCAAGGGCACTTGATTTCTCACCGGTACCGATAAACTTAATGGGCTTTCCGGTAACGGCTTTGATGGAGAGAGCCGCGCCTCCCCTGGCATCGCCGTCCATCTTGGTGAGGACCACACCGCCGAGGTCCATGGCACTGTCGAAGGACTGCGCTATATTGACGGCATCTTGACCGGTCATGGCATCGGCCACCAACAGAATATCGGAAGGGGCGACCGTCTCCTTGATGCGAACCAGCTCACCCATGAGTTCTTCGTCCACATGAAGGCGGCCTGCCGTATCCAGAATCAGGGTGTCACACCCCGCCTGCTGGGCTGCCGCTCGGGCCGACCGACAAATATCCACCGGATCCATACCCGTCTCGGAATTGAAGACAGGAATATCCAGTTGGGACGCCACTTTTTTCAATTGGTCAATGGCGGCAGGGCGGTAGACATCCGCAGGGACCAGAAAGGGTTTCCGTCCTTGTTTGCGGAGATAAAGCGCCAGCTTACCAGCCGTGGTTGTCTTACCGGAACCCTGAAGTCCTGTCAACATAACAGAAACGGGCTTCTCTCCGGAGAGAAGGAGACCTTCGTGACTCTCACCCATGAGCTCGGTGAGGGCGTCGTTGACGATCTTCACCACCTGCTGGCCGGGGGTAAGGCTATCCATCACCTCGTGGCCCAGCGCACGCTCTTTGATGCCGGCCACAAAATTTTTGGCCACCTTGTAATGAACATCGGCCTCAAGAAGAGCCATGCGCACCTCGCGAAGTGCGCCATCAATGTTCTTTTCCGTGAGTTTTCCGTGTCCCCTCAGGCCCTTAAGGACCGACGTCATTTTTTCGGTTAAGTTATCGAACATACAACCTTAATTCAAATCAGAGGCGACTGCACCGCGTGAAAGTCATTGAAATTTCTACCGGATAAGGGTATACCAAGAATAACAAACTCCTTATTATACACGTTTTCCACGGAAAATACATGAAAAAAAAAGATATTAAAGATTTTTCCAGGTCGGAGCTGGAGGCCTGGCTCAAAGAGAACCGCATTGCACCGTATCGAGCAGGGCAGATCTTCAAGTGGGTCTATCTGCGTCAGGCCGACTCCTTTGAGGAGATGACGGATCTTGGCAAAGATTTAAGACAATTGCTTTCCGAGAACTATACCATAGCCCGTCTGAAAAAAGCAAACGTAGAAATATCCTCTGACGGAACACGTAAGTACCTGTTCCAACTTGAAGATGGCGAGTACACGGAAGCCGTTCTCATCCCAGGAAAAGACCGAAAAACCCTCTGCATTTCAAGCCAAGTGGGATGTGCACAGGGGTGTAAATTCTGCCTTACGGCTCAAGGCGGTTTCAAACGAAATCTTAAGGCTGGCGAAATCATCGCCCAAGTACGAGATGTCCTCCATGAGCTCCCCGTAAAAGACGATGCAGCAGAAACGGAAAAGCCGTTTCAAAATATTGTCTTTATGGGCATGGGCGAACCCCTGGCAAACCTTCCCCGCGTCTTGACCGCCCTTTCGGTGATCACCGACGGAGATTACGGCCTGCGCTTTTCGCATCGCCGAGTGACGGTGTCAACCTGCGGGGTGGTCAGCCGCCTGGCAGAACTCGGAGAAAAGAGCCCGGTCAATTTAGCTGTCTCCCTAAACGCCACCGACGACAAAACCCGAAGCCACCTCATGCCGGTCAATGACACCTTTAATATAGAGGCGCTCTTATCAGCCTTGAAGGCGTACCCTCTTCGGCAGCGTGAGAAGATCACCTTTGAGTACATCCTTATGAAGGGAATCAACGACACCGACGACGACGCCAAAAGACTGATTAAGCTTCTTAAAAATCTACCGGCTAAAATCAACCTGATCGCCTTTAATGAGCATGAGGGCAGCGAGTTTAAACGCCCCCATGATGACCGAATTGATGCGTTTCTCCAAAAACTCCACAATGCGGGTTTCACCGCCATTGTCCGGAAAAGCATGGGGCAGGATATCTCAGCTGCCTGCGGTCAGCTCCGAGCCAATCAGCTTAAAAACGATTAAAATAAGTCAGTCATCTCACCTGCATTCAGAGCCACTCCTTTCACAACAGGAGTGGCTCTGCTTCAATTCAAGCGATACAAGACGACTCCGCCCACCCCATGGCACACACCCAGGAAAATGCGCAACATAAAGTCAGCTTTCCGACTTCAGACAAAGCCCCTTGACAAAAAGGCGGATCGGCGTTCTAATATCCCCAACTTATTCTCAGGGCGGGGTGAAATTCCCCACCGGCGGTAAGCCTTCTACAGGTAAGCCCGCGAGCGCCCTCTCAAAGGTGGACAAAATGAGAGGGGACAGCAGATCCGGTGAGACTCCGGAGCCGACGGTTACAGTCCGGATGGAAGAGGATAGGATGTCCCTTACGCAGATGCCGTAATACCATACGCGTGTCGTGCGTGCCGTGATGCCTTTCAGTTGGAACAACCCCAAGGACGGTCCTTGCCGGGTGAGCCCCATCTTCCTTCAAAAGCCCTGATTCATGAACTTGTCGTCTCTTTTACCGTGGACTTTTTGCCCTCGGCCCGATCGTTTGACGACCCAAAAACCATTGGAGGTTTTTCCATGAATCAGAATCTTCTCAAGCAGTTTGGAACCCCGATCCAGCGTGTCGAAAAAGCCCTTGAAACCATGCGAAACGGCCAGGGTGTTTTGGTCGCCGATGATGAAGACCGTGAAAACGAAGGCGACCTCATCTTTCCCGCCGAAACCATCACCGAAGCCCAGATGGCCCTGATGATCCGGGAGTGTTCAGGCATTGTCTGCCTCTGCCTCACCCCGGAGATGACCTATCAGCTGGACCTTCCCTTGATGGTCCCGGCCAACGGATCCCGCTTCGGCACCGCTTTTACCCTCACCATTGAGGCGGCCGAAGGCGTCACCACAGGTGTCTCGGCAGCCGACCGGGTTACCACCATTAAAGCCGCCATCAAAGACAATGCCCACCCCGACGATCTCAACCGCCCAGGCCATGTCTTTCCGTTAAAAGCCCGAAAAGGTGGGGTCCTGGAAAGAGAGGGCCACACCGAAGCCACGGTGGATCTCTGCCGCCTGGCAGGTTTTAAACCCACAGGCGTGCTCTGCGAACTCACCAATGAAGATGGCACCATGGCAAGACTACCAGAGCTTGTGGCCTTTGGCTTAAAGCACAACATGCCGGTACTCACCGTGGCCGATATCATCCAGTACCGAAAAGCCATTGAGACCCCTGCCGTGGCTTAAGCCCTCCGCTTCCCATGTTCGTCCCATGGGAGACCATGCACAAAAATTAAAAGGCGCTGCCCTCACCTCCCGGCAGCGCCTTTTCTTGTTTTACTTCTCCACACGCCTTCCCACGAACAGATTTACTCACCAACAAAACCTATGCTACAACCCTTTATCATTAAGAGTCAGAATCACTTCTCCATAAAAGATATCGACCTCAAAAAAACAGGACCGCCATGACCAGCTACTGCATTCACCACCCTCAGAAGCCGTCCCACTGGCATTGCCCCCTCTGCAAGGGAGAGTTTTGCGATACCTGTGCCCAGAAAAAAACGCAAAACGGCCTAGCCGTGACTCGAACTATCGCCCTCTGCCCTCGGTGCAACCGAGAGATGGAATGGGTGGGCAATATCAACGCCATCACGCCTTTCTGGAAACGACTTCCCCGGTTTTTTCTCTACCCATTTAAGGTCTCGGTCATTCTCTTTGTGGTCTTTCTCGCCTGCCTCAGCTCCCTTCTGGCCAAACCCACATTAACCTCGGGCCTGCTTCAGTTTACCTCTTATGCTCTTCTCGTGCGCTACGCCTACCTGGTGCTCAGAACCACCGCTTCCGGCAACCTTGAGCCTCCGGATGTCGGCGGGTTTCCTTTAAAAAGCGGCATCATCATCATCTTTAAACAAGGGGTGCTCTTCTTTCTCATGGGCCTCATTGCCGCCGGCAGTGCCGCTCTTTTGGGTCCAAGCTCTCTTATTTTCGTCTTTCTCATTTTCGCTCTCTTCTTTCCAGCCATGATGATCCTACTCGTTTCATCCAATCGTGTACTCCACGCCATCAACCCTGTGGCTTTTGTACGTCTGGCCCTAAGCATGGGAAAAGGCTATCTGGGCATGTTCGCTCTTCTTACCATCTTGTGGGGCGCCCCGGCCCTTGTGATGAAATACCTGGCCCCCATCATGAGTTTTCGAACACTTCAATTTTCCACCTTTGTGATAAGCGGCTATTACATGCTTGTCTCCTACCACCTCATGGGTTACGTCACTCTTCAATACCACCGGAAAATAGGCTACGAAATCGATGTGGAAAACTTCACAGGGGAAACACCCCCACCCGTCCAAAGCCCCCCTTC
>JAKSCC010000130.1 GCA_022360815.1 Desulfobacterales bacterium
ATCTAAAGCGCGCAGGCGAACCACACGATCTTCTGCAACCCTCACCGGTTTGATGTGGGAGATAAGAATTTGTGACGGCACTCCTGGCACAAGTTCCAATGCATGGCTGCTTGCAAGGGTGGGAAACTCTTTGATGAACATTTTGATGGTGTAGTGGCCGGAGGTTTTGCTGGTACCAAAGTTGATGGCTGCAATACCCTCGCTATTGACCCGACTTGCCCCCAGATAGTGCCCAGAACTTCCCGGGCCGCTTACAAGGGTCCAGGAGAGGGTCAGGCCTGCTACAGGATCGCCATTGGCGTCCATGATTTTTCCCTTAAGGGTAACGGGATCCCCAACCTTCGCCTCTTTGGGGTTGATCTGCGGCGATGCGTCTGAAACAAAAATCACCTCGTTTGGCAAATGCTCCAGGGGTATGGTCACCACGCTACTTTCAGCCGTCTGATGAAGGCGGTCGGTGAGGCGAACCTTCACCTTCATGGCCTCTTTATCGGTGTACGCCTTGAAAAAGGATTTAAACAAGCTGGCCCCATGCCGCGAGACAAGCAGAGACTCGGTCTCCTGTGTCACATCCAGTATGTCAACCTTCAGCTCATGGATATCCCTGTCGTCACACGTGCCTGGCATACCAATGGTGAGCGGAACATCGGCCCCTTTGAACACACGTTTTGGAACCGAAAGGGTCAGATACGATGACTCGGGCGGTTTATCCCGAAGCACGGTCATGGTCTCGGATGCCTGAGCGCTTTGACCCGATGTGTCGTAAACCACAACCGTCAGCTTTTGCTGAAGCTTGTCCACATCAGGGGTCAGTTTGCTTCGTTCATCGATAATGGAGAGCGTCAACGTTTTGTGTTTTGGATGGTTTAAAAACTGGCGTGTCTGGGTCTTTCCATTCCAGGTGATTTCAGTCCTTTCAATCCCCACATCATCTTTCAAAGAGATTTGAGGGCTAAAGGTGTCTTGTTCAAAAAAGGTCAAAGGCGTAATGCTCACCACCTGGGGCTCAGTATCCACCGAGACATGACAGGAGAGGCTCTTTTCAAGGGTGTTTCCGGCCATATCTTCAATAAGCAGGGTGTAATCATACGTGCTGCCTTCGGTGGGGTTGTTTTCTTGATAGACAAAAAGGCCCGCTGCACCCAGCACACGCATCACCACCCCACCCCGCATCAAAATAGCCTGCTTGATACCGCTTCCCGTATCCTGAATTGTGGCATGCACCTTAAAGGGGTGTCCGGCAATAGGCCGACCATTTGCATCAAGAGTGCCGTCCAGATGCAAATTGGGGTCAGACGGAGGCATTTCGTCCACAAGGCGCTGAAGGGATACCGGAACAGACTCAAAAGCATTTCCGTAAATATCCACGCCTCTGGCCTTCACAAGAGAGTCGTTTTCTGACGAGGTTGCATCAAAGAAGTATCTCAAAGGCACATATCGAGCAGATGTCAAAAGGCGCCACTCGGTATCACCCGAAGGCTGATGATAAAGAGTGATCTTGTCTATTGGGTGCTCATTTCCAGAGACAGAAGCCGTCAACCTCACCGGTGCGGGCAGGTAGTTTCCGTGAGCTGTGAGGCTCACCATAAAGGTCTCAGGGGCAGCCTGCGATTCTTGAATCCGCATGGTCACGGGACGACTCTCCCGCACATCGCCCCAATACGAAAGCGTTCTGGCGCTCAGCGTGAAGGTGTTTCCATTGGCCAGCGAAGCGGGAAGCGCCAGATGACCGCTAAACGGCGGCGTATCCATCACCATCACGCTTTTGCCATTGATGCACCAGGAGACCTGTGCGATGCCGCTCTCTTCCACAAGGGAGGCAAAAAGAGGCGACTGCCGGTGGCAGAGGGCCCCCTCTACCGGGGTGCGGATTTCAGCTTTTGGCTCACTCCAGCTAGAAGCGAGACGGTAAAGCGACATGCCCTCTTCACCAAAACCAGTTGCCAGAAGATCTCCAAGGGCTGTGGCAGCAAAAAGCGACCTGCCCGTATCCAGGGTCAATCCAATGCCCGCCTCGGTCCATATTTCGGTTTTGACAACGATAAGATCATGGCCTGACCCCACAAGAAGCCGTCCTCTGTGAGTCGAAAGCGTTGTGATGTGTGCCCCAAAATCGTGGGGGTGGGCTTCGGAGATTTTTGAGTCAAAGGGGTTCTTTCGGTAAAGGGTCTCTCCAATAGCAAAGTAGATCCATGCACCGTCAGAGGCCATCGTCTGAACAGATTCCGTAAGCCCGGTGGATACGGCCTGCACTTCAACCTCATCTTCTTCACATGGAAAAGATGGCAGACGAAGCAGCGAAAGGCCGCCTGGTGTGCTCACAAGAACCTTATTCCCGTAAGCACAAAGGGCGTGAATCGTTTCCCCCTGCCCCATGGAGAGGACTTGCGTTTTTCTGCCGGGATTTGATGCACGGGTAACCAAGATTTTCTCGCCAAAGGAGACAGCAAGAAGATCGCCAAATACCGCCAGGTGTGAAAAATCTTTTGAGGAGAGAATCACAGAGGTGTTTCCAGAGGCTCCCACCCGGCTCACGCGCCGTGCTGTGGGTTGAAGCACAAACACCGAATCTTTGTACGTATCAACCTCTCTGGCTGAAATGGAGAAGGGTGCCGGATGAATGGACTCGGTGTATTCGCCCTTCTGATTTTCAACCAGACGATACGCTCCGTATTGGTCTGCTGCAGCCACAGCGCCCCAGCGCGCAATAGAGAGATCCATCATACGTCCTTTGGGCACGGCCATATCGTAAATACACCTGGGAACATGCGCCGACGGCGTAATCTGAACCACCTTGCCTGATTCGCCTCCCAAATAGAGCTTTCCACCCTGAAGCACGGAACGCCTCTTTTTCCAGCCCATATCCATGGGGAAGGACCCCACCACCTCTGGCTGGAAGGGATTTCGAATATCCACCACGACCATAGAGCTCTCTAAAAGTGCAAAGAGAAACCCATCAAAACCCACAAGGCCATGGGCATACAGGTCGATCTCTCTTCTGCTGACCCGCTTGCCTTGAGCAAACCTTGAAAGAGAACCCGATGCATCCAAGGCCCAGAGCCCCGTTTCTGTCTGTGCCGCTGCGGTAAACGAGCCGCTGTATCGCCTTATAACCGCACCACTTTGATCGACAAAAACCAGTTCGGACTCAGTTAAGATAGCCGCCCCTTGAGAGGATTTGTGAAGCTGCAACACCTCTCCAGAAAGAGGGATGGATCGCAAAAATGTGGCTGCACGTCCGGTAAGGCGGTGCGCCGAGACCGACGATGTTTGATCTTTGGACGTTAAAAGAAGGGTGCCAGAGACCACAAGGCGATGGGCTTCAATATCCCAGGATGCAGAGATCGCCCCCTCTTCAACAAGAGAGATGCCCTCACCATGGGCCGCAAGAATGGCACCTTGATAGCGGGCCAGTGCGGTGACCGGGGCTTCTGTTTTAACAAGAAGGCCATCTTCACCCACAACCCCAGAGCCGGTTCCATACACCATGGCACTTTCGCCGGTAAGAGCGCAGAGCCAAGGTTTTGACTCCGAAGCAAGCGTCACCCCAAAGGGAGAGACAACACGGATCTCTTTTTGAATCGTCTTCGTGTTGCCAAGTCCATCTTGAAGGGTGCCCTTGATGCGAAGGGTCTCACAAGCCGGCACCACGACATCAATGAGGAAGGTGTCCGACTCAACAAGGCTTTCTGTTTCGCCACTTACGGCAAACACCTGAATATCGCTTGTGAGCTGTGAGTCCGGTGGGTTGGATAACCAGACCGTAAGCAATGAGCCCTCCATAATTCGGCGGGAGCACCCTTCAATCACAGGTTCTGGAATCTTATACTTGGGAAAAACCTTAATTTCAGTCATCTTGGTGACGGCATGCCATGCCTCGCCAAACCAGGCCGTAACGCGCAGATGCAATACCTGAAGTTCCGTCACCTGAGGAAGCAGAAGTTGCAGCTGGCCTCTATGACTCTGTCCCTTTACTTCACCAATGGAGACGCCATTAAAATCTTCCAAAGAGATTGAAACCGCCTGAAGCGCTTCACTTTCCGTCTCTTTTGTGAGGTAGTGCAGCGTCAGAGTCTCTCCTTCGGTGAAGGTATCGTTGGGTCGAGGTGCAAGGATGGAGACCTCGCCCATGGAGCTGTCGTTGTCCATCAGAGGCAGGCTGATGGGCTCCATGACCACCCCATCGGCTTTGATAGCAAGCGCCGCTGCACTTAAGTCCGGATCATTGGAAAGCGCATGCCAAAGGGATGCCGAAAGACCTTCTCGCCCCACAAAGAAACGGTCTTCCAGTGCCAGCCGCGAGGCTTTTTCACCAGAGTCAAAAGTGACCACCACCGGCACCACAGCGCCCCTTGCTTTGGACTCGGTGGGTGTCACGCTCACCAATGGAACCCCAGACTCGGGCAGATTCACCGAAAGCTGCGACTCAATATGCTGACCGGATCGATCATACCGAACCAGCGTCATCTCTTGGTGTTGCAGATGGCCATAAGCGACAAAAAGGGCTTTCTCTTGTTGAAAAATCACAGATTCATGGGGAATCAACCGGCCACCGGCATCAAACAAGCTAAAATCTTCTCCACCCAGTGTCTCTGATGCGGACAAACCGTGAATCAATACGCCCAGGGGACGATCTGTCAGAGATAGTGATAGATCCTGAGATACGGATGTCGCAGCCAGAGACAGGGTCTCAACCGTACCGTCGGCATGGGAGGCCACCAGAGTGTTTCCGCAAAAAACGAGGTCTTTTGCAGAGGTCTCAAGGTGGCCCACACACGATGCCCCCTTAAAGGCATCCCATCTTCTCTCGCCAGACTCTGCGGCAATACGCAGCCAGGTCAGTTCGCCATCAAGAGCCATGCCGGAGATCTTGCCTGCGGCATCAAGGCGCACCTCTCCTGTGAGAGCCCCGGTATTCGGGTCCATGGTAAAAGAGCTCGCCTTATCCAAGTGGGAGAGAATAACCAGATGTGTTCCATCTATTGCAAACATTTTGGCCTCTTCCATTGCCACCCCGAACACCTTTTTGATGGAGGGAATGGGTGAAAAGAGCGGCTCAAAGCAGTAAAGCATCGAAGAGGTCAGGGCGTAAATCCTGCCATTTGCGATCGAACACTGAATAAGAGACTCTTCCTCTGGCAGACTCACGCCTGCCAGGGGTTCAAATCGATCCCCGGCTTTAAATAGCGCTGAGAGATGCTGACCATGCCTGACAAAGAGGGTCTCGCCCGATGCGCCAATAAGATGGCCCAGGGTTTGTGTGGTGATGGGAGACGCAAGTCCGCCATCTGTCACGGGCCAGTAGACAAACGCACGCCCCGTGGTGTTGGGGGCTGGGTCTTGCAACACCACAGAGGCCACCACCCCGCTTCCTGTAAACTCGGCCTGCTTCACTCGCGTAAGGTTACCGCTCCAAAGGACGGTCTCGCCTGAGACAAGTCGTGCTCCGCCCCCAGCAAGGTTATCGAAACGAAGAAGGGAAACCTCATCCTGTTCGGGCCATACCACGGCAAAACTCTTTAGCGTATCGGCCGCACCTGAGCCGTTTAAGGCTTTCAGAGCACCACCTACATAGGGGTGTTTTGTCAGGCTTGCTTCAGCCAAAGCCTGATGGCCGGAACGGTCTTTCAGTACACCACAAACCTTGACGCTATCGCCTTCATTGGTCACGCCAAGCGCCTTTGGCCGATCTGAGAGCGGTATTTCAATTGGCACCTCGCCCGTGGGGTCCTCAATGAAGAGCAGCGATGCGTCGCTGAAATCGTCCATGGGCTCTTTGGGTGCTGCCGCTGCGTAGAGGGTCGTGCCTCCCAGAACCTCTTCTAAAGGCGACAGGTAAAGTTCAAGCTCTGTTCCAATGCCGCTGTCCTCTTTCACATTGATCCAGACACTCTCCTTCAGGGTGCCGGATACAAGGGTCAGCTTCAGGGCCTGAAGGCTCTCATCCTTGCCATCGTCCACCTGCACATCGGGAAGAGTGACGGAAAGGGAGACCACCTCCGGACCATCCGATTTTCGCGTGATGGTATGGGTCTGGTTTAAGGGGTGATTTTGTTCTCCAGCAACCTCAAGGCGCAGCTCGGCTGTGGTCAATTCTCTCAGACACGCGACCGCAGAAATGGGCTCCTTGGCATGACGCGTGATTCCGGTCTGAGGAGAAAGGAGATCAAGGCTCGGTATCACCCCATGGGGATCCACAGGCGTAACCGCCACCGAGTCCGTGGCCTTGTTGCCACTGAAATCGTAGGCGGTAACACGCAGGGTTATGGGTGCCTCTCCTGTGGGGGTAAAATCAAAGCCGGTGGTATCATCCATCACCACGGCCTCTTCCCCACCCACAGACCGGGTTACTTTCTCAATGCCATAGGTGTCCCACACACGAACAGCCACACGGGTAGAGACGCCCCGTGGCACGCCCGTATTGGATTCAGGAGAGACGATCTTGACCTCAGGGGCTGTCATATCCTGAGCGATAATCACCTGGCTGGTCTTGGCTTTGATGCTGTCAAAACCGTAATGAACCTGAAGGGTAAGGGGGAGCGAGCAGTCGCCCTCACCACGGCATGAATCCACCCGCCTCGGGGCCGTCCAGGTAAACTGAACCGCGCCATTTTGCTTATCAAAATGAAGATTTGCGTCTTTTGTGTTGGTGTAGAGTTTCTGTCCCACAACCATGGAGACAGATTTCACCATGGAGACATGGCCCGACAGCTTATAGGCAAAGGTTTTTGTACTCAGTTCCTCTACAGAGTCTGGATGATCAACCGCTTCGATGTGAATCTCAGGCTCTGCCAGCTGGGGTTTAATGTCAACAGAGCGGCTCTTTCCAGCCCGGTCCGTCACCAGCAGTCTCAAAACAAGCGCCTCATCGGCCTCTTTCACCTCAAGGGGCCAGAAGCCATGTGGGGATAGGCTCACGGCTGGACCAAAAAGATTTCCGCCATCGGTGGAAAAACGAAGGGTGTATCGCAAAGCGTTTACCGGGGAGACGTTATCTGTTGCCACCGGTTTGATGCCATAGCTGCTTCCACGGTGCAGCACCGTATCAGAGGTTATGGGGGTACCACCCGGCCCCAGAACAAGGCCCAGATTTTTCGGTGCCAGGGTATCGGCTGTGGCCAAAGAGGTGGTGTAGGCTCCGCTCACAACCCCTTTTCCTTTGGCAAGATTTCCGGCAGGATCCTTCAAAGAAGAGAGTGTAAGGGTGTAGCGTCTGTTGGCCGACAGGTGCGCCCCCTCTTTAAGGGAGACAATCACCTCATTTTGTCTTGCGGTGAGATGAAAAAGCTCTTCTGCCGAACTATCGGCTGCACCGGAATAGTCAAGATAGCTGCAGGTGGCCACAAAACTCACCGGCCCAAGAGACTCGCTGAAGGTGAGTTTCAAAGGATGGACCTGGGTCATTTTTGTAAGAGAGGTGCAGACGGGAGGGGTATCGTCCGTCCCCACAAGCCGCTGAGACGCCACAGCAGAGCCGCCTGTTTCGGCCTTGATCACCTCCACGACATAGGAGCATCCCGGCAGTACCGGTGGTGTTACAAAAACCAGATCGCCATTGCGATACGAGAAAGCACGCTGGGTAGATGCATCCGCTTTGTAGCCGGGTAAATCTGGATAGAAATAGAGCGCGATATTTCCGTTAAACCCGTCGCCGGACACGGTCACTTCCGTGTGGCCGGCATCGCTGATGGCAAGCCCGCCCCCCTTAACGGAAAGCCCTGAAATAGAAAGAGAGTCGCTAACAAGAAGAGCTGCCATTAGTGTGCTGGTCTTCTGACCATGGTGGGCTGAAAGGCTTAAAATACCCGCTTCATTCAGGGTCACATCAAAAGAAGCTCTGGTCCCCTCTTCAGAGACAGTAATGGCTTCACTTGCCACACTGGTCTTTCCAAGTGAGAAGCGATCCACATCATGAAGCGAGGCGCCATACACGGTAAGCGGGGTGGTCTCCCCCGCCACAACAACAGAGGGTGCCACACGAGAGACCGCAACGCCCGAGACCCCAAAAAGATCCACAGCTTTGAGGTGCCACGGGGTATCCTGGGATATGGTTCCTCCTGTAATCAAGGGTGAAACAGCTCCCCCTGCAACCGAAATGACATAGCTCTCACCCGAAACAAACCCGCTTCCCACCGGTGTAAACTTGAGTTTATCCCCCACGAGGGTGGTGCTTCCAGAAACTTGGGTGCCATCGCCTTTGACCTGAGCTAAAAGCACCACATCCTCCCATGGGGCAGGCTCACCGGCGATTTCAAAGAGCAGCGATTGATCGGCCGAAACGATGGAAGAGCCAGAGGTGATTCGGCAGAGGTTTGGCAAGGGGATCTCTGCATTGCAATAGCTTGAGCCGTTGTGCCACTCCAGAAGATTCGATGTGAGACTCACTGCCCTGGCATATTTAAATTCAATCCCGGAACTGGCATTTCGAACACGGGCCACTTCAGAAAGGGTTTGGCTTTCACCATTTACCCAGTCAAAAAGGGTGAGGGTTCCACTGTCTTCAGGGGTAAGAATTGCTATAAGTTCCCCGCAAATGGCTGCTTTCAAAAGCCCGGGAACCTCTTTATGGTGCACGGCAGAAATTCCTGCGGAAAGGGTCGCATGGGGCAGAACCGTTAGAGAGGAGGTGCCGCACACCAAAGCGCGCTCCCCATGGAGATGAAGGGATCGAGGCTGATCCACCGAATGGGAAATGGGGGCCGATAAAGAAGCCTCTTCAGGTGAGCTTGCAAGACGAAGGATCACGTTGTCCTGGGTCAGCAGGGCCAGCGTTTCGCCATCTGTCTTAAGGTCAATCAAGCCCGAAACCTCAATGTCCTTCCACGCCGGGCTGTACAGACTTCCCGCATGGAGAATCTCACCATCCATGGAGAACCACCGGCCATCTTCAAGGCTCAGATTTTTATGGTGAAATGCGGTGGGATTTGTCACCCCGTGCACCTTGGCTGGTGCATAGAAATTCGAGAGTGAATAGAAGCTGAGATCGTGATTTGCACCTGTCACAAGGGCCAGATAGCCTTGGGAGATGACCAGTTCGTGGATCTGCCCTTGGGTCGAAACGGTGGAGAGAAGCGAAGGTTGCAACCCATCTCGGGTCGTGTAAATCCGAACCTTATTCCCCCTGGCAAGGGCCAGAATATCGCCATCTCGAGCCATACGCGAGGCAACCGACGTTAACCTCACAGAGGAGATAAAATCCACACACACTCGATTGTCAGAGACCGAATCCGCCCCATCTTCCTGATTGCTGATCACAATCGAAAGCTTGCCAATGGTCTGATCTGGAACCGGAAAAACAAGATTTCCATTTTTCAGCGAAACGCCATCGATCACCTTGCCATTGACCGAGACACGAGTGGCTTCGGAAAAGCCTCGCCCCGAAATACCGATGAGCTCTCCACCATTGAACCCAAACCGCTTGGTGCTGGTAAGAATTGCCGCCTGCTCCTCACTCCAGGCACCGATCTCGTTGATGACGGGCTCTGTAACGATTGTAAACGCTGCCGGCTTCACGTGGATTAACCTGCCGCTTTGAACCGTCACACCAACCAGAAGATTTCTCTCAGGTGCTTCGCTCAACCCCGGAAGTGTGACAACCATACGCTTATCGGTAACCGAGATCACCTGATCATCCTGAAGCGTCACCCCACCCACGCAAACCTTGGTTTCGGTGGTAAAGCCATCCCCGTAAAGGGTCACCTCATCGCCACCCCTCCAGCTTCCAAAAGATGGATCGACATTGTGGACCACGGGACGAGGCGCTGTTTCCGCAAAGAACTGAAAACGGTAATCCCCGGAAAGGGTTCTGCCATGAAGGCCTGTGACCTCATTTGAGAGGTGGGCCACGTAAAGGGTCTCTGGCGCAAAGTCCACCTGGGGCCTGAAGATAAGACGGCTCCCTTCGTTTGCAATACGATGCGAGACAATACCGGGGACCTCTGCTCCGGAACGCGTGATACGAAGCCACTGATCCTTGAAAGTTTCAAAGAGCTCCTGGTCCACAATGCGATTCAACTGAATCTCAACGGCCTCGCCCTGGGCCAGAACCCCCTGGGGCTTGGGCTGCTGAGTCACCACCGAAAGGCCATCATCTGTCAAGGTGTTGATCCCGCCGCTCACCTTTCCCACTGCAGCATCAAAGGGGTTTTCAGATGGGGTATCCCCCACATAGGCATAGGCTGTTCCAGCATAGAGAAACCCACCATTTGCAGCAGAAGAGGTCACCGCTCCGGTAACCGCATAGTAATGAAGAAGCTCCACCGAGTGGCCGAAGTTGCCTGCGAGCCATGGTGAGATATCAAAAAGCTGAAGATCGCCATCGCCCGCAGAGACCGCCAGGGTTTGGCCCCAACCAAGGAGCTCTCCTGCATGAAGGGTGCTGTTGGCGTTTAGATGTTTGAGCGACAGATCCGCCACCGGCTCCCACGCAGAAGGATTTGTCTCCCGAAAGGCCGTAACACTGGCGGAAGAGCCTCCGGAAATGATCAGAAGGTCTCCCATCTTCAAAAGATTTTCAGGTAAGAGCGACCGCCCAAAACTATCTGCCAGAGTCAGGGTCTTCACCACTTCAAAATGGCCTGAGACAAGATTGATCATGGCCATCTTTCCAGCGTCTGTAAGAAGCACAAACAGCTTGTCCTGCCAAACCAGAGAGTCCCCCGGAGTACCGCCCAATTCATCTGCAGCAATGTGATACAGCCGCTTCATGCGCCCGTCGGACTGCCGAACGAAAATCGCAAGCCCATCTTCCTGGGAGAGATAACAGATGCCATCTTGGAAGGTGAGATGGTTGGCGCGGGCTGTCAGGGTGATGGGCTGAATTTCATAAGGGTCTGCAGCCAGGGTAACGTCAAAATGAATCAACTTTTTCGCACCCGCCACAAGAAGATCCTGACCATCAACGGCAAGATCTGCAAACCCCGGAACATCCAGTGAAGAGGCATTGACACTGGGAAGTGGCAAATTTATCTCTTTAAAGTAGGGTTTTTCGGTATCGCCCTTCTTTTTCAAAATCAATTCAGGATGCACGGGGTCGGATATATCGGTCAAAACAAGCTGACCCACACTGCTCTGCCCCATTCCCAATGAGCGCCCCTGGCGATCGTAGAGCGGGTAGCGCCCCCCGGTGACGGTATAGAGAATCTGGTCACCGGCCACCATGGCACGAAGAGGGCTCATCTGATGCCCATTGTGTGAAAGCTCCACAGACCCGGTCTGGGTTCCGGCGTAAAAATAGGCCAAAGGCAGGGTGCTGACCTCATCCGGGAAGAAACGGCTGGAGACAGAGATGTCGGAGTAGCCAAATGTACCGGAAGGCGCACGCACCTCCACATGACCACTGTTTCTCAGGCGCACATTTCCCGCAGGGGTATCGCCAAAGCTCACGCGCATCTGCGCGTTAAAACCCACACCAAAAAGGTTGACCCAGTTGCCCCCCTGGGGCGGTCCGGTGACAGGTGAAATGCTTTGAAGAATGGAGCTTGGCTGAATCACAAGGGCACCTGTCACAAGATCTTCTCCGCCATTTTCAATGGAGACAGAAAGGGGGATGGCGCAGGTGTGACGTGAAAGGTGCAATTCTGGAAGGGTAAAGGTAAAACCGCTCAAATTTTCCAAAGGCGTCAGATTTTCGGTGGCAAGCTCTTTGGCTCCGACCGTGACCTTCATTGGCAAAAGCGCCCCCTCTCCACCAAAAAATCCATCTCCTTTGACCACGATGGTTTCCGTTCCATCGCCATGGGCGTAAACACTTTGAAGCCCACTGCCAGAAAGGCGGTAAACATCGGTGATAACAGGAGAAGAGGCCGTGCTAAAAACGTAACATCCCGAGAGATCTTGATTTAAGGTATCACTTGAGGCAAGCCCCCTAAGCGACTTGGATACCAAAAGATCAAGTTTGCCATTCACAAGGGTATCATCCACTATAACAATCTCAAGCTCTCCGCCAGACAATGTGTTGGTCGCAACAAGCGTCCAGGCATCACGCTTTAGCTCGGAAGTGTTGCCCTTGCCATCGGTCAGGGTAAGGGTGATCGCATCGGCCGGGTCGTAAGGGTCATCATCCTCATCACCAGCTGATTCTTCATCGTCACCCTTGGGTTCAGAAGGCGTTCCTCCGGCAGGGGTTCCGGTATGAATCAAGCGATTCAGTCGAATTATCACCGGTTTGCCGGTGGAGAGGGTGGAACCAAACCCAGGCATCACAGAGGTGACCGCCATAATGGGTGCCGGGGTATCGGTTACCCCTTGACCATTGGAGACAAAAACAGACCCTTGCTGGTTGTAGAGTTCAAAACCAGGGTTTCCGTCACCCTGAAAATCGGAACAGGCTTGCCAATACGCCTTTTCATATGCTCCGGCCTCATTTTGCCTCACAATGGCCATCTCCTCTCCATTGGTCACCACCACCTGACCATACTGAACCACAAACCCATAATTGTGCCAGACATCACTGGAAGCAGAGACGCCAAGGTGATGAACCGAGACACCATTCGGCCCTGCGTCCGGGTCAAAGATCGCCATGCGCAGGGTGCCCTCTTTTTTGAGAAGGGTGTAAAGCATCCCGTTGTGCCAGGTGATATCCAGAGGCATGCCACCCAGCTGATCCCCTGTTAGAACCAACGTCTGAAGGCCAGCGGGTTGATCCAGTTCGGGATCCCGGCTGTCGAAAAAGCGAATGTACCCCCCTTTGCTTCCCTCGGCCACAGAGAGGGCCAGAATACCCGAGGCATGATCAAGGGCCACATCGGTGGCCATATTCTGTGCCACAGGATAGGTTCCCAAAACGTGAGGGGCCTCAAGATCGTGTATGCCCACCACCACAAGGCCGCTATGCCCGGATGCAAGAAATGCCAGATTCTCACCCACCGCAACCCCGGTGACGGGCTGCGAAAGAC
This sequence comes from Desulfobacterales bacterium, assembly GCA_022360815.1. Classification (GTDB taxonomy): domain Bacteria; phylum Desulfobacterota; class Desulfobacteria; order Desulfobacterales; family Desulfolunaceae; genus Desulfoluna. The sequence goes on from JAKSCC010000130.1 coordinate 12,897, forward strand.
GAACTTGAGAGAGCCGTACCGGACGATCCCAGATGGATATATCGTAGATCTCAAGGCCGGATTTCATCAAAAACCTGTTGTGGTGTGTGGGATTTCGCCCCTCTTTGACACCCACAAAAAGCCTTCCAGCTTTTGAGGTCGCGGCTCCTATTTTCATGGGGGGATAGTTGGGTAGATCAATACCGCGTCCCCCTTCAACGGTGTAGGAGTACGTTCCCACCGAAAGAAGCTGGGTGCCGCTTTCAACGAAGATGTTGAAGAGTTTGGGTGCAAGGACTTTTGGCATGCGAAAACGAATGGTTGAAAGATCCAAAACGTCATCGTAAAGGTTTGCCAGAATCTCTCCCTGCTCGTTCACAAGGGTTCGAATCTCCTCACCATCAAAAGAGCGCAGAACAACCTTGGAACCGGGCAAGATCACCTGCCTGCTGGCTGCAACCACCACCTCTTGCCCCCCGGCAATATCTCCCGATGTGGAGGACAGGGTAAAGCGAGCTTTGCCAGATCCATCTCCGGCAACCAAAGCCCCAGCAAACACGGCAGAAGAAGCACTGTTTTGAACACGAAAGGTATGCACCCCTGGTGAAAGGTCTGCCCCGTTTACTGCGGCAGCAGAGAGAGTAAAGATGGCATCATTCACCACAGTGATCTCTTCGTGCGGCACCTTCGTGGCATTGATAAAGAGATGAAATCCGCCATCCTGCAGAAAGCCTTTGCCATAAACCGTGACATCACCAAAATGCCCGGAGTGGGCGATTCCACCCTTGACCCGATCCAGAGCAAGGGGAGAGGTTCCAGCCTGGCCGGCGATAAATCTCCGAATAAACGGACGCCAGAGTCCGCCACTTCTCAGGTTGGATGCTTTGCGGATGGATAGCCGGTACCGCGCCCCAGCTTTTCTTTCAAAGCCGATGGCAAGGGTTCGTGCGCTTCCATTTTCAGGATCCACAGGCTCGATACCGAGGATGGCGACATCTTTGCCGCTGTCTTCATTTATGAGAGAGACAGCCCCATCTTCGGAAAAAGATGCGATGTCCATGTATTCGTTAAAGGTCACAACAAGGGAAGATGCACTTGGAAGCACGCCCCCCTCTTCCACGTTGAGCTCACTGACAAAAGATCCGGGAAGCTCCAGACTGGCCAGACCGCCTTGGCTTCCCACGGCCACCAGGTGCCCCTTGAAATAGTCCACAGATTCAGCGGAAAAGGTGTTTCCAGCCGAAATGATCTCAGGAGACCATGGATTTGTCAGATCCAGAACAATGAGGCCGCCTCCCTTTGAACTCGCAAAAAGAAGATTTCCAAAAATCTTCAACCCAAAAACCTCCGGTTCGTTTATCTGAAGCGCCTCATTCAGCTCAAATGAGAACCGCTCTTCTGGATCATGGAGGTTAACAAACACCACGTTCGACTTGCCAAGGGCCGCGATGAGCCAGGTGTCATAGATTTCAAAGTCAAGGACGCGAGCGTCGAAGTCGTAATGGCGCATAAGCCCTTTGTCAGCCACGTTGAGGGAAGAAATACGCGATGGATTGTTACTGGGTTTTGGATGAGCCAGTGAATATTCCCTGCCGTAGTAACACGCATCCCAATAGGTGCTCTCCTGTGATCCAGCCGCATAAAGCCATGCACCGTGCTGTTTCACCCGTCCGCTGCCTTCCAGAACCGTCCCATCAGCAGCCGTCAGAGGGCCAATTCGAACCGGATCCTCCCCGTGGGCATAGCTCACCACCTCAATGCGTCCGTCACCGTTTGAGCCGGCAAGGCAGTGGCCGCATTTGCTCTTTATCTCACAGATTTCACCGGCATTTGCCGTGGCAGCAAAAACCAGGTTCCCTGAGGCCGCCACATCGGCCACCATGCGAGACTCACTCTCCTCCATCACCTGGCTGATCAGTTGCAGCCCGTTCTCATCATCCAGATTCAATGCAGCAATACCGCCGGTACCCGAGGCCACATAAAGGCACCTTCGGGTTGTTTCATCTTCATGCACATCAGCCATGGCAAAACGTACCGAATCGATGCCCACCGGATAATTGAACAGTCCTGTGCCGATATCTGAGAAGAGCGCCTCTTTTTCTGCTCCGCTGGGCAGAGAGCTCACCCCACCCACAAAGAGCAGATCCGCAGGATTCTGCAAATCAAAAGATGCAGCCCGATAGGTCTCTATAATCTGGTCTTTGCCGTAAAGCCCGAGCCCAAGCTCCTGCAGGGAGTAACCACTGACCAGAAGGCCGCCGTTGGTAATTCCCACACCGCTTTCATGGTCCACCACAATACTCGAAGGGTGAACGGTGGAGAGCGTTTCTGTGGAAAGGGTGTTCAGGCCATACCCAAAGCCCTGCTTTTCCGTCAGACGGGTCTCGTTGCCATAACGATCTTCCCCCACCACCTGGTGCCTGCCAGGACGCCCTCCCCGGGTTGTCGCGTAAAGGGTTGTCGAAGAGATCACCTGAACAGAAACCACAGGCACATCCCCAATGCGCAGTGAGAGCCCATCCATCATGGTATTTCCGGGCTGAAAACCCTTTCCAGTCAAAGTCAAACGCGTGCCCCCTGTAGGGGGTCCCCACATGGGAACAATGGTGTGAAATTGAATGGGTGCATCAATGGCGAGCCCCCCTAAATAGCGCACCGCTTGCGACGATCCATTCAGAAACCGGATAAGGGTAACATCGTAAAGACCTGGATGAGATATTGCCGGAAGGGTGGCTGTGACAATCCCTGAAGCGATGGCATTTTGCTCAACAGATAGTTCCGTGATCTCTGCCTTAACCCCTCCCACCCACAGAGCAATTTTCTTTTTATCAGATGGAAGCCCCTTGCCAGCCACTTTCAGGGTGATCTCTTTGCCCGAGGGGGCTCTTCTGGGCATGACGCTATCGATGGAGAAAGCACCCGCCTTTTCACCGATATACGTCAACGCATATCGAAGATCGCGCTCCAGCCTGTAAAGAACCACGGGATCATCTTCTTCCACACTGTCCACACTGCTGACCCCCTCACGAACCACAAGGGTCATCCGGTCGCCCGGACTTAAGCTGTGGTGATCCTCAAGACAAATCTTGGCGTCGTTATTGTTAATAGAGAGATCAAAGGGCACAGTGGCACCC
>JAKSCC010000210.1 GCA_022360815.1 Desulfobacterales bacterium
AAGCAACGGGCGATTAACTCAGTTGGGAGAGTGCAACCCTTACAAGGTTGAAGTCGCAGGTTCGAGCCCTGCATCGCCCACCACCTGCGGGGGTGTAGTTCAGTTTGGTTAGAACGCCAGCCTGTCACGCTGGAGGCCGCGAGTTCGAGTCTCGTCACTCCCGCCACCTAAGCCTTTAAGACCTCTCTTTGATAAGAGAGGTCTTTTTTGTTTTGAGCACAAAAAAAAGCCGCTGACAAAAAAATCTTTTGCCAACGGCTTGCCTCTTCCGGCCCAAATCAAAAAGAGCTTCTATTTTTGATCACCACGCTCTTTAAGGTACTCTCCCAGTGCATTTGAAAGCCGAACAAAATCAGCGACAGTCAAAGACTCTGCCCTTCGATTCACCTCTACCTCAGAGCGATTAAGCACCTCTTCCGCCTCTTGAGCCGTAATGGGAAGTTCGCTATTGGAAAGGGCATTTCTCAAATTTTTTCGGCGCTTCCCGAAAGCAGCCTTGATCACCCCAAAAAGAAGGGATTCATCGTCGGCGACATGGGGCGGCTCATCCAGGAAAGTCACCTCTATCACCTCAGAGTCCACTTTGGGACGCGGAAAGAATTTGGACGCATCCACCCGCACCAAGGTTCTGATTTTGGAACAATACCCCAACATGGCGGCCATACGCCCAAAATTCCGCGTCCCCTCCGGAGCTGTGATTCGCTCAGCCAGCTCCTTTTGAAACATAAAAATCGCCTTTTTCACCCAGCGCCGCTCACGAATCATCTGAATCAGAATTTGAGACGAGATATTGTATGGAAGGTTTCCAGCCACAATCATGGGCTTACCATGGGCTTGAGCAATCTCAGACAAACTTACCTTGAGAATATCTTCGTTGATAACCTCCGCATTTTCAACCCCAGCGGCCAGAAGTTCGGACCGCAACACAGGAAGAAGCTGCGTATCTTTTTCAATGGCAACCAGCCGCTGAGCTTTTTTTGCCATAGGAACAGTAAGCGCCCCCAAACCTGGCCCAATTTCCACCACCAGATCCTCCTTACCAATGGCAGCGCGCTCTGCAATAAGTGCAGGCACCGAAGGATCATTAAGAAAATTCTGGCCGAACTTCTTTTTCGCGTGCATATCCCATGCACCAAGTATTACTCTAGGCGTCGTCATATTCTGTCTCCTCGCCACCAGGACGATCTGTTTCTCTTCTCTTCTGTTTAATAGTACTGATCACACGCACCCCCTGTTTTGCTCTAAACATAAGCCGCCTCGTTAAATAATAGGAGAGCAACGCTGGCACAATAGCCAACAATACGCCCCCCGCAAGCATTAAAAGAGCAATCTCAAGGTTATGCGCCAAAAAAACCTTGATAAGATCCAGCTTATCCTGCATAGGAATACTGCTCTCCAAGGTATGAATCATCTTATCAAAATCCGGCATCTGCCCCCCAGGACCTCCAAAAAGACCGACCCCTACCTTGTAGCTTCCATAATAGAAGAGAGGAATGGTCACAGGATTTGAAACCCAGACACCGATTGCTGCCGCGGGTTTGCTCCCGCGAAACACAAATGCCAACGCGATTGCTAAAGCTGTGTGGAAAGGAATTGTAGGCGTAATCCCAACAAATACGCCGATAGCCATCCCCATGGCTACATAATGAGGATTCCCCTGTAACCTCTTAATTTTTTCTATAAGAGAAAAAAAGTGTTTTTTTATTCGGTTCCAGTATGTTATATTCCCATTAGACATATCAGGTTTCTGCTCAACACGATTCATGATCCTCATTCCCTAATAAAGCAAATACAATCCACGAGCCGATTACACAAAAAAGCTGCAACTTCAGTCAATTTTTTTTACCTTGACCGCCAAGTTTGCAGCACCGTGATATCGGAAGAGTGACAGGTGGCGCGACCAGCCCAAACCGGCGTCAGACCTATCAATCTTTTTTATTTTCGGCGCTTTGAAAATACCATGAATGCGCTCGCCTTTCAACACGATTTATGCCGCAATTGCGCTTATCTGTCCGTAAAAACCACTTTTTTACTAAAAGTCTATTTTTTACTCAGAAGATTACTTGACTTTGCAGTACCAACTAAGTTATCAAGGGGCATTCTTTACCTAGAGAATATCTCTTAAGCGACTTCTTACTATCTGAGCAATAAGACGATTTGGAAGATAAACCTTGTTTTAAGGATCCTGCCTGTATGCCTGCGCTCATTAGGGGGGAGACTGCGTATTGCTGCTTTCAGGCCGCCATCCCAAAATGAAGATATTCTCTTGTTTAACATAAACTTAAAACCATAAAAACAAGGAGGACCCATGTCCACTGAAACCCCCAATACCCCTATGGAGACCCAAGCCGCAGAGACACCCGCACCCCGTCGTCGTGCGCGAACCAAACCCGTGAGCATTGACTCACTTTTCAAAACCATCATTAAAAACTACGATATTCCTTCTCGTCAGGATATTGAGAAGCTCTCTGCTCAAATCGATCGTCTTGAAAAGTTGATCCGCCAGACATCCGGTCGCGGATATGCTGCATCAGCCAAAGACAAGGGCGACCGATCCGAAATGACAGCTTCCGGCACCGTACTTAAGGTTATCAAAAATTCTCGAAACGGTGCGGACTTCGCCAAAATTCAGGCCAAGACCGGTTTTGAAGACAAGAAGCTCAGAAACATCATCTTCCGTCTCAACAAGATAGGCCGTATCAAGCGCAAAACCCGAGGCGTTTATATCGCTGCTTAATCAAAAAAGAGCCTGAAGACGATGCCGGGCCGTGCACCATAAGCACCTGGTGTGCTTGCCGAATTTTTCAAAGATGCCAGAAAGCATCTCCTACCGCGGCACCCATACCCCGAAAACGCCTTTGTCCGGCTATCGCTTCACAAAATCGATCCGCTCTTGCCATATACCTGGCTAGCTCTCCGTAACAGGCTGTTGGACACACACTGAATCGCTCACCTGCAGACATTCAGACAGGATGGTTATCTTTTCTCCTGCTTGACTCATGTTTGCCTATGGTACAGCACTCCCTAATTCTATTTGTGTCCAATGCCTGTGGAGAGACTACCCACCCGTCCTTTTTTCATCCCACCGAATCTATTCACCCTCCCTCTCCTCGACAAATCCATTTTAATGCGCATACTTTTGAAGGCGAGGTTTTGCCTTTTAAAATTTCAACCACGACTTTGCGCCACACAAGCTGCCACGTTCGCCGCACAAAAAGCCAAAGTCACCAAAGATACCCCACCCGATTTCACATGAAAGAGATGGAACCCATGACACAGACATCCACACAGCCTGCACCCTTGACTCCTGGCCAGACGCTTTCTGGCTACAGGGTTCTCAACCGCCGCTCCATTGACGACATTGACGCTGTTTATATCGAACTTGAACACATGGCCACGGGCGCACGACACATCCACATCCAATCAGACGATATGGAAAACACTTTTGCAGTGGCCTTTAAAACAGTGCCACGAGACTCTTCTGGTGTGGCACACATCCTGGAGCACACAGCCCTTTGCGGCTCTGAGCTTTACCCCGTTCGAGACCCCTTTTTCTCCATGATCAAAAGAAGCCTCAACACCTTTATGAATGCCTTCACAGCATCCGATTGGACCATGTACCCTTTTGCCACTCAAAACCGCAAAGATTTCTATAATCTGATGGATGTCTACCTTGATGCGGCTTTTTTCCCCACCCTTGATGAGCTCAGTTTTAAACAGGAGGGACACCGTCTTGAGTATGAGGCCATAGCAGGAAACACCGAAGAAAAACTCGCATTTAAGGGTGTGGTCTACAATGAGATGAAAGGGGCCATGAGCTCTCCCAGTCAAATCCTTGGAAGGGCCCTAAATCGAGCCATCATGCCCGAAACCACTTATGCCAACAACTCCGGGGGAGACCCGGAAGCCATCCCTGAACTCACCTGGCAACAACTCAAAGAATTCCATGCTCGGCACTACCACCCCAGCAATGCCTACTTCTTCACCTATGGAAGCCTTCCTCTTGAAGAGCATCTGGAACGTATCAGCCAAAAAGTGCTCTCACGATTTGGGAAAATCGATCCGCAAACCATTGTCACCCCACAGCCTCGCTGGAAAAAGGCCAAAAGGGTAACCGAATACTATCCCGCCACCGAGGAAGAGCGCCGCGAAAACCGAGCCCAGGTTTCCATGGCTTGGCTTGTATCAGACATTGTAGATACTCGAAGCGTTCTGACTTTTACTCTTCTCTCCCAAATCCTCCTGGGAAATGCAGCGGCCCCCTTGCGAAAAGCCCTCATCGACTCACGCCTTGGTTCCTCCCTCTGTGATGCCACCGGCTTTGACTCCGATGCACGAGATACCTCCTTTGCCTGCGGGCTTAAAGAGACCTCAGCAGACCAGGCCGATGCCATTGAAGCCTTAATCTTTAAAACCCTTGAAGACATCACTCAAACCGGCATCGATCCCGAGCTTATTGATTCTGCCATCCACCAGATGGAAATTCGAAGACGGGAAATTTCAAACACCCCGTACCCCTACGGCATCAAACTGCTTTTGGGTATTTCAGGATGCTGGTTCCACGGCGGTGATCCCAGCAGGCTTCTACTCCTTGATGAAGACCTTGACGCCATTAAAAAAGAGGTGGCCAAAGGCGGCTATTTTGAAAAAATCATTCGTACTCACCTCATTGAAAACCCCCACCGAGTGTGCTTCACCTTGGCTCCAGACACCCAGCTTGCTGCAAAACAAGTAAAGGCAGAGCAAGCAAAGCTGGAAGAACTTTCTGAAATTCTCACCACCGAAGAAAAAGAGAAAATCAGAGAGGACTCACATCGCCTTAAAATGCTCCAAGAATCGGAGGAAGATATCTCAAGCCTCCCCACCCTGGAGCTTGCAGACATTCCCCCACAGATCCACTCGGTCAAGCCAAATACCGGTAAAACAGAACCCATCAAGCGCTACCACTGCGCCACCAACAGCCTTCTCTACTACACAGGACTCCTTGAAGCTGCCTCGTTGCCCGACCACCTTGTCCCTCTGGTTCCCTTTTTCTGTTCTTCTTTCATGAAAATAGGAACGGCCTCCAAAAACTACGAAGAGCTGGCCCGCGCCATCAGTGCCCACACAGGGGGCATGGGACTCTCGGCTGCCTCCCGAAGGCGATACGATGGAAACCTCACATCGCTGCCCCTGATCACCGTCAATGCAAAATGCCTGAGTCGAAAACAGGATGAGATGTTCACCTTGCTTCAAGAGTGCCTCACCCAGCCACGATTTGATGACCTTGAAAGACTTCGAAGCCTCCTACTGGAGTACCGCGCTGGCCTGGAATCTGCCGTGGTGCAAAATGGGCACAGCCTGGCCATCTCCCTTGCCAGCCGCAACTTCACCGACTCCCTGGCGGTCTCCGAAATTTGGAACGGTGTGAGCCAGATCCGCTTTTTCAAAGAGCTCACCGATGAGCTTGTCAAGGGGGCCGGTGATCGCGCCACCCTTCAGAACATTGCCCTCCAAATGCAGGAGATTGCCCAGGCATTTATCAACCGAGGAAACCTTCGATGTGCCCTGGCAGCAGACGAAAGCGACCTCACCCAAGCCCAAAAAAGTCAGCAAAGGCTCATTGAAAGCCTTCCTGAAGGATCTTCTCCCCTCACGTTTCTTTCGGCACCGGCAACCGGAAAGCCTGTTTATGAAGGGTGGTCCACCAACAGCGCCGTCTCTTTTGTGGCAACTTCTTTTCCCGTAGTAGGCATGGACCATGAAGATGCCCCGGCCCTCTCCATCATCAGCAGGCTGCTGAGAGCCCTTTACCTCCACCGCGAAGTCCGAGAAAAAGGGGGAGCCTATGGTGGATTTGCCGTCTACTCTGCTGAAGAGGGAACCTTCAGCATGGGTTCCTACCGAGACCCCCATATTGCACGCACCCTCTCTGTTTACGCTGAGGCGGCTCACTTTATCACTGGAAATGACTACACCGATGAAGATGTCAAAGAGGCCATCCTTCAGGCATGCTCGGTTATTGATCGCCCTGAAACACCTGCAGCAGCAGCACGAAAGGCTTTTTTCAGGGATGTGGTAGGGCTCTCCGATGAAATGCGGCAAACCTACAAAGAGAGACTCCTTACCCTCGACGCCCAAAAAATTCGCAAAGCAGCCTCTCGCTATTTTCCACCGGCTGCCCACCTCAAAAGCGTGGCTGTTATCTCTGGAGCAGAGCGCTTGGAGGAGGCCTCAGGCAGACTGGAGCACCCCTTAGCCATTCACACCATCTAAACTCTCTGTTCCTTCGTTCTCTCCGATCGAAGGAACTTTTTTCAAGGTTTTAAGTATGAACGAAGATCTGAAAAATCAGTACAGCTTGATTGTCGAATTTCTCGGAAAAACATTGGGGCCGGATTTTGAGGTGGTTCTCCACGACGCCGAAGACCACCTCAACTCCATTGTAGCCATTGAAAACGGCCATATTAGCCAACGAGAGGTGGGAGGCCCCCTGACCAACTTCGGCTTGGAAGTCATATCCGATGAGGCTTACAGGAATGAAAAATACAAAATCAATTACAACGGGATCTCCAAAGACCACCGAATTTTAAGATCTTCGACCATGTTCATCAAAGATGATGACAAAAAAATCGTCGGCATGCTCTGCATCAACTTTGACGACAGGCGCTATAAAAATATCAGCGAGCAGATCATCAAGCTCTGCCATCCTGACAAACTTGTAGAGGTCAACAACTCCTACGAATCCATCGACGCCCTTGTAAGCAGCGCAGGTGAAACCTTTTACGACTCTGTCGTTGAAAATACAGACAAACTCGTTAGCAACTACCTGGCTCAGCACAACACAACCTTAGAGCGCCTATCCCAGGAAGACCGCATCAGCATCGTCGGCACGTTAAACCAAAAAGGAATTTTTAAGCTAAAAGGCGCGGTCCGCGCCGTGGCCAAACGACTGGGATGTTCAGAGCCCAGTGTTTACAGATACCTCAACAAGCTATAGTTGATGATTTCACAAAAAAACCCTGTTCACCTGAAGGCTTCCTCAGATGAACAGGGTTTTTTTTGTTGAATTTTTTTAGCAAGAACACCTTACCCACCCAGGCGTTTAACAAGGGCTGCCTCGGCCTCGGGTGTCAGGCTTTTTTTCCGTCTTGCCACATCCACCATATGAAGAGACAAGGCTCTGTACAAGGGAGCCAGCTTCGGCTGCATCTCGCCTATCTTTTCAAGGTGAGCATCAATGGTGGCCACATCCCCGCGAGCCACAGGCCCGGTAAGGGCCGCCACAGGCCCCACCCGCTTGATATTGGCAAGGGTCCCTTCGATAAGCGGGCCCAAAACACTCCAGGCGTCCTTTTCAGAGACCCCTGCATCGGCGATAAATTTCCACGCCATATCCTGCACCGTCACAAAGCAGTTTGATGCCACCACAGCGGCCGCATGGTACATGGTTTTTGCGTGGGTCTCGATGGTAAGGCCCCGGGCACCCAAATCCGCTGCCATGGCCAAGGCCAGTGCTACCGGTTTTTCATCCCCTTCGACCGAAACAATAATGCCCTCAAAGGGATTGTCGCTTAACGCCTTTAGATCGAGCCCGGCAAAACTTTGAAGGGGGTGCATGGAGCCGATCTCACCGCCGGCCTCCTTAACGCCAGTCAAAATGGTAGAGGGCAAGGAGCCGCTGCAGTGGATCACGCTGGCACCTTTTTTCAGGCCCCCTTCGGCTGAAACGGCCTCAGCCACCTCTGAAATGGTATCATCGGGTGTGGTGATGAAAACCACATCGGCACCTTGTGTCACCTCAGATGCTCGTGTGGAAAAGGGGACTCCTTCCACTGCTTTCGCGGCCCGCTCCGCAGAGCCTTCACTTCGGCTGGCCACACCGCAAATGGGGTAGCCCACCCGCTTTAAATGGAAAAGAAGAGAGACCCCAACTCGACCGCACCCAACCACTGCACATACTGGCTTCACAAGCAATCCTCCTGTCCCCTTGACCGATACACTCAAGCACCTTGTGCTCTGAAGCATCTCCGTCATAGTCTAACGCTGCTATAAGAAATTATTATCCAGACACCATAAAAACAGGGATGAAGCACTCTCATGCTGCAGAGCGCTATAGAAAAAACAGATCACCGCACCAAGGCTCCGTGGATTTCATCCATACGTCACCTTTTGAAAAAACTCAATGGGTTTCAAGCCACTCCCATCTACCGGGAAACATTAAGTATTGACCGGCAATTACCGGTTGCGCTACAAGTAGGGGTTGATTTGCACCCCACCGCACGTAAGGGTCGACACAACCATCTGAAAATCCATGAAGAAGATCGCAAGCCCACCACAGCCCTTCCAAGGCAGAAGCGCTACCCATGGCATGCCATCTTCTCCATGGGCGACCCTTCATGCCACGTGGCAGAGGCGTCATCTCGCCTGTCGAGAGATTCGCCTCAAAAGAAAAATGACAGACGCGACAGACAAGGCGGCTTAGCACAGCAGATGATACAGCTAATCAAAGGATTCAAAGATGTTCTGCCCGGAGAGATCGAAGTGTGGCAGACCATCGAACGTGTGGCAAAAGAGACATTTGAAGACTTCGGATTCACCGAGATCCGCCTTCCCATTGTGGAAAAAGCGGAGCTCTTTGCTCGAAGCATCGGTGACACAACCGACATCGTAGAAAAAGAGATGTACACTTTTGAAGATGGCAAAAGGGGAAACGTCACCCTGCGCCCTGAAGCCACGGCTTCCGTGGTGCGCTCCTACATCCAGCATAAGATGTACGCTTCCGACCCCATTCGAAAATTCTACACCATCGGACCCATGTTCAGGCGAGAACGCCCCCAAAAGGGACGCTACCGGCAGTTCTATCAGATCGACGCAGAGGTGTTTGGCATCGACTCACCTTATCTGGATGCCCAGCTCATCTTCATGCTGGCCACCCTGCTTTCGAAACTCGATGCCAAAGATGTGAAAGCACACATCAACTCCCTGGGATGTCCCTGCTGCAGACCCAACTTCCAGAAAGCCCTCAAAGAACTTCTGGATGCCAAAAAAGAGCATCTGTGCGAGAATTGCCTGAGACGCGCCGAAAAGAACCCGCTTCGCGTGCTGGACTGCAAAGTACCCGCTTGCAGGGAAGCCGTGGAAGGCGCCCCTTCCATTCTCGATCACCTCTGTGGGGAGTGCCAGGACCACTTCGAAACCGTCAAACGCGTCCTTACCGAAAACGGCGTGGAGTACGAAGTGGACAAGCGCCTGGTTCGCGGCCTCGACTACTACACACGCACCGCCTTTGAGGTGCTCACCACCTCTCTTGGCGCCCAGAACGCCGTGGCCGGCGGCGGACGCTACGACGGCCTCGTCAAAGCCTTAGGCGGCCCCGAAGTTCCTGCCATCGGCTTTGCCATCGGCTTTGATCGCCTAGCGGAGATCGTGGCCATGCAGCAGGAGATCACAGCGGACGGCCCAACCCTCTACATCTCTCCCTTGGGTGAAAAGGCCACCGAACAGGCCGCCCACTGGACCATGCAGCTGGCAGCCGCAGGCGTTGCCTGTGAAACCGACTTTGGCGGTCGCAGCCTCAAAAGCCACATGAAACGCGCCGACAAACTGAAAGCATCCCATGTTCTCATGATCGGCGACAACGAGCTGGAAACCGGAAAAGCTGCCCTTCGAAACATGACCACCAAAGAGCAGGTGGAAATCGAGCTGGCTAATCTGGTTAAAACGCTCAAAGATAAGCTGGGGTAAACCAAATCGCCTCCGGCAGGTCGCTTTTTTTTAAAAAAGAGCCGCAAAAAACTTTTCTGATGGCACTCTTTTCTCTCGTTCCTTGATAAAAGAGCGCCATGCAAAGTTAAGGATAATGAAGCTGATTGGCTAAACGTATCCCACGGGCAAAGCTCGTCTGCGAATGTGAAGCCCTGAGGCAGGAAGGGCAGAGCATTCGCAACCCTGGTGAGCAGGGGAATTTTGCTACAGTGGCTTTGCCACCCCTTCCCGCCGGAGGCAGTTCCATTAAGATGAATTTTCAATTTTTACAGATACCGATTTTGAACAACACACACGTGAAGGAGTCAGGGCAGTGACAGATCTACTTGGTGATATGAGACGAACCCACAAATGCATTGAGCTTGGCGAAAGCCTGGTGGGACAGGAAGTAACCCTTATGGGTTGGGTACAGACCCGCAGGGACCATGGCGGCGTTATCTTCGTTGACTTAAGAGACCGAAGCGGCATCGCCCAGGTGGTGTTCAGCCCCGAGGTGAACGAAGCGGTCCACGCAAAGGCCCATGCCATTCGAAGCGAATTCGTTCTGGGCGTCACCGGTGTGGTCACCGCCCGTCCTGCGGACATGGTCAACGACAAGATGGCCACCGGGGCCATTGAGGTCAACGTCTCCGAGCTTCGCATCTTAAACCGCGCAGCAACCCCTCCCTTCCTTGTGGAAGACGACATTGAGGTGGGTGAAAACATTCGCCTGAAAAACCGCCACATCGACCTGCGTCGGCCCAAGTACCAGAAGAACCTCATCATGCGTCACCAGACCACCTCTGCGGTTCGAAGCTACCTGAATGAAAAAGGGTTCCTCGACATCGAGACCCCCTTTCTCACCAAGAGCACCCCTGAAGGCGCCCGTGACTACCTCGTACCCAGCCGCGTGAACCAGGGCGAGTTCTACGCCCTGCCCCAGTCCCCCCAGCTCTTCAAGCAGCTTCTCATGATGAGCGGCTTCGAGCGCTACTACCAGATCGTCAAGTGCTTCAGAGACGAAGACCTGCGCGCCGACCGTCAGCCCGAGTTCACCCAGATCGATATGGAGATGAGCTTTGTGGGTGAAGAGGACGTCATGGCCATGGCCGAGGGCATGGTGGCAAGCGTCTTTAAAAAGGTTCTCGGCGTGGACGTCAAACTCCCCTTTGATCGCCTCACCTACGACGTGGCCATGGACAAGTACGGCCTGGACAAGCCCGACCTCCGCTTCGACATGGAGCTTAAAGACGTCTCCACCATCGTGGAAACCTCCGGCTTCAAAGTGTTCGCCGACGTGGTGAAAAAGGGCGGCATGGTAAAAGCCTTGAACGCCAAGGGCTGCATCGACTTCTCACGTAAAGAGATCGACGACCTCACCAAGTTCGTCTCCATCTACCGCGCCAAGGGTCTCGCCTGGATCAAGGTGAAAGAGGACG
>JAKSCC010000262.1 GCA_022360815.1 Desulfobacterales bacterium
CCCATGCCGGGCTTAATCTGTCGCATTTTCTTTATTGGCTCCTTATATGAAGAAAGGGTGAATGCTCGATACCAATGGAAAAGTTTTTAAGGGAGCCGTTTTCAAAAAGACGACTCACCGAAGACAGATACTATTTTATCTGTTTCGTTTTAGGGACCGCATCACCACGCTCTGCATCAGCGCTCCAGGGGCCTCCAGGCCGGTCCAGAGTTCAAACTGAGCCACGGCCTGCCCCACAAACATGGCGACCCCGTCAATGGTTTCGCACCCCACGGCCCGCGCTCCGGACAGAAGCGCCGTCTCAAGAGGGTTGTAGACAATATCCATCACCAGAGTCTCAGACGAGAGCTCAGAAAGGGCAACAGGTGCTTCATCTATATGAGGGGTCATGCCCACCGAGGTGGTGTTGATCAGCACATCAACCCCTTTAAGGGAGACCCCTTTAAGGGGCTGAAACGTAGCGAAAAGCTCATGCGCCAAGGATTCGGCTCTCTTTTCCGTACGGTTGGCGATAACAAGCTCACCCCCCACCTCAGAGATACCAAAGGCAATGGCCCGCGCCGCACCTCCGGCACCAATCACAAGCACTCTTTTTCCCTTTACACCGCCGCACGCGTTAAGAGCCCGCATGGCGCCTGTCACATCGGTATTGAACCCCACCAGACGCCCCCTGCGATTCACGATGGTGTTCACCGCACCAATGCGAGCCGCCATCTCATCCACCTCATCCAAATGGGCCATCACATCGGTCTTATGGGGGATGGTCACGCTGGCCCCACCCATATTGAGGGTTCGCATGGCCGCAAGCGCGGCCTGGGCATCTTCCAGGCCAAAGGCGAGGTAGGCGGCGTTGATCTCTTTTTCTTTAAAAGCCGCATTGTGCATGGCAGGGCTTAAGCTATGGCCCACCGGATTTCCAAAGAGCCCATAAAGTCTTGTGTCCGCATCAATCATCATCTTAACCTCTCAGCTCGCGATTTCCGCCTTGGGGTAGGAACCCAGCACTTTTAAAAAAAGGCAGGACTCCCGCATATTGGCAAGGGCCCGTTTCACACGGACATCCTCCCGGTGACCCTCCACATCCATAATAAAGAAATAACTCCAGTTCTCACGCTTGGTGGGCCGCGACTCCAGCTTCACCATATTGAGCCCCGTATCGGCCACCGGCTCCAGTGAAGAAAAAAGGGCACCGGGGCTGTGGGCTGTGACAAACATCACCGAGGTCTTGTCGTCTCCCGTGGGCGGTTGGTCTTCTTTTCCCAGCACCAGAAAGCGCGTTTGATTTCGTGATGAGTCTTCGATTTTCGACTCCAAGATATCGAGGCCATACACTTGGGCAGCCCGAGAGCTGGCAATGGCAGCCGAATCCGGAGTTTTTGCAGCCTTGGAAGCAGCCTGAGCCGTGCTGCTGCACTCTTCAAGCACCACATTGGAAAGATTTCTCTGAAGCCAGCTTCGACACTGGGCAAACGGCTGAGGGTGCGAGTAGACCACCTTGATCTTCGAAAGGCCCTCACAGGTGGAAAGCAGATCATGGCTGATGGTCTGGTAGTGCTCGGCGTTTATCTTCACCTCCGATTCAAAGAGAAGGTCCAAGGTGTGGTTGACGGCCCCTTCAATGGAGTTTTCCACCGGCACCACCCCATGGTGACAGCTTCCGCGCTCCACCTCCGCAAAGATCTCAGAGATGTTGCGGTAGGGCACAAAACGCCCGGAGTGATGAAAATAAGAGAGGGCTGCCAGATGGCTGTGGGTGGCTTCGGGCCCAAGGTAGGCGATGGTCTGAGGTTTTTGAAGCTCACGCGAAGCCGCCATGATCACGCTGAAAATATTTTGAAGCACCCCGTTTTCCACCGGCCCCCTGTTGAGATCGCAAATACGATCCATAATAAGGGTCTCGCGGCTTCGATCCAAAACCTGGCTTCCATGCCTTCGTTTCAGCTCGCCCACGGCCGTACTCACCCCCAGACGCTCATTGATCAAACTGACAATCCGCGTGTCAATGGCATCAATCTTCTGCCGCAGCACGGCCAGTTCATCTTCAAATCTCTTATCTTCAGACTTTTCCATGATCACTTCTCCGTGATGCTTTCGGAAACCGCATGTCCGAAATGACGACCTCCCTCTTCGTGGTAGGCCAGCACCTTGTCACCGGCAGAGAGAGCCACCACTGAAATGGGGTCTCCCTGAGGGCTGGTAAGTCGAATGGTTTCGGCATTCTGCACAATGGTGGCCACCCCTTTTCCTTCAATCAGAGCAGAGATCAAAAGCATGGGCCGCTTCTCAATCTTGATGCGCCCCACCACAGCTGTGGAGACCTTTCCCCCATGAGAGATCACCTCCACCTCGTCTCCAGCCTCAATCTCGCTTAAGTAGCGGGTCCGGCCTCCGGGAACACGGGTGTAGGCGTGGACAGCTCCGGCATTTACTCGAAAAGGCCTCGGGGCCACATAGGGGTTGGAGACGGTCTCCGCATGCACCAGAAAAAGAGCGCTGCTGGTATTTCCCACCAGCATCCCCTGCCCTTTTTCAAGGCTTTGGCAGGTATCCACACAGACCCGGTCTCCCATGCCGATATTTTTCACATCCAGAATCTCCGCCTCCACCAGAGAGAGAGAAGACTCCGCAGCCTTCAGAAGCTCCAGGGTCTTTTTCACTTCCGAGGCGTCTGAACAGTCCAGCATAATCTGGTTTACCCCCCTTTCAAGGATTCCAAAGGCCAGACGCGCCTCATCAAAGCTTTTTACCACGGCTGCCACATCCGCACCCTTGGCAATAAGATTCTCCAGAGGAATGATGGTCCAGTCTGTGCATTCAAGAACCACCAGCTTGCTGGCGGCCAATCGGCAGATGCTCTCTTCGTCGTCACCATGGGTGATGGTGAAGAGCTCCACATCCTTTCCCGGCACCAGGTCGCCATCGTCGCAAATGGTGGTGATGCGACCCAGCTTTTTCACCTCGTCCGAAAAGCCGGCTGGCACCATCACACCATCGGCACCGCCCTCAAGGGCCGTCAACACCAACTCTTTATCCCAGGGGTCAATTTTTACCCATATTTTTCGACTCATATCTCGCATCCTTAAAGCATTCAGTTAAAACGAACCACACCTTAAAAAACGGCGTGCATAGGGTTCTTCTGCCCGGCTTTTTTACAGGGCTGTCAGAAATTCAAGGGCCTCTTCCACGCTGCCCTTTTCATGGACAATGTGGTGCATCCCCTTGACCAACCCTTCGGGATCCCGGTGCTGAAACACATTTCGCCCGATGGAGAGCCCTGCACCACCGGCATCAACAGAGTCTTTGACTATCTGAAGAATATCGCGGTCCGAATCCATCTTCTCACCACCGGCGATCACCACCGGCACATTGCACCCCTGGGTCACCTCATGAAACGTCTCCGGGCTTCCCGTGTAATTGACCTTGACGATATCAGCCCCAAGCTCGCCACCCACACGGGCGGCGTGCTTTACAAACTGCACATCGTAGCTGTTCTTAATCTTTTCACCTCGAGCGTAGCACATGGCCAAGAGAGGAATGCCCCAGGTTCGGCACTCGGCGCTCACTCGGCCAAAGTCGTAGAGCATCTCTTTTTCATCGGCATCGCCAAGGTTTAGGTGAATGGAAACCGCATCGGCCCCCAGCTTGATGGCCTCCTCCACAGAGCAGACCAGAGTTTTTGCGTTGGGATAGGGGGAAAGGCAGGTAGAAGCAGAGAGGTGAATAATAAGACCGATGTCCGGGCCCGAGCCCCGAAGGCCCTCTTCCACAAGGCCTTTGTGCTCTACGATGGCATTGGCCCCACCGTTGGCCACCTTCTGAATGGTGGCTTTCATATCAATCACCCCGTCTATGGGGCCGACCGTGGTGCCATGGTCCATGGGGACGATGATGGTTCGTCCGGTGGACCGATTGAAAATCCGTTCAAAACGAATCATCTTTCCAATGTTGCTCATGGTTCTCCTCCAGTTGTGCCGGGCGCTTAACAGGCCCGCCCTTTTGGGTCAAAGCATAAAAAAAGGCCGTGAAAGGTATCTTCCACGGCCTGATGCATCTTGATCTGCTTTATCTGGAGTGCCGTGGGACCTTTGAGGTTTGGTCTACCCACGGCTCTTTTACGCTTATGAATGTGTGTGGCTTAGCGCATGCCTGGGTACACCGATGTGATACCAGTAATAAAAATAATAAAATGCGCTAAAAAATCGAAACATCTTTTTTTGTCTCTTGCCTTTGGTAAAGTTAAAAAACCGATCATATCAGCTTTATTCATATCGTAAAAATCTTGAGCAAGAATTAAGCTATGGAAAAGGCGTTGTCAAGATGTTATTTAGCCCCCAAAGCGGAACCCGGGCCGAAAAAAGGCTCGCCTTGCCGCGTTTCAAAAGGGTTAACCCGCCCGATTTCAAGGCCGACACCCTATTTTGACCATCATGCAAAGAGTTCAGAATCCATGCGACGCTTTTTTATACAAAAAGAGAACATCTCAGAAAACAGAGGCCTCATTCAAGGGGATGAGGCCCGCCATATGATTCAGGTTCTTCGTCTCAAAGCCGGAGATCAGGTCATCCTCCTTGATGGCGAAGGTGGAGAGTATCTGGCCATCCTCAGCGAAGTTCAGGAGAAGACCGTTTACCTCACCCTCACCCCCACCACCACAGAAAAGAGAGCAGACCTTCCGGCCATCACCGTCTGCCAGGCTTTTTTAAAAGAGAAAAAAATGGACGAGATGGTGCGCCCCTTGACCGAACTGGGCATGGCACGCTTTCAGGCCTTCTTCTCCCAACGCGTGGTGGCCCGACCCAAAGGGGAAAAGCTTGAAAAACGAAAAGGCCGGTGGGAAAAAATTGCAATGGAAGCCATGAAACAGTGCGGCAGGGCTTCCGCTCCTGAAATCTCCAAGGCCATTGAAATGAGAGAGCTGCTTAAGCAGTTGCCCTCAGGAGAGAGCATTTTAAAGCTTCTTTTCTGGGAAGAGGCTCAGGTCTCTTTTAAAGAGATAGAAGCCATGAAACTCAACGAGAAAGGCCTCTCCGATATTTTTCTGATGATTGGCCCCGAAGGAGGATTCACACAGGAAGAGGCTGAACTGGCAAAGGAAAACGGATTTTTCATTGCAGGGCTTGGGTGCCGAATTCTAAGGGCTGAAACCGCCCCCATCACCGCCCTCTCCCTTACCCAGTACCTTTTTGGAGATCTCTAATCTCTTTACATACCCACCTTGCGCCCCCATTTCGGGGGCCTTTTCCACAAACCGCGTCCCTTCTACCTTGACAATTCGGCCATCACCCCTATCTTGTAGAGCAGTTCACGTCCTGCGGAACTTTTTGAAACAGCAGGACCTATCAGGCCGAAAGGAATATGGGGTATATTTACCATGCATCCTCCTAATATTTCACTTCCGTCTGGATATATTTCACTGATGCTTCGCACCATGGTGCACCTCATATATTCAAAGGAATAAGCATCGTAAGTCTCTCAAAGGAGACCCCATGGAAAAAGTAGAAAACGGATTGTTCGTGCAGGTGGCTTACAAGGGCACCCTTTCAAACGGCGATGTCTTTGACAGCAGCGAAGGAAGGGATCCCCTTGAGGTAAAAATCGGTGAAGGCCAGCTCATTCCCGGTTTTGAAGCCGCTCTCATGGACATGAAGATTGGCGATAAAAAAACCTTTACCCTCGCCCCAGAAGAGGCTTACGGAGAGCGCTCCGATGAGCGCACCATGGATTTCCCCGCGGCAGACGTCCCTCCCGGAATGAATCCCGAAGTGGGCCAAACCATTGCTCTCTCCACGCCCGATGGCCAGCAGGTCCCTGCAACCATCACCCTCGTGGATGACGAAAAAGTGGTTGTAGACCTCAACCACCCCCTTGCTGGCGAGTCCCTCACCTTTGAAATTGAAGTGATGGGCATCACCAACGAACCCACCCAGCAGCCTGAAGGTGGATGCGCCCCCAGTGACTGCAGTGGCTGAGGCGGTGGTTGCCACTAAGGGCAGGTTGTCCTTAAAAATCCAAATTACATATATTTAGGTGAAGCAGAGTGAGCAATTCTGCTTCACCTTTTACATGCAAACCCCCATACACAGCTATGTGTGATGCCAACCACACTGAATCCGCAAGAGTATCATCCCCATCATTTTGCCCACCTTTTCCAAACCCGGCGATAACGCAAGCTTAACTCACCAAAACAGCATCACTTTTTCAATTGAAATTTTCGCTACTTATGTGATATCAATATACATCTTTACCCGCACACCCCCAGCACCCCTTCTAACACCCCTCTTCTCATCCCTTCCAATGAGACAGCTTCGGTTTTCAGTCTCCAGAGATTTCGTCTAACAGCCCAAATTAAAGGGTCTCCACAGAAAAACCCCACACACAGAACTCTCCTGAAAAAATCACCTCTGTGCTCCAGGCCTTGATTCCACCAATCGCAAATGAACCTGACTGATAAGCTCAGCACAGAATAGCTATTGAATATTCTGATTGTAGCGACCATGTGGCGTCCACGTTTTTAAAAAATCGATTGTCGCTGTTTGATCAGGCAAATAGCACGAATAAAGTCTATATCTTTAACATCCATAAGAGTTAGGTGGACAATATGAAACTATCAAAAAGAGAATACTATCTTTCAGGTACCATCTTATTACTGCTTGCTATGGCCACTTCCGGATGGTGTTCTATGGCCGGCATGCTGGACCATAAAAGCGAGATAATCCACCCTTTTATTTCTATCTCAGGAGAATACACCGACAATCTTTTCAGCACCGAAAAAAATGAAGAGGACGACTTTTTTTCACGGATCACACCGGGAGTAATTATCGCTATACCGAAAATCGATCCAGACATGGTGCCGATTGATTCGGCCAGCTACGCCCCTGCCGGAGAGATGGGCACACGTATTCACCAGTTGGATACCATGGGAGAGGGAATGCTTCAGGCATGCGTGAAGTATGCCCCTACGTTTGAAAACTATGCGGATTATGAGAGCCGCGATATCGTTACCCATCAGCTTGATGCATATGCAATGATGAAATTAAGAAGCGGATTGGCTTTTGAGCTGATTAATCAATACAGAGATAACCGGGATCCTGTAGAAGAACAGACCGACAGCGCTGA
>JAKSCC010000115.1 GCA_022360815.1 Desulfobacterales bacterium
AAGTTGGTGGCCCCCATGATTTGCCGATTGCGTCCAATGGCACCTTCCCCTTCAAGGACCATCACCACCACCGGACCCGAGCACATGAAATCGGTCAGGCTGTCAAAAAAAGGGCGCTCTTTGTGCACGGCATAAAATCCTTCGGCCTCTTTTTTTGTCATTTGAAGCATGCGCATGGCCTTGATGGTGAGGCCCTGGGTTTCAAAACGCTTGACCACTTCACCGATGATATTTTGGCGGACGCCGTCGGGTTTGATAATGGATAGGGTCTGTTCCATGTGGTGTCTACTCCTGAATTAAGTGAATGGGGGGGTGTCTCAAAAAATCTCAAGGATCTTTGTGAGACATTTTTTTGTTTTGAGTGTGTAAATTAGTATAGAGAAAGGCCCATGCAAAGGGGCTTTTCCATTGTTTTTCTTTATTGACAAGGTCTGGCCTAATGTTTAAATTGTGCGAAGCCAGACAGACGGAACGAAAGTTTCATTTATCACATATATTTACAGCTTCTATGGAGGTCCCATGTTAGAGGTGACTGCAGCTGCAACGCAACAGATTGCAGAGTATTTCAAGGGCAGAGACAAGATGCCCATTCGTATTTTCCTCAATTCTGGTGGCTGAGGGGGTCCTTCCCTTGCCATGGCTCTGGATGAGCCTAAAGACAATGATGAAAAATTTGATGTGGATGGTTACACCTACATCGTAGATAAAGAGTTTCTTGCCCAGGCACAGCCCATCAAGGTGGATTTCCTTGAGGTCGGCTTCAAAGTGACTTCAAGCCTCAAGCTTGAGTCTGCCTGTGGTAGCTGCAGCACTTCAGGATCCTGCTGCTCCTAAGGAGCTCCATCCCTCTGGATTTATGGAGGGATGTTTAAGCTGAAAGATGCTTTAAAAAGTTTAAAAACGCCCCGTTCTGATAAAGAACGGGGCGTTTTTTTATGCTTCCAGCTCACTTAGAGTGCGGGCAATGCGATTCAACTCTTCCGGGACGTGATTGAGATTGTTATAGGGCCGCTCACCGGAGCGGTCAGAGGCGACCACCTCATCAAGCTCAGGCACAAAGCCGATAATTTCAAAATCTTTAAGCCCCTCCTCAATCATTTTACGATCTTCATCGCTTTTTACTCGGTTGCCGATTACCAGAACTCTTTTGATACCAAGCTCTTGGGCCAGTTTTCGAATCTGAAGGGCGGCCACTCGGCTGCGCTTGCCGGGGTTCACCACCGTAACCAAAGCATTTACTGCAGAGGTGGTGGCACGGCCCAGATGTTCGACTCCGGCCTCCATATCCATGATCACCACCTCATCCCTTTGAAGGACAAGATGCAACATGAGGGCTTTCAGGATGGTGCTTTCCGGGCAGATGCAACCGGAGCCTCCCTTTTGAACGGTTCCCATGACCAGAAGTTTGACCCCGTCTCTCTCCAGTGAAAATCGATCGGGAATGTCGTCCACTTTTGGGTTGAGGGTAAAAAAACCGCCCATGGTTCCGGGGGTTGCACCGGTACGTTCAGCGATAAGATCCGAGAGTTGGGCGATGGGGGTAATCTCCTTTTCCTCTGGGATCCCTAAACCTGAGGCCAGGTTGGACACGGGGTCGGCATCGATGGCGATGACGCGTTTCCCCTTTTCTGCAATCAGTCGTGCGATAAGAGCTGAAAGGGTGGTCTTTCCAACTCCGCCTTTGCCTCCAAATGCCAGTTTCAAACTCACAGCAATGATTCTCCACACGTTACGGGCAATGCCCTTGGGTCAAACAATGGGTCGTGTGATTGAGCGCTCCTCCTCAGGTTAAGAAGGCAAAGGGCTCATCCTTTTTGCGTTGAAGCCTCTTGCGGGGCAACTTTTTCCAGAATCGCACCATAGCGATCCAACATAAAAATTAGAAAGTGGTGTTCAGAAGCGTACCGGTTCAAGTCGTCTTTGTGTACAGCCTGTACTTCGAAATCCGTCAGCCGGTCCATAAATTTTCCCGAGCAGATCTGGGCATCTTCTTTGTTATGGAATGCTGGGATAAATCGGATTTGCAACTCCTGGTCATAGAATCCTGAAAATTCTTCGTTTTTTCCGGGGTTGTTGACAAAGATATAGATCCAATCGGCATCCTGTCTCTTGTCGTCCATGGAGCCCCCTCTATGCTTCATACCCTGAAATCAGGGTGTCTTGAAAAAGATGCGAAAAGCCCCACAGAGCCTGAGGGGCTTTCCTAACATGGTAATAAGGTGCGGATTTACCAAAGAATCCGGCAACTCTAATAGGATCAGACTTCCAGCCACGAATCGGAGAAGAGGGTGTGGCCGAGGATGACGTTACAGGTTTTGACGTAACCCTTCAATTCATCGGAGAGATCCGCCATGTTCGGTGCGTTGCCGTCCATGGTTTTTTGGATGACATCATAGATGTCGGGACGCTTGTTTTTGGCAAGTTCCATGGTGCCATCATCTTTGGCGTCGGCAATAAAGGATTCCATGCCTTTGATGTTGAGCATGGTGGTAAAGGTGATGTTGATGATGTGGCGAAGGTGATCCGGCACACCACTGGAGATGTTGGAGACGCCGCAGGTGCTTCGAGCACCCGGTGCGATGTCTTGAAGCATATCCATGAAGTTCATGAGGCTGATGGCCTGGGGTTGCTGAATATTAACGGGCGTTACAATGCCGTCGACCCAGA
This sequence comes from Desulfobacterales bacterium, assembly GCA_022360815.1. Taxonomy (GTDB): domain Bacteria; phylum Desulfobacterota; class Desulfobacteria; order Desulfobacterales; family Desulfolunaceae; genus Desulfoluna. The sequence continues at coordinate 2,668 of JAKSCC010000115.1, forward strand.
TTTGTTCGTTGGGAATGCCCGCTTCGTTGGCTGCGTAAAGGAGCTCCACACAGAGGGCGGCACGTTCGTTTTCATCTCTGGGAAGGCCTTCGGGTCCCCACATGAGGGCGCAGAAGTGGGCGCCATGCTCGGCAGCCAGAGGGATCATGCGCTCGTAGCGTTCGGGAACTGCCATGATGGAGTTGATCATGGGGGGCAGCTTGCACTTGGGAAGGGCCGCTGCAATGGCGTCGATATTGGAGGTATCAAGAACCAGAGGAATATCATCCACCACTTCTTGAACAGTCTCCACAACCCAGGGCATCAATTCGGTGCCGTCTTTTTTGGCCGGGCCCAGGTTGATGTCGATCCAGTCTACACCCTTGGACTTCTGGTAGAGGGCTTCCTCTTGAATCGGTTTGGGATCTCTCTCTCTGAAGCCGCGTCCAATCTCTTTGCCGATGACGTTTAAGCTCTCTCCAATAACCTGAAAACCCATAAAATTCCCTCCGGATTTTTGATCTCTGTTTTGGACGTTTTTTGTCGATAGCTTGTCAGGGGGCATCTTTTTAAGAGACCCCCTGAATGTTGATTAAGCAAGGCCGGCTTTGGTTTTGAGGAAAGCCGGAAGGTGAGCCGCTTCACGTGGGCCTACGGTGATGGTCCACTCGGGAAGCTCTTCTTCCACATCCCCTGCGATGGCGGCTGCGTAGCCGGGGATGATCAATTCGTTGTGCTTGATTTTGTCGGCAATACCGCTCTTCTTCACAAAGATGCCCACGTCATCGCCGCTGAACTTGCCAGCAGCCCAGGCGGTAAGAACGGAAAGGCCTTCGGCATCTTTGATGAGGAGCCAACAGGGCACCTTGCTGCCTTCGGCTTCACCGGAGACGATGAAGTAGGTGAGGGCAAAGTTGGTGGTGACCATGATGGGTGAGTTTTCATCAGGGTTACCGATTTCGTAGATCCCTTCGGTGACCGTCATGGGCCGCTGCGGATCGGTGAAGATGTTGAGGCGCTCCAGAAGCAGCGGGAAGAGCGCTTCGGTGTTGAACTCCGAGAGCACCACAATGCCGCCGTATTTGGCGATAAACATACCGGCCAGAAGGGCTTCCATGTCAGCGGAGGAGGCCATCTCACTGGGAAAGGTAATGGTGGGGAATCCCAGGGCGCGGTTGCCGCCCTTGAGGGCCGCACGACGAATGGCCACCTGATCTTCAAAGGCTGCCTTGGGCTCGCGGCTTCCTGAGTCGATGACAATATCCTTGATGCCCATGCCGGTGAGTTTTTCCGTGAGAGGAACCAGATCCTCTATTGAATCGGCCTTGACGGCAATGGGAAGATCTGCGGAGAGGGCGATTTCACCGAAAGCATCCACGGTGCTTTGGGTGGCGGCGTAGATGAGGGGGCGCTTGAACCCTGTCACATCAACGGCTGCTTTGATGGCAGCGGCATCGTCACTTATGAGAATGAGGTTGAACTCAGAGGTTTCGGCCACGGTCTTTGCAACCTTGGCAAACGCGTCGGCTCCTGTGCCATCGTCTTTGATAGCCACAAGCTCGGGGCGAAGATTCAGGCCCACGCGTTCGTACTGAAAGGCGTTCCACACTTTGAGGTTCTTTTCAAGATCTGCGTCGCTGATGGAGGCCGGTACGGTGGCAGCGAGAAGGGTGGGATTGTAAAAGGTCTTTTCGTGACGGTACATCACGGTTTCGCCACCGGTGGTTGCGGCCCGAACACCCTTGCCCATTTTAACAGGGCGAATGGGAGGCGCCGAGGCTTCGGCAAGCTTTTCTCTGGCTTCGTCAGAGACGTAAGGGCAGTTGTCCAGTTCTGCCTTGCCCGATGCCAGGTTCATGGCGAAGGCGAGACAGGTGGGCACACCGCACTCTTTGCAGTTGGTTTTGGGTAGAAGTTTGAATATCTGAATACCGGTAAGAGCCATGTGTATCTCCTTGTCTGTGTCCTTAAGCTTTAAGGATGCAGCTCAAATGCATCGGTTCATCGCAAGGTCTCGGCAAAGGGTGGGGCAGGGCAGCCGCACACCCTCTGCCGAATCGGTTTACGGTTAGCCGATGAGCGGATCCATGGAGAGGGCAGGGTGACCTTTTTCCTGGAGATACGGCAGGATCTCCTCTTCGGTGGTGCCCACGGTTTCATCAGCAATCATGTTGAAGAAATCAGGATAGCCATTCTCTTCTCCGTACTTGTCGAGGCGCTCCTTGATCTCTTCTTTTAGCATCTTGGGCATCCAGACCATGCGAAGCAGGCCTCCGTCGCCCTTGATGAATTTTCTCTGGGTGATGTTGTACTTGGAGTGACCCACAAAGCCCGGTGAAGACGCGCCGCCGCCCATAACACCTGCAAGGGTGGTGAACTTCATGCCAGACGGTGTCTCACCGGCAAACTCCCGGTTCACGGTCATGACGCCGTTGCAGCTGGGAAGCATGGCCGCGATGCATTCACAACAACCACACGTGGTCATGGGATCGATGACCATGGAGTAGAAGTTGTAGTGGGTGACGGCCCCACGGGAGGCCTTCTCCACGAACTCGTTGACGCCTTTCCATTGACCCAGCTTGGGATCGAGGCATTCACCCTTTTCGATGGGTTGGTTGGGCCCGGTGGGGTTGATTTCAAAGGCGGCCCGACAGTCCATCCAGTTGTAGGCACCGCAGAGGCCGGTACGTTCGGGGCTGACCGTACAGACGTGGTTGGGAGCAAAAGATTGGCAAAGAGAGCAGGAGTAGAAGATCTCGACGTCTTCGTCGGTCATCTTGTCCACGCGCTCGTCGCGGGTCTTGTACTCGGCACGGGCCCTATCGGTGAGTTTTTTCACATCATCCTTGTTGGTGAAGAGGGTGACCTGAACCTTGTCGA
>JAKSCC010000324.1 GCA_022360815.1 Desulfobacterales bacterium
CTTGATGGGGAAGAAGATGCGGTGGCCGAGGCCTTGAAACGGGGCGGGCTCTCCTTTTCTGCCCAAAATGCTTTGGTTTTGGCCATTGAAAGGCATCGACTGGATATTTTGCACCATTTCGATGGCGACTTTTCCGAGGACTTGATTCTGACCAAAGAAGATCGCCGGGTTATGCTGGAAAACCGGGCAAGATCCCGTGCCATACATGGGGTGCGCGATGAGTCGGGCGCTCTCACCGAAACCGACAGGGGGTTTTATGAGACCGAATTTTTTAAGCTGGATGAGGGGGGAGAAGAGAGCGATGCCCTTGCTCGGATTGTCAAGGGGTGGGCCGATCAACTGAAGGTGTCGCTGGAAAGAACCCTTTATCAGTGGGCGGCAAAGGTGCTGGCCGAGAAGGGGGCGGTGAGTCTGGAAGGAGAGCCTCTGACCTACTATCTTGCCGTGGTGCACGATCCGGAAAATGACGAGGTGGTGGGGCTTGCCATGGGGCGTTTCGAAGATGGCAACTGGCTCAGACTGGAAGGGCTTTTGTCGAATCCTCGGTACCATGATCTGCTCCAAAGCGAAGAGTATTGGTCTGGGGTGGAGTCCGAAGCCCTGGTCTCTTTTGTGCGGGCTGCAACGGCGCTCAATCCGGACGTGAAGGTGGGGTTTGAAGCGAGCAGCGGCCGAAGCTACAGAGTGGGGGTGGAGAACAACTTTCTTCCTGAAAACGAGCCTTTTGATGAAGAGGATTTGACGGTATCGCACGAAGATGCGGCGCAAATTCTTCAGAATCAGCGGGCCAACAGCATTCGTGAACTCGCCTATACCCTTGATACACTGGTTGCTGGTCTCGGGCCGAAGGGCATGACCGAAGAGCTTTTGAAACAACACGAAGGGCTTTCAAAGCTAAATGCTGATTTTCAAAAGCAGGTGACGTCAAAGACTCCAGCTATAAAGCAGGATGTTGGCGTCTATTATCGACTTCGTCAAGCCATGACCGATTTTGTGGTGGCGCTCTCGGATCATGTTCGAGCCCATCCAGGACGTCATCTCGACCATGACCATTTGGAAGAGACCCGTCTGCTTTTGGAGTTGACGGCGCCCCATCCCGATCCGGTAACCCTGGGCATTCGGTATGCCGACACCCTTGGTGTCAGTCTTATTGTCCAACTGGAAGACGAGCCCGTGGTTGAGGCGGCTGCACGATCGCTTTACGGGAAAAATCCCAAGGAGAGCGAGTGGGTCCGGCTGGACAGCGATGGAAGGCTGCGTACTGTGGAAGGCCGTGTTGTATCCCTGGATCGGGGCAGCCGGGTGATTTTGGTGGGCCATGGAACGCCAGGGCGTATTGCAGGCCTTTCGGCTCAAAATATTATCGATGCCCTGATGAACAACCAGGTGTTTGAAGAGACACAGGAGATTCGGCGTATCAGTCTGGTGGCCTGCAGCACCGATGATCCTTCCACATCGGTTGTGGAGGGGGCTCCTGAAGCGCCTTTTGCTCGGGAGTTATTAAAGGGGCTTCATGCGGTGGGGGTTCGAGTGGGGAGCATCTCCTCTCGAACGACTTTGGTGAGCGTGGATGGCGGTGGTCGAAAGTGGACCGGTATTCCAGATGCAGACGGCCGGGTGGTGTGGTCTCAAAAAAACAGCGCAAACAAGCGCATCGTCCAATGGGGAGAGCATGGTGAGATTGTCACCAGCGAGGTTCCCGTGGAGCAAGGCCTTGTGCGCGTGCTGGTTGGAAATGCGGAACGCGCTTTGGGGCGTAAACGAAGCGGCGTCATTCGGTTTGTGAACGGTCGTCAGGTGACCGAATCTGGGGAAGCCGTCTCTTCCGGCGATCTGTTGACGCCCCATGAACTGATGCTGGTCAAATCCCTTCTCGGACCCGTTCCCCATGGGTTGGTACGATTTGATGGAGGGCGCATTACGTCGGCTCCCAAAGAGGTTGGATTGTCAGGTGCCTCTGCTTTACCGGAAGGAACCGGCACCCCAAGTGCGGTTGTGGATGCACCGGCCTTTGTCTCAGGGGCTCTTTTAAAAGAGGTTCATGCGCTACTTGGAGAGGCGACTCAAGGCGTGGTGAGTCCGGAGGAGCTGAGAGATCGGTATATCGACCTGACTCCAAATCAGCAGAAGCAAATGGTCTCCATGTTGCTGGAAGATTTCGGCAAGGACTATGAATCGCCGATTCTGGGCGCTCTTTTGGAGGAGTTCAAAGCAGAGGTGGCCTCCTACTATCTTGAGGGCGAGCTGAGTTCCCGTGCCCGTCATACGGTGGAGGTATTGTTGGAGCAACGGCGTCTGGACCGTATGGCAGGGATTGCCCAGGATGCAGAGGTCTCTGCAGGTGATCTGCATTTGGACCCCAGGGTGGCGGATCTGGCTCTGGAGACCGCCTCCAGCCGGCCGCCTTCTCGCCTCCATGTCTCCCCATCGGGCGATATTCACAGGGTGGAGCACGGTGACGCGCAGTACACGACGGACGTTTATGCCTTAAATCGATTTGGAGAGGAAAAAGGCAATGGCATCAGGCTGATCTCTTCGGCTCTGTATCGAGAAGTGGCCAGTACCATCGATCGCTGGAGTGATCTCGCTTTGGAGGTCGATCTGGAGGGCAACGCCTTTAGTCATGTGTATCGTTCTTTTAATGAAGTGGTGATCCAGCGGGGTGTTACGGATGTGGATGACAGGGAGCTGGCCACCTATGTTGCCGTAACCCGAGATCCAGATGGAGAGGTCGCCGCCATGGGTGTTTTTTCGCGTACCGATGGGGCCATTGTAAAAAATTTTACGGTGACCGACGCTCGCCTTCGAATCTCCCCCAGACCTTCGGGTAACTATTGGGTGGGGGCTGGGTATGAAAACATCATTGCCACCCTTCGAACCATTGACATGCATTTTCCCGATTTACCACGGGTGGCAGAAACCGTGAATGCCCGGTCCCTGCGTATAGATCTTGATCTCTACTATTCTGAGAGAGGGGAGGCCTTGATCTCCCTTGAAGGAGAGGCCGGTTATGCAACGGCTCGCTCCTCTTTGGCTCAAAGAAAGCAGGCTGTTTTGGTGAAAACCCATGGGGAGTTGGAGGTCTACCTGCGTGGGTTGCGCCGACCCAACCCTGCCCGTCTTCAAGAGCTATCCAATATTAAAACGGTTCTGGATGGTCTTTCTCGCTCTTTAAGCGAAAGCGTGGATGCTCAAGCGGCCATACGAATTGAAGGGCGTCAGGATACGGTTCGCTTTCGAATGGCAGCCCTCTCCCAGAAGGTTCGCTTGGAGCAGGGCGATCGGTTTTATTGGGGCGCTTATGGAAATAATATCCTTTACCTCGATCAGGCCCATCGCCCCACCTCCGACCCCATGGCTCTGGCCTACGCTGATATGGTGGGACGGATAGAGCCGGGAATTCTGCCCCGCGAATTGGCTCATCTTCCGGGACGAATGGAGGATTACCAAGCCCTTTTTGACGCCTTTGTCAGCCTCAAGGAGACTCCTGGCCCCCATTCTGGAATCAGAAAGAGCTCAGCCCTGGCTGCCAAGGCTTTAAAGGGAGTTACCGAACAATTGCGCAGAGGCACGCTTCCCACAGATGTGGCCGATGCACTGTCATTGAATCTGATTCGTTTGAGGCAGAGCCAGAGAGAATTTACCGACGCACTGGTGGGCAATCTGGGGCGAAAGACGTTGTCCCAATTGGAGTCGAGCCAGTCCCAGGCGGTTGCGTCTCGCTGGGAGATGGCCCTTTACGGAGACACGGTCGAGCGAGAAACCCTTCGAAAAACTGGTACCGGTGAAAGCTTTGAAGCGCAAGGCGCATCTGAGGTAGAGATTGCCTCAAGCCGTCTGGTGACATTCAACATGGGTGTTCAATTGGACGCCTTTGGTCTGCCTGTGTTGCCCGATTCTTCCGAAGCCCTTTCTGTGTCCGATCAGGCTCGGGTTACTCAGCGGTTTGGAACGGAATTTTCTGGACGAGTCCGTATCTCAAGCGATCGTTTGGCACTGGAGCCTGTGGGGGATCTTTTTGATGAAAATCCGGCATGGGAAGACTCCACCGATTCAAGTTGGGTATCCATTGAAGATCGCTTTCGAGCGCTTAGCCGTCTGGACGCGGAAGCGTTCGACCCCACACAGGAAGAGCTATCAACACGAACCGACGTTGAAGAGGTAACAACGCTTCAGAATCGTGCTCGCAGCCGTCGCATGGTGGGGGTGCCGGAACGCTTGCCCGAGTCCTTATCTGAAAATGCCCTTCCTTTACTTGAGAGACCGGATAAAAATCCGATCCCGATGCGGGAGGATGTGCCGGAAAACATCGTCTTGCCAGACACCGAACTTTCCATGAATGCTCGTCTTACAGCTTTGGATCAGGAGATGGTTCGGCTGCGTGAGGTCCAATCGGCTGCGGTTGAGCGTGTGATCACAGACTATAGCGACGATCATTTCGTTCAGGTGGTCTTGGATCCGGCATCCCTTGTTCGTGAGGGGGATCGCATTGGCCTGGCCGTGGTGAGGCGGGCCGACCTGGATGAAAACGAACGGATTCCCCAAGAGGCAGAGAGGATTCCCCTGGAGGTTGAGGTGCCGGGGCTGGGAGAGGATTACCTGGATCTGTTTGAAAAATTGACTCAGGCGAGCCTTCACAACACCGAAACGCCCTCTGTGGCGGGTGCGGCTCTCCTGGGCTCGGCTCGGGATGAGGAGGCGGTGACTTATACGCCAGAAAATGGCACGCGGCCAGCCGTGGAGCCGCCGGAAGACTCTCTTAGCCTGGTGCGGGCCAAAGAGAGCCTGTTGGGGCGTCATCTTGTGAAGGGGGCGGTGGCTGCCACGGCCGAGATCGCTCAGGCCAACAACATGGATGAAAACTGGGTTCCCATCCTGGCCACCCTTGAAGAGAGTGACGGCCGCTTTCGAATTCAATTTATCAATTCTCAGGAAACCTCGGAAACCCGCTGGATCGAGACCACAGACGATCGTTTGGCCAAGTTGAAAACCTTTATGGATTCCCAGTTGAGCCGGGAAGAGGTGAACCGAGTTGGGGTCAATGAGGGGTTGGACCCGGCAGCTGAAGCCCCGGATGCTTTGAATTCGGCCTTTATGGTTCAGTTTATTATTGGGTTGGCCCAGGATTTACAGCGCCAGAGTGTGGGCGAGAACGCTTCAGGAACCCTTGCCACGGCACTGGAGGTCCACCGCTATGTGTTTGGAGCCCAAGTGGCCTTTGGGGCGGTATTGGATACCGTTAAAATCGTTAAGCTGGTC
>JAKSCC010000026.1 GCA_022360815.1 Desulfobacterales bacterium
GGGGAATCATAGCTATAACAAATCGCTTTAAGGGACCGCTTACTGCTGCGCAGTAAGTCCCCTCGCTTCGCTCGGCGGCCCCTAAGCTCAAGCGTTAGCCGTATAAATAAAACGAAACAGGAAGCAAAATATGAACAAGAAGTACCAAGTATTTGTAAGCTCAACATATGAGGATCTTAGGAAGGAACGACAGGAAGTGATGAATGCTCTTCTTGAGTTAGACTGTATTCCTTCAGGTATGGAGTTGTTTCCCGCCGCAGATGAAGATCAATGGAGTCTAATTCAAGGCGTCATCGATGAATGTGATTATTATATTCTTATTTTAGGTGCAAGGTATGGAAGTATAAGCCCTGATGGTATCGGTTATACCGAAATGGAATACAACTATGCATTGGAAACGCGTAAGCCAATTATTGCCTTCCTGCATAAAGATCCAGATTCTTTGCCCAAAAAGCTAACTGAGCAAACTGAAGAAGGTCAAAAAAAATTTCAAGAATTTAGAGATAAAGTAAAGTCAAAGATGTGCAAATTTTGGGAGTCGCCTGAAGAGCTTGGATCAGTTGTAAGCAGAAGCCTCATAATGCTCCAAAGAAAACACCCTGGTATCGGTTGGGTTCGTGGTGACCTAATTCCCTCTCAAGAAGCCTCTCAAGAAATATTGAAGTTGAAAAAGGAAATAGAAAATTTAGAAAGCCGTTTAAACGAAGCTCGTACACAAGCACCTCCAGGGACAGAGGACTTCGCTCAAAAAGAAGACATTTTTACAGTCCATTTTGCATGCAAATCTATCTTTGATTACGAAACTTATAATTGGCAATACAACTTTTCTACTTCATGGGACAATATTTTTTATCATGTTTCTCCAATCATGATCAATGAAGCTACTGATACAGATTTACGAGCATCGTTAAATAGATTTGTAAATAAATACGGTCTGCCCCAATTGTTAGAAGCTAATAAAGATGAAACTTTCGAACATAGATTTAAACCTCCTACAATCATAGACGATGACTTTCAAACAATAAAAGTACAACTCAGAGCACTAGGATTGATGGTACAAAGTAACAAACCACGCTCAATTAAAGACACTGGTACTTATTGGACATTAACTCCATATGGGGACAGTGTTATGAACAAACTTCGAGCTATAAAGAAAGTCGGCTAACAAGTCGCTTTAAGGGACCGCTTGGGGCTGCGCCCCAGTCCCCTCACTTCGTTCGGCGGCCCCTAAGCTCAAGCGTTATAGCTTTAAACATGAAGTGCCTTAAATATACGAGACAAAACAATGATCAATTTGAGTAATAAAGCCGCAAAACGATTTAAAATCAGTTGGGCGGAGCTTGAGGAGCGTTCAGGAGACTTCTGGAAAGTTGATATTGCCATGTTTGGGCGTGTTCCAATGCTCTTTATTGTGCATGAACTAACGTTGTTTACGTTGGTTCGCCGTAAATCACAATTTAAAACTCTCCAGGGTGTTGTAAGCGAGATTACGAGTTGTTGTCCTTGGTATAAAAACAGTGAAGCTTTTTCCATCGGCAAAAATGGAAATCGAAAAATAACAGGCAGCATTAACGAGATAAAAAGAATGACGGTTGGATTATATTCTTCTGAAAACATCAATGCTATGGAAATGTTAATAAACCAATGCCTTTTTTCGTATTTATCTGTCGGAAAAAACGATTATTCAACGCCATTTGAGGCCGTTGAAAGTTATGTAAGGGGGAATCATAGCTATAACAAATCGCTTTAAGGGACCGCTTACTGCTGCGCAGTAAGTCCCCTCGCTTCGCTCGGCGGCCCCTAAGCTCAAGCGTTAGCTTTCATACGGAGATCTAAATGGTATATGTAACAGGATTTTCCCCATTAGGTGGCGTCTTAATACCAAATTTAGATACCACATTCGATTTGAATCAAAAGCCATATGAATCTCATTCTATAATTCAAGTTAGCAAGTTCTTATCTGATGAATTGATAGATTTCTTCATTAAGTATCCTGAAGAAATAAAAGTAATGAATCGGCGAAAATTTGAATGCTTCATCGCAGAACTATTCGATGGATTTGGTTACAGTGTTGAACTTACAAAACAAACCAGGGATGGTGGTAAAGACATTATTGCCATTGGAAATAAAGACTTACTTGAAAACAAATATTTAATTGAATGCAAAAGACCAAACCCTGGTAATCCAGTTGATATTTCAGTTGTAAGATCTCTTTATGGCGTAAAACAATATGAGCGTGCAACTAAAGCAATTGGCGTCACAACTACATACTTTAGCCCTGATGCCCATGATTTTCAAAAAGATGTCAAATGGGAATTAGAGTTA
>JAKSCC010000360.1 GCA_022360815.1 Desulfobacterales bacterium
GGAAAAAACAGAAAAGCGTGGGAGCTGGCCTTCTGTTGAGGTTCTTGCCGACACGCTTAAAGAGTATATGGCCGGTCTTTTAGAAGGGGCAAAGGCGACCCCCATCAATGCGTCTCGAAAAGAGATTCTTTCGCATTGCCGTGATGCCGCAGGGAAGAAATCCGGTGTTTTTTCACTTACGGTACCCACCGGTGGCGGCAAAACGTTGTCGTCTCTCTCGTTTGCCCTTGAGCATGCAAAGGCCCACGGCTTAAGGCGGGTGATCTATGTGATTCCCTACACCAGCATCATTGAGCAAAACGTAGATGTATTCCGAAAGGCCCTGGGCGATGATGCGGTGCTGGAGCATCACTGTAACTACATCCATCCGGATGAAGCAAAGAAGGGCTCCGATGAGCATGTGAAAGGCGAAGATGCGGTGCGGTTTCGTCTCGCAACGGAGAACTGGGACGCGACGCTGGTTGTGACCACAGCGGTGCAGTTTTTTGAAAGCCTCTTTGCAAATCGGTCATCCCGTTGCCGCAAGCTGCATAATATTTCTAAGAGTGTGGTGATACTGGATGAGGCCCAGATGCTTCCATTGCCACTTTTGAACCCATCAGTCATGGCTCTTCGAGAGCTCACAGACAATTATGGCGCAACCCTTGTGCTTTGTACGGCCACCCAACCGGCCCTGGAAAATTCAGGTGTTTTGATCTGTGGTTTTAAGCCGGGTGTGATTCGCGAGATCATTCCGGAGAGGAGGAAAGGTCCGCTTTTTGAGGTGTTCAAACGGACTCGGGTGAAAAATCTTGGTCTCCTTTCCGATAAGGAACTGGCAGAAAAACTGGAAGAGGCAGAAGCGGTTCTCTGTATTGTCAACACACGAAATCACGCACGGCAGGTTTTTGAGGCTTTGGGTGACGGCGACGGGCACTACCACTTAAGTGCCAGAATGTATCCTGCCCACAGAAGGCTGGTTCTTAAAACCATTCGAGAAAGGCTCCGTGACGGGCTGAGATGTCGTGTGGTCAGCACCTCACTTATTGAGTGCGGTGTGGATGTGGATTTTCCTGTCGTTTACAGAGCTCTTGCCGGGCTTGATGCCATTGCCCAGGCCGCCGGCCGCTGCAACCGGGAGGGGAGATCCCCTTGTGGTGAGGTGTTTATATTTAAACCGGAGACGGGAATGCCCAAACGGGCACCCGGTTTTCAGCGCAGGGCTGAGGTGTGTCAGATGGTGGCGGAAAGGCATGATGATCTGTTTGGGCCGGCAGCTGTCTTCGACTTTTTTTCTACCCTTTATAAATATGAAGGGCTCGATTCTCAGAACATCATGGCGCTTTTGGCGGAGGCCAACAAGGGCCTGAGCCTGCCCACCTCCTTTCCATTTCGGGAGATCGATTCGCGTTATCGGTTTATCGATACCGATATGGTTTCGGTGATTGTGGAAAAAGAGGACGAAGCAAAGCGCCTTATCAGGCAGCTTGAGTATGGCGACGAGATTTCCGGGGTTTTACGAAAGCTTCAGGCCTATACCGTTCAGGTGTACCGCACAGAGCTGGACATGCTTTTTGAGGGAGGGGTTGAGCCGGTGTGTGATCGGTTTTATGTGGCACGCGAGGGGATTGGGTATCGTGATGATGTGGGGCTCTGCTCCGATGATCCTTCGTATTGGGAAGCGGGCCGTGGGATCTTTTGAATAACGTGCCGCCTCTGTTCGTGATGAACGGGGGCGTGGATAAGAGAGGAGGAGACGATGGGATTTGGCGTCAGGTTGAAAGTGTGGGGGGACTATGCCTGCTTTACCCGGCCGGAGATGAAGGTGGAGAGGGTGAGCTACGATGTGATGACCCCTTCGGCAGCCCGAGGGGTTCTGGAGGCGATTCACTGGAAGCCAGCCATCAGCTGGGTGGTGGATAAAATCCATGTGCTAAAGCCCGTTCGTTTCGACTCTGTCAGGCGAAACGAACTCAAAGGAAAGGCTTCGTATGCTTCGGCAAAGTCTGCGATGAAAAGCGGCAAGCCTGTGCATCAGTTTATTGAGGATGAAAGACAGCAGCGGGCCGCTCTGGTGCTTCGTGATGTCTGCTATGTGATTGAGGCCCATTTTAAGATGACAGATAGAGCAGGGGAGCAGGACAACCCGGGTAAGCACATGGATATTTTCAGACGGCGGGCCATGGCGGGCCAGTGTTTTCATCGTCCTTACCTGGGGTGCCGGGAGTTTGCCGCCCATTTTGCGTGGGTGGATGGGGAGATTCCTGCGTCTGAGCTTTTAAACGATCTTCCCAAAGATCTTGGGTGGATGCTTTACGATATTGATTTTGAAGACAAGATGACGCCTCGTTTTTTCAGGCCCACCCTGGAAAAGGGGGCCATAGACGTGGCCCATTGGTGGGAGGAGGCAAGGCTATGATTTTAGGTGCGTTAAACGATTATTACCATCGAATGGTGGCCGACCCCGATACCAACATGCCCAAACCGGGTTTCAGTGAGGAGAAGATCTCATTTGCCGTGATGATTGATGGCGACGGGCACTTCAAGCGCCTGCTGGATTTGCGCCAAACCTCCGGCAAAAAAGTGGTGGCCAGAAAAATGGTGGTCCCTGCTGCGGAAAATCGGGCTGGATCATCGTTGGTTCCCAATTTTTTCTGGGACAACTCCGGATATGTTCTCGGCATTGACGGCAAAGGAAAGCCAGAGCGCACCGCACAGACATTTGGGGCGTTTAAATCACGACATCTTGAACTGGCCGAGAGTTCAGGCAGCAAGTCGGTAAAGGCGGTGGCTTCGTTTTATGAAACCTGGTCGGTTCAGCAGGCTGAGGCCTTGGAGTTAAAAGACGAGGCCCTGGATCAGAATCTTATCTTCTGGATTGAAGGAGAAGAGGCTCCGGTCCATGAGGATGCCGATGTGCTTTCCCTGTGGCAATCGATCAAGGCGGATACGGCCCATGAAGGCCATGGGGCCCCATGCCTTGTTACAGGAAAAAACGCTTCCATTGCAAGGCTCCATCCTCCCATCAAGGGGGTGGTGGGGGGCCAGGCCGCCGGGTGTGCCATTGTTTCGTTTAACCTGGACGCCTTTGAATCGTATGGAAAAAAGCAGAGTTTTAATGCGCCGGTCGGTCAGGATGTCGCATTTTCATATACCACTGCTTTAAATTATCTTTTGAGGCGAGAGAACCGGCGGTGCCTTACCATTGGCGATACGAGTACGGTTTTCTGGGCGGAAAAAAAAGGCCCGGAAGAGGATCTTCTGGCCTCACTGTTTGATCTTCCAAGTGTCCCGGAAGAGGAGGCGTCGGGTGAAGATGTTCAGACAGCCGGTAAGGTGAGATCCATCCTTCAGGCCCTTCGTGATGGAAAACCTGTTGAGGAGGCCCTTGAAAAGCTTAATCCGGATATTCGGTTTTATATCCTGGGGCTTGCGCCCAATCAATCCCGGCTGTCGGTAAGGTTTTGGTATCAAGCATCCTTTGGGGAGCTGGCCATAAAAGTCAGCCTTCATTACGACGCCCTCTGCATTGAGAGGCAATACAAAAATCAACCGGAGTTTCCGGCTTTGTGGCAGATTTTGCTGGAGACGGCCGTGCAGCAGAAAAGGGAGAACATCCCTCCCATGCTTTCAGGGGCTCTGTCACGAAGTGTGTTTACAGGCGGCCGGTATCCAGAGACTCTTTACTCGGCAATTCTCTCAAGAATTCGTGCCGACAAAGAGGTGAACTACATTCGGGCTGCCATCATCAAAGCGTGTCTTGTTCGAAATCATCCATATAAATCAGGAGAGATGACCATGTCACTGAATTCAGAACGAACGGATGTGCCCTATCTGCTCGGGCGTCTTTTTTCACTGCTTGAAAAAGCGCAGTCAGATGCGTTGGGCAAAGTGGGAAGCACCATTCGGAGTCGCTATTTCAGCTCTGCTTCTGCCACACCGTCCATTGTGTTTCCTCAGCTTTTACGACTTGCGCAGCATCATTTTGCCAAGGCGGAGTATGGTTCTGCCATGGACAGGAAGGTTCAGGATCTTATGGAAGATATTCATGACTTTCCCACACGAATGTCTCTTCAGGATCAGGGCGTGTTCACCATCGGATATTACCATCAAAGCAACGCCAACTATCGCAAAGCCGAAAAGGAGTAGACCATGACTGCACTGAATAACCGATACGAATTTGTTCTCTTTTTTGATGTTGAAAATGGTAACCCAAACGGCGATCCTGACGCCGGAAATATGCCCCGAATCGATCCGGAGACCGGCCATGGTATGGTGACAGACGTCTGCTTGAAGCGAAAGGTTCGAAATTACGTGGAACTCGCCAAAGATGGGGAGGAGGGGTTTCATATCTATGTTCAGGAGAAGGCTGTTTTAAATCAGAGAAACGAGATGGCCTATAAGGCATTGGACCTGAAGCCGGAAAAGAAAAAACTCCCTAAAAAAGAGGAGGATGCCAGAAAAGTGACCCAGTGGATGTGTGGGAATTTTTTTGACATCCGCAGTTTTGGAGCGGTGATGACAACGGAGGTGAACTGTGGGCAGGTGAGGGGGCCGGTTCAAATGGCCTTTGCCAAAAGCGAGGAGCCCATCGTGCCCCATGAAGTAAGTATCACAAGGATGGCGGTAACCACGGAAAAAGAGTCGGAAAAACAGGCTGGTGATAATCGCACCATGGGGCGGAAGTATGTCGTTCCTTATGCCCTTTACCGAGCGGAAGGGTATATCTCCGCCCCTCTTGCCGCCAAAACCGGATTTTCTGAAGAAGACCTGGAGCTTTTCTGGGAATCGTTGACGCAGATGTTCGAGCACGATCATTCCGCTTCAAGGGGGAAGATGAGCACACGAAAATTGATTGTTTTCAAGCACGATTCCAAGCTGGGAAGTGCACCTGCCCATACTCTTTTTGATTGTGTTACCGTCAGCCGTTCCAATGGTGATGGAGCTCCGGCCCGGGCATTTAAAGACTACGCCATTTGCATTGCCGATGATCTTCCACAAGGGGTATCCTGTGAAGTGAGGTGGTAGCCATGTACCCAGACGACGATCTTCTCCCTTTATCTGCCCTTCAGCATCTTCTTTTCTGCAGGCGGCAGTGCGCCTTGATTCATGTGGAGAGGCTCTGGGTGGAGAACCGGTACACTGCGGAGGGTCGAGTGCTTCACGAACGGGTGGACAGGGGAGGAGAGCGCCTTGAGCCCGATATCCGTGTGGTCTACGCAATGGAGCTGAAAAGTAAGCGCCTTGGGCTTGTGGGAAAGGCCGATGTGGTGGAGTTTCATCAGGCGGAAGAGGGCTGGGTGCCTTACCCTGTGGAGTACAAAAGGGGGAAAAGCAAAAAGGGGGATTATGACCGGGTGCAGCTCTGCGCTCAGGCCCTCTGTCTTGAAGAGCAGTACCGGCTCTCTATTTTCGAAGGATCTCTGTTTTATGGTAAAACCAGACGCAGAGAGACGGTTTCATTTGATGACGCCCTTCGAAGCGAAACAAAAATCGCTGCCCGCTCCCTCCATGAGCTGGTCGAGTCGGAAGAGACCCCTGAAGCCCGTTATTTTAAGGGATGTGACACCTGTTCGCTTATGGATCTCTGCATGCCGAAGGTGTTGCCGAAAAAATCGATTCAGGGGTATTTAAAGGAGGTTTCCAAGCCGTGAGAAAACTTCTTAACACGCTTTATATTACCACCCAGAAATCGTATCTGGGTAAAGATGGGGAAACGGTCTGTGTCTATATCGATCATAAGGTGGCAGCCCGAATTCCTATTCACACGCTTTCAGGGATCGTCTGTTTTGGCAATGTTTCCATGAGTCCTTTTTTGATGGGGTTTTGTGCCGAAAAGGAGGTGGCCATCTCTTTTTTGACAAAGCGGGGGCGTTTTCTGGCACGCGTGGTGGGGCCGGTTTCAGGCAATGTGCTGGTAAGGCGAACCCAATACTGCCTGGCAGATTGCCCGGAAGTCTCATCCGATATTGCGCGATCCTGTGTCCTTGGAAAGGTGGCCAATTGCAGAGCCGTTGTCTCCCGGGCACTGCGGGATCACGGTGATAAAATGGAGCAAGATGCCGTGAAGAAGGCTGTGGAGCGCCTTGGTGCTGCGTTGAAAGAACTCTCCACACCAAAGTCTCTGGATACGGTTCGTGGCCTTGAAGGGGATGCCGCAAAGGTTTACTTCGGGGTGCTTGATCAGTTTATTTTAAAGGATGAGGATGCGTTTTGCTTTACAGGCAGGAGCCGCAGGCCACCGAAAGATCCGGTGAATGCACTGCTCTCCTTTCTCTACACCCTGCTTTTGCATGATATTCGTTCTGCCCTTGAATCTGTTGGCCTCGATCCGGCGGTGGGTTTTCTTCACCGGGACAGGCCGGGAAGGCCGGGGCTTGCCCTGGATATGATGGAGGAGTTTCGGGCCATGGTGGCAGATCGGCTGGCCCTTTCACTTATCAACATGAACCAAATTTCTCCAGAGGGGTTTAATACCCGGGAGTCGGGAGCCGTGGAGATGGATGCGGAGACAAGGAAAACCGTAATCGAGGCTTACCAGAGACGAAAACAGGACGAAGTCCATCACCCTTTTATCGGGGAGAAGGTTCAGGTGGGCCAGCTTTTCTTTGTTCAGGCGCAGCTTCTGAATCGGTTTTTCCGTGATGATATGGATGGCTACCCCCCCTTTGTCTGGCGGTAAAGGAGAGCGGCTATGATGGTTTTGGTCAGTTATGATGTCTCCATGGATGATGGCGGTGCCAAACGGCTTCGACTGGTTTCAAAAACCTGTCGAAATTATGGCCAGCGCGTGCAGTATTCGGTGTTTGAATGCGACGTGGATCCTGCCCTCTGGACCCAGATGAAACAGAAACTTCTCGATCAGATCGATCCGGACAAAGACAGTCTGAGGTTTTACTATCTGGGCTCAAACTGGCGGCGAAAAGTCGAGCATGTTGGAGCAAAACCCGTCCGCGATCCAGACGGCCCGTTGATTCTGTGAATACTCATGCGAACCACAAGCTCGAAAAGTTCTTTTGTGTGTATCACTGAAAAAATTTAAAAGGTTGTGCCTCTTTTTTCTGCTCGGGGTTCGCGATGAGCATATGTGTGTAAATTTTCAAAGAGATAGGAAAATCTGAGGTGGCCTTCTGTTTGAAGGTCGAGGATAAAAAAAGAGGGTTCGCGAAATGTGGCGTCTCTTCTCTATTGTTTAAGTGGTTTATATTTGAAGTGTCGCTCCCCTCGCGGGAGCGTGGATTGAAACATGGTCGTCATTGTCCACGAAAGGGTCGTGGCACGTCGCTCCCCTCGCGGGAGCGTGGATTGAAACACTCC
>JAKSCC010000100.1 GCA_022360815.1 Desulfobacterales bacterium
CCCATAAAATAGAGAGCGGCTCTGACATTTTGTTGCAGTCCGATGATGTTGTCCTGGACTGTTTGGGCGCGAGTAAAGGCGGTAAAAGAGGTGATAAGAGCAACAGAGACAATGCCAGCAAGGGCAACAGACACAAGAAGTTCGACCAGGGTGAATCCCGAATTTTTGACAGTGTTAGGAGAAGATTTCATTGTTACTGCCTCCAGTTGGTGTTGTTTGAGCTCAACTCTATTTGTGTTGCTCCGCCAGCTCCCAAGGTGATCCGGCGGTATTTGTTGGATCCGTTGTTGATCCCGACAGAGCCTGTGGACGCCACAGGAATGCCGACGGTATTGAAGCGGGCGGCACTGGAGGCGAAACTGACATCACTCATGATAACCCCATCGGGCATGGTTCCACGGGCAATCACGTCTTCGCTGGCTTCCAGTAATTTTATGGAGGATCCATTGTCTACGAAAACCACGTAACGACCCGAGCTTCCTGTACCTGCCGTAAAGGCGATGGCCACAGGGGCTCGCCTTCTGATGGCGTTGAGTTTTGCCAGGTGAAAGAGGGAGTGGAGCTCTTTGGTGGCGGAGTTGATTCGCATGCCCTCTTTAAGAGCTGAGAATCCGACAAGGGCAAGCGAGGCCAAAATGGTGATGATAACCATTGTGGAGACGAGTTCAACAATGGTGAAGCCGTTTTGTGTATTCATAATGACACCTTCGAATGGTTTGCATGTTGAATTTTCTGGTGGGGTATTGTGATAAGAATGAAATTCAAGGAATGTGCCTGTCTTGTTGGTTTTTTATGAAAACATTGATCTGTAAATGGAATAAATTGGTTTTCGTGAGGATGAGGCAGTTGAGGGGTATGGGAGCCTTTTTTTACACAATGTGTGAAATGAAGGGTGTTGTTTTGTGAAGCCATATTTTAATTACTTGTTTTATTAGGGGATTTATGGGTTTCGGGGTGCGTTAGTTGAAATTGTTGGAAGGTCGCAAAGCGGATTAAAGTTCTTTATAGAGGATTCCGTGAGTCGTGGGTTGGTGCAATAAAGCGAACAATTCGTGGTGATGAAGTGTAAAAAAAATTAACAGCAAGCTTTGGTAGTGCCCGATGTTGTTTGCGAGAAGTCCATGTGTTAAAAGTAAAGACATCATCATTTTTTCAATCCCTTTTTCCCACCTATATGAGGTTGCCCCAGCCATGAATGCCATCTCCCGGGAGAGGTTCTCTCCAAAGTCCGTATTAACCGATCTGGTCAAACAGGGTGCATTGTCTCAGGATCAGGCCCAAAAGGTCTTTTCCATGAGAGAGAGCGTTGAAAAAAAGCTCCGCCGAAAAAGCGGGGACAAAAAGGTTCCTTTTATAGATATCTTGACCCATTTGGGAATGGCGCGTCATGACAAACCCAGTGAACCGCTGGATGAAGATGCCGTTTACCAGAGTCTGGCTATGGCCTGGGGATATGAGTACATGAAGGTGAATCCTCTTAAGCTTGACATGGAGACGGTCACCAAGACCATCCCCAAGCATTTTGCTATGAAGCACCTCGTGTTGCCGGTAAAAGTGAGCAACGGCGAGTTAACCGTGGCCACTTCAGACCCTTTCAATACCGAGGTGATAGATGATTTGAAGCGGGTAAGTCAGATGCGGGTTCGAACAGTGATGACGTCTCGGTCTGAAATTGAGAGATATATCAATGAGTTTTTTGGTTTTCGTTCATCTATAGTCGCGGCATCGTCACAATACGATGGCGCAGGAATAGACCTGGGGAACCTGGAACAGTTCGTCAAACTCAGTTCTTATGGTGAGGTGAACTCTTCGGATCATCACATTGTCAACGCAGTAAACCACCTCTTTAGCTATGCCTTTGATCAACGCGCCAGCGATATTCATATTGAACCCAAGCGAGATGTTACGGTGATTCGTATGCGTATCGATGGGGCTTTGCACAACGTTTACGATCTTCCCAAAGCAATTCACAGTGCCGTGATCACTCGGATTAAGGCCATGAGTCGTCTTGATATGGCGGAGAAGAGAAAGCCCCAGGATGGGCGTATAAAGACGGACAAAGATGGGACAGAGGTGGAGATCCGTGTTTCCACGGTGCCCGTGGCCTTTGGTGAGAAAGTGGTGATGCGTGTGCTGCACCCTGAAGTGATGTTTCAGAATCTTGAGAACCTTGGCTTTACCGATGAGGATCTTGAGCGCTTTGAAGGATTGGTAAATCGGCCCCATGGTATTGTTCTGGTGTGTGGTCCAACAGGAAGTGGTAAATCGACCACTCTCTACTCCACGTTGAGGCGAAAAGCGAGCCCGGATTTGAATATTACCACGGTGGAAGATCCCATTGAAATGGTCCATGAAGAGTTTAACCAGATTGCGGTTCAACCTCAGGTTGGGATTACCTTTGGAACCATTTTAAGAAATATTTTGCGTCAAGACCCTGATATTATTATGATTGGAGAGATGCGTGACCTTGAAACGGCCGAGAATGCAGCACAGGCCGCCATGACAGGCCATCTGGTTCTCTCAACCCTTCACACCAACGATGCGCCTTCGGCTATTACACGTCTTTTGGATCTTGGCATTCCACCCTATATTATTCAGGCGACCTTGGCGGGGGTGGTGGCACAGCGCCTTGTGAAAAGAATCTGTCCGCACTGCACCGAGTCCTATGAGATGTCGGCGGAGAAGCTTCAAGGCTTGGGGCTGGATACGGGCAGAGAGGGGGGCCTTACCCTTCATCGAGGTGCCGGTTGTTTGAAGTGTAGAGGAACTGGGTATCTGGGGCGGTTGGCCATATTTGAAATATTGTCATTCTCAGATGAGATACGAAAATTGACCACGAAAAGTTGTGATGTGGCTGAAGTGAGACGGCAGGCCTGTATTGAAGGAATGGTGAGTTTACGGGAGAGCGGTGTTCGACAGCTTCTTGAGGGAAAGACAACCTGGGAGGAGCTTCTTCGAGTTACCTGGGAGAACCAATAACGAGAATGCGTTTTTAGGTGGCGTTTCTCGGTGTGCTGTTTTTTTTAAAAGTCATGATAACAAAGGGCGCCTGCTTGGGCGCCCTTTATGTGTCTTTTGAGATGGGGCTACTCGGCCACGCGAAATTTGTATCCGGGTTTAAGCTCTTGGGATGAGTGGATGGGTAGGATGGTGGAGGTCTCTTCTCGGGGATCCAACACGATGAATTTCCCCACTTTGATGGGTACCGAGAGGTCTTTCCCTCCGAAAAGTTTATCCGATTCTTTTTTTTCGGTGAAGTAGACAGAGTAGATTTGACCTGCCTGGATTCCGTCCCGTATCCCCCTGTTGATGAAGCCGGTCATATTTTGGCCAAAGGTGGTCTCGCCGCTTTCAGAGATGATGATCTCACCCTCAACGCTGACAAGCCCCTTTCGTATGGGGATATATCGGGAGCGCTCTTTGTATGGGACAATTTCGTCATGAAGACGAATGTCTCGAAATGACCGAATGACCTTTGCCATGAAGTAGGCACCCTCTTGAGCTTGGATTTCAATGACACCGGTAAGGAGGTATTGGGTGCTGATCTTATCGTTGATGTGTTTGAGTTCCGCCCTACTTAGGCCAATAAACCGTCCTCGGGTAACTTTTTTGGGGATGATGCGATAGCTTGTGTACTGTGCCCCAATGACCAGAGGGGTGTCGTTGGTTGCCTTGATATAGAGTGTATCACCGGATCCCAGCATGATCTGATTTTCACCTTGGAGCTTGAAGACTTGACCATGGGCTTTAACCTTTTCAGAAGTCATAAAGCCGACTTGGTCAATTTTTGAGTAGTAGTATTTCTTTGTAGGCTCTTTTGAGGCGACTTTTTGGGACGCTGACTCTGGGGTGTCTTCTTTTTCCATCTCATCGGGTTTGCCGTCGATTCCATATCTGTCGATATCGCTTCTTCGAATGAGTTTGAGCTTTTGGCCGGGATAGATGAGGTGAGGGTTTTTGAGCTGATCGTTTTCACTCCAGAGTGCTGGCCATGTGAATGGATCGTCGCTGAATTGTTGGGAAAGCCCCCAGAGGGTATCTCCTTTTTTAACCGTGTAGTAAACACCGGTTTCCGAAGAGACTTCTCTGGCTTTTGCTGTGGCTGCAGCAGTGGATAAGAAGAGAACAAGCAAAGTCAGGGCGGTTGCATAAAGGAGTTTGGCCTTGATATCCATATTCGCTCCGGTATGATTGTGTGGATGGTTGATGTTGTTTTTTGACCGGATTATAGCATTAAAGATGACGGTCTTTTGTAAATTAAAAAAGCAAGTAAGACTTTTCCCAGCACCATAAGCCAGTTGCGTACTATTTTTTGGTATGTGGTGGTTTCTGGCCAAGCAGAGTCAGCGGGGTCATGTTTTTTTGTTTAAGACAGGTGCATGGGGTGCTCCATGTCTGTTGACTTCTCTTCAATGTCTGGTTTTTTCAGCAGAGTGTCAACTAAAAATCAAGAAAGATCCCATTATGGAGTTGCTGGGACAGCTGTGCCTTATGAAATAAAAAAGAGAGGTTTATCCATCGTTTCAACTGTGGTTACGATAAAAATATAGCCTGCTATCAGGTTTATTGTCAATGTTTTCAAACGTGTTGCTGGGTCTGAATTAATAAGGGTGTCTGTGTGCGCTGCTTTGCTGAGAGGAGAATGACGGTATGGAAAAAATCGCTGATTTTATTTATGAAGCAGGAATGCTCAAAAAATTACCCCGATCAGGTTACGCTTTTCTTGGTGGGGGGCAGGAAAGTGTCGCAGAACATAGTTTCATGATTGCAACCATTGCCTTTGCGCTTTCACGTATGGAATCAGATGTGGATGGAGCAAGGTTGGTGGCGATGTGTCTTCTCCATGATCTTCCCGAGGCGCGCATTGGGGATTTGAACTACGTCCAGAAGAGGTACTGTGATGCCCAAGAGGCAAAAGCTGTGGCGCATCAGGCCTCGGGTCTCCCTTTTGGTCTTGAATATAAGAGGCTTATCGAAGAGTTTAACGAAGGAAAAACCCCTGAGGCGAAGCTGGCTAAAGATGCCGATCAACTCGCCTTTATTCATGATCTGAAAAAGTTGATGGATACCGGTCACAAAGGGGCCGAAAAATGGCTTGATGTCGTGATGGGAAGGCTGGTGACCGAAACGGGGAAACACCTGGCCCAAGCGATGGTCTCAAGGGATTGGGATGCTTGGTGGCTGGATGGGTATAGCGAATAGGACCTTTGTCTGATTTTTGTTTATGTTTTCGGCGGATAGATCCGATGAGGATGGCAAACGGGTGATTTACCCTTGACCCATGGACCCATGCACAAGGATGAAGGCGATGAAGAGCAGTGTCCCGGCAAAAATATTGTATGTGGATGACGATGACGATTTGATCCATATTTACACCCGCTTTTTAGAAGGTGAACAGTATATTTTGAAGACTGCTTCCAACGGAGAAGAAGGATTCGCCGAGGCCCTTTCCTTTCAGCCGGACCTTATTATCAGCGATGTGGCCATGCCGACCATGGACGGGTTGGAACTGTGCCGCCGGGTGCGTGGGGAAAAGAGTCTGAAGTATGTTGCCTTTATGCTTTTTTCTGGCATTGATGTGGAGGGAAAAGATGTAGTAGCTGGCCTTGAGGCAGGAGCCGACGAATATCTGGTTAAGCCTTTCTCTAAAGATGAACTCCTTGCCCGCATCACCCTTCTGCTTAATATAAAAGGGTTAAAGGAGAGGGCCGATTTATCCGATAGGTGTGTGGAAGACGAACTGAAACACCGAGAGAAGTTGGAACGACAACTGGACGAGCTCAAGGAAGAACTTGTCAGTGAGCGGCAGACTCACTCAGCCTCACTCAAGCAGGTTGCCTTCCTGGTGGAAGAGAGGCAGCGGGCTGTGGACCGTGCCGATGGCGAGGCGCTGAAAGCCTCACGGACACTTTCGTCCTGTGTGGAGCTTTTAAGTCGCGCCTTAGACACCAGGCCAGGATTTAAACGAGGTCATAGCGGTGATGTGGCCAGGTTATCCGTTACTCTTGGCGAAGCTCTTGGGTTGGAGCGGTCTGCACTTAAAGAGCTGGAGACCGCTGCAAAGCTTCACCATTTGGGGCTGCTTCATATTACCGAGACTCTTGCTGTCCGCAACCCATTTGAATGGAGTCAAACCGAAACCGATCTTCTTTCCCGTCATCCTTTTCGAGCGGCAGAGATGCTGGAGAAGGTGGAAGGGCTTCAAGGCGTTGCACGGATTATTCGCCATCTCTTTGAACGGGTGGATGGAGAAGGGATTCCAGCGGGGCTTAAAAAAGAGGCTATTCCCATGGCTTCGCGGATTCTCGCTGTGGCTGACGCCTATGAAACGCTTGCGGCCTGGTCCGAAGGTGGCGGTGTGGCAGATCGTCTTGGCAGGCTGGAAGAAGACGCAGGGACGCAATTCGATCCGAAAGTGGTGCATGCGCTTGCCAGACACCTGGGACGGAAGCCTGAAAGCGATGCGGCAGACCGAGTGGAAGTTGGCATATATGAGGTAAAGCCAGGTATGGTGCTGGCCTCAGCTATCTATACCGCTAAAGGAGCCATGCTTTTGCCGGAGAATACGGTTTTGACGGAGGCGTACATCAGGCAGATCTCCCGTTACAACCGGATCGACCCCCTGGAAGAGACAGTTTTTATTAAGGGATAGGTTGGTTTGTTATGGATCTGGCTTCGATCATTGGTCTGATTTCGGGTATCGGGTTTACGGTCGCGTGTATTCTTTTGGGTAGCAGCCTCATGCTGTTCTGGAACCTTCCCTCTGTGATGATCGTTGTGGGGGGTACCATTGCTGCCGCCATGATCGGTTATCCCTTAAAAGAGTTCTTGGGTGTCTTTAAGACGGTGATGAAGGTTTTTATCTTTAAACTTGAAAAGCCCGAAGATCTTATCAAGACACTGGTTGAAATTTCCAATAAGGCCCGTAAAGGTGGGCTTCTTTCTATAGAGGCGGATATTGCTGGTACCCAGGATCCTTATCTTCGAAGTGCCCTTCAAATGACGGTGGATGGGGTGAAAACCTCGGACATCGCCGCCATGATGCAGAAAAAAATGGAACTCACTGCCCGAGAACATAAGTTGGGTTACTCGGTGCTCGCCTCCATGGGAGGCTATGCCCCTGCCTTTGGCATGGTGGGCACACTTATAGGGCTGGTTCAGATGCTTGCCAACCTTGATGACCCCTCTTCCATTGGTCCCAAGATGGCGGTGGCCATGATCACCACATTCTACGGTGCATTGTTGGCCAACCTTCTTTTTATTCCCATGTCAGATAAGTTGAAACTTCGAAGCGAAGAGGAGATCCTTAACATGGCCCTTCTTTATGAAGGTGTGGTCTCCATTCGTGAAGGTGAGCATCCCAGGCTTATGGAAGATAAGCTGAACGTCTATTTAAGTTCAGGTTCCAAAAAGGAGGGGTAATTCATGGCGGAAGAAAGCGGTACCCCAATCGAGGAAGAGCCTCCAGCACTGATCCCACCAGCCACCATTGGGGGGGATGAAGAAGAAGAGGGATCGCCCAGTTGGATGGCCACTTTTGCAGACTTGGTGACCCTTCTCATGTGTTTTTTTGTTCTGCTTTTTGCCATGAGCACCATTCAGGAAGAGACCTTTAAAGAGTTGATTCAATCCATGAAGTCGGCACTGGGGGTGCAACAGGTTCCGGAAACCGGAACCCGCGAAGGGCTTGTGATGCGTGCAGAGAGCGATGCGGATGATCCCAGAGATCATGCCGTGGATGAACTTGGTGGGATGGTTCAAAAAGAGCTTGAAGAGATTGTCAGTGACGTACGCGAGTTGATTATGTTCAACAAGCTTGGGGGGCAGGTGCGGGTGACGGAAACCGAAGAGGGGGCTGTTATTACCATTGCCGATAGGGTTCTTTTTGGCCCTGGAGATGTAAATCTTTCTGAAGATGGGCGCATACTGATGGAAAAGGTGGCGATGATTCTGGCTCAGTTTTACTATCCGATTACAATTTCCGGTCACACCGATAACCTTCCTTTGCAAAGCCGAAAAACACCATCCAACTGGGAGCTTTCCGCCAACCGGGCCACCAGCGTGGTGCGATTTCTTATCGATATGGGGCTCGATCCCAGGCAGTTGACGGCCCAGGGGTTTGCTCACTATCGACCTGTGGCAGAGAATCAGACAGCCAGGGGGAGGGCTCAGAATCGTCGGGTGGAGCTTACCTACAAGCGGACCTGCATCGCACGGTCCCTGCAGGGTGGCGATTACCTCTGATTCCTTTGAAAGCCCGCCTTGAACTGCATGTGGTGATACGCTACTATAGTCAGGTTTGATGACTTCGTAAAAAAGCCGGCGTATGTCTCTACACCAACAACATCCAGGGAAGAAATGAAGCAAGTTTGTGTGTGGTTGGGTTTTATGGCACAACGTGGTTTTTGCGGAGCAAACAAGTTTGGGGTGCGGTTTTTTTTCCGTGCCAGTGACGTGACCTCTTGAAAACAGCAATGGAAACGGGCAATGAAACTCAGTGCACACGAGCTTGCCAAAGCTCTGGCCCTTCCTCAGGATACTCTGGAACGATGGGTGCGCCAGGGGCGCATTCCGGTACGTAAATCCGGCTCTACCTTCTCTTTTTCTTACGCCGCCCTGAAATCATGGACAGCAAAACACAATGTAAATTTTGACTTAAGCTCCCCGCAAGAGGGGCAGGGTGCATCGCAGCAAGGGGTTTCTTTGGTTGAAGCTCTGGAAGCAGGCGGGGTGGTTTACGATTTGGAAGGCGTAGATCCTTCTGATATTTTAGAAAACGCAAGCCACAACGTTCCCGGCCTTGATGAGGCTGAAAGGGCAGAGCTTTTTGTTCGCCTTGAAGAGCGGGAGCGTATGGCTTCTACAGGGGTGGGGCGAGGTGTGGCCCTTCCTCATCCTCGTACGCCATTGGAAGCGTGTCAAACCCCGGCCATTGTCACCTGTTTTTTGAAGCATCCGGTGGAGTTCGGGGCTGTGGATGATGAGCCGGTTCGCATTCTTTTTTTGATTTTGAGTCCGGACGTCCGTACCCACCTTCAGCTTCTCTCCAAAATTTCTTACTGTGTGCGTGAACCAAGCTTTCTCTCTTTTCTTGGAAAAGTTCCTCAAGTGCCTGAGCTGATTGAAAAAGTGGCAAAGTTTGAAGCCCGCCTTTAAGTTGTCCGTTTAAGTGGCTTTACAAGGTTGGGCGAATTTGTTACTCGGGCGGTGCTGGAAATGGGTTCCAGCACAAATTCAAGGATGCATGTCGGAGGAAGCCTTCGGCTCGGAGAGTTCACGCTTTAGATAGGTCTTGAGTGGACATTCCCGGCAGAGGGCTTTTTAAAGGCCGAGGTGCGTCAACGCGTTGGAAGAAAATGTGAGGCAGAAAAGGATGCTGAAACGAGTTAAGCTTCCTGAAAAATGGGCTTTTATCGAGCCGGATGACCGCCTGCTGCTTATTGTGGCGGGCGTGGTGGCTGGTCTGGCCGGAGGGCTGGCAGCTCTGGGGCTCAACCATGGCCTTGAGGCGATGATGGAGTTCGTGCACTCTTTAAGGGATTACCCCTGGGTGTTTGTGCTGCCAGGACTGGGTGCCGCAGCCTCAGCCATCTATTTGGAAAAAATCATGCGGGAAGGCGCCGGGCACGGGGTGCCTGAGGTGATTTATGCGGTTTCCCGTTATGGCGGGATCATGCGGTTTCGCTCAAGTTTTTCACGTCTGATCGCCAGCTGCCTGACCATCGGAAGTGGGGGCTCCGCAGGCCCCGAAGCCCCTGTGGTCATGAGCGGGGCTGCCATCGGCTCCAATATCGCCAGGCTGTTTCGATTGAACGACCGCCAGCGCGTGACCCTGGTGGGGTGCGGGGCGGCCGGAGCGATCTCTTCCATCTTTAATGCCCCCATAGCCGGTCTGGTTTTTGTTTTGGAAGTTGTGTTGGGCGAGTGGTCCACGGTCAATATTGTGCCCATTGCCATCGCTTCGGTGGCTGGCACAGAGCTGAGCCGCTTTTTCAATGGCAACCAGATCGCCTTTAGCCATAGCGGATTTCCCATTGGGGTCTCCGATACTGTGGCCGCAGCCGGCCTTGGTCTTGCAACGGCTCTGCTTTCCATTCTTTTAACCCGCGGTCTGCGTTCCATGCACCATGTGGCAGATAAGGTTCCTCTTCCTAAGTGGGGAAGGGCTTTTGTGGGTGGTTGCCTGGTGGGGCTTTTGGGGTTTTGGATTCCCGATGCCATGGGCGAGGGGTATCACCCCATTCGTGAGATGATTGTGGGGGGGTATCACGGCGCGTTTCAGGTGGCAGCCGTTGCTATTTTTGCCAAGATTCTTGCCACATCCCTTACCTTGGGGTGGGGTGGTTCTGGGGGGATTTTTGCTCCCTCTCTTGTGGTGGGAAGCTTTACCGGGCTGGCTTTTTATCGAGGGTTGGTGGCTTTGTGGCCATCCATTCCACTTGTCGGTGAAGGGTGTTTTGCCCTTTTGGGAATGGCCGGATTGATTAGCGGAATTCTTCAAGCGCCTTTGACGGGGATCTTTTTGATTGTGGAGATCACTGGAAGCTATGAGGTGATCTTGCCTCTTATTGTGGTCTCTTCGGTCTCCACCACCATCAGTCACTATTTTGAGCCTGCTTCCTTTTATATGAGGGATCTTGTGGAGAAGGGGCAGCTTTTGCGTCCCGGAACCGATGCCCGTGTGCTCAATGACCTCTCTTTGAGTGAGCTTATCGAAAAAGATTGCATCGCCGTCTCACCCCACATGACCCTTCGCGAGTTTGTGGAGGTGGTGAAAGGCGCTAAGAGAGACCATTTTCCGGTGGAAGATAGTGAGACCGGTGTTTTCCTTGGGATGGTGCATCTGAACGAGGTGAGGCCCTATCTCTTTGACACCATCATGTACGATGCGGTGGTGGTGGAGCAGATCATGGATCGAAGCCTTCGTCACGTCTCCTACGGAGACGATTTGCAAAAGATCCTTAAAATGATGGACAAAGAGGGGCTCTTTACCATTCCGGTGGTGGTGAATCGTCGGTTTGTGGGGTTGCTTTCCAAATCGACCCTCTTGGATAAATACCGCAAAGAGTTGATGGTTCAAACCAGCGACAACACGTAAAAGATGAGCCCCATAAGGTGGGGCTCATCTCTTGTAAACTTACCGACTCCACGCTGAGCTATCGTGGAGCATGCATCTGCAGTGAGGCTGCGGTGCCGCAGGAGAGTCATGGATACCCAACTGTTTCATATTTTTCGCAACACCCCCACAGGGCGTGAGACCTATTTTCAGTCGCTCTACTTTTGTAATTTGATGGGGGCTACGCCGGTGGTCTATATTCCGGCTCATACGAAATTTTTGATGTATTTTGATGGCGATGTGGTCCAGGTGGATTTGGACACCTCTTATCTGACGGCCCCTGAATCGGCAGAAGAGCACGCTCGAGCTTTGGCGGAATCCAAGGGGCTCTCCCCCGGCTTTTTTCATCCCAAAAATTTTACCGCATCCACACTGCCCGATATTCCTGTCGATTTTGATTTTATGTGTTGCCCTCGAAGTATCAGTGAGGTGGCTGGAAAAATTGGATTGGGGCATATTGGCTCCCGCGTGAGGCGGATCATTCAAAATGCGCAGTTTCCTGTCTTGATCACCAGCCCTTCTTTTCGAAAGTGGAAGAGCGTTACCATCTTCTTTGGGGGCTCCAAAAACGCTGTCAATGCTTTGAGGTTGGGGTTGCGAGTGGCTCGCAAGACCGGGATGAAGGTGCGTCTTTTTACCCAGGTGGAGGGGGATAAAACGCGGAAAGATTATGAAGCGATCATCGAAGGGGCCGGACTGACCGAAGACGTCAATCGTTACATGGAAGATTGGCTCTTCTTTTTTGGCGGAAAGTTTGACGAGAATCTCTACGAGGTGCCCCACAACAGCTTGGTGGTTCTGGGTGCATACGGTCATGGCTTGATTCGGGATATTCTCTTTGGCTCCAAGATGGAGACCATTCAGTCGGTGCTGCCCAACAACCTTATGGTGGTGGGGCCCCACTATATCGATCATGGGTAGTTTTTTTTGGAGTGAATGCTCCTTGTAAGGGGTAGTCTAATGAAACCGACCTGTTGGTAGAGCCATGTCTGGCGCGGCTTTTAGAGCGGTGATTGAAAAAATTGGTTCGCCCTTAAAAGAGTGTGAAAACCCCTTGACAAACCCGAGGCGATGACGTAAATCTTCACTCGCTTTTGACGCAGCGCTTCTGATTTTCTCTCTTTGGGAGAGAGGCTTCCGAAAGGGATTGCCAAGGCATCAGGCGCTTGCTATAAGGGTTTGACATGCGGAGAGGTGACCGAGTGGCTGAAGGTGCACGCCTGGAAAGCGTGTGTGCTGTAACAGGTACCGAGAGTTCGAATCTCTCCCTCTCCGCCACAACCCTTTGCTTCAGTGAGGCGGTAATCTCCTCATGCGAACATACCATTGCTCTTAAGGAACAGGTTTTCACCACGCCCTCTTAAATATGGGAGTGGGGCACCTGTTTTTTTGTTTTGGGCCCTTGAAAACAGCGGGCCTTGCGGCCATCCATGGCGACACATGAGCCCAGGTAATCGGAGCCGGAGAAGACCCGGCGCGGAGACGGTCACCATGTCCTATCTTGTACTTGCCCGAAAATACAGACCCCAGTTATTTGAAGATGTGGTGGGCCAGTCCCATGTCACCACCACCTTGACCCACGCCATTGAGGCGGGCCGCGTGGCCCACGCCATTCTTTTTTCCGGCCCTCGAGGAACCGGAAAGACAACCGTGGCACGTATTCTGGCCAAGGCCATGAACTGCAGCGGTCGTAAGGAGACGGGCTCTTCGGCCCCCTGCAACACATGCCGTTCGTGCACGGAGATCACACGGGGAAGCTCGGCCGATGTGTTTGAGATCGACGGTGCCTCCAACAACAGTGTGGAGCAGGTGCGTGAGCTGAGAAACAGTGTCAGCTACATGCCCGTCTACAGCCCTTTTAAGATCTATATCATCGATGAGGTGCACATGCTCAGCACCGCAGCTTTCAACGCCCTGTTGAAGACTCTGGAAGAGCCCCCGCCTCATGTGATGTTTCTCTTTGCCACCACAGAGATCCATAAAATTCCCATTACCATCCTTTCGCGGTGCCAGCGGCACGATATGCGAAGGGTCTCCCACGCCGATCTGAAGGCGCATCTTGAAACGCTCTGCCGCAAGGAAGAGGTGAAGGTGCCGTCTGAAAGCCTGGATCTGATTACCGTGGAGGCGGGCGGTTCGGTTCGGGACTCTTTGAGTATTCTCGATCAGATCATCGGCAGTGCCTCAGGAGGCTCTGTGACCCATGCCTCGGTTCTCGAGACCCTTGGCGTGGTGGAGAAGAGCGATATCATGGTCCTTGCCTCGGCCCTTATTGAGAGAAAGGGGCCTGAGCTTCTTGCCGGGGTGAACCGGCTCTATACTCAAGGAAGCGATCTGAAACGGCTTTTTTCTTCGCTGACCCAGCTTCTGAGGAATCTTCTGGTTCTGGATGTGGGCGGGCCGGAGATTCTCGATCTTCCTGAAGCCGAGATGAAATCCCTGATGGCCCTGGGCCAGAAGAGCACGCGCGGGTTTCTCACCAAGGCTCTGGAGCTTCTTCTGGCCGAAGAGCCTGCGGTGCGCCATGCAGCCCAGCCCAAAATGGCCCTTGAGCTGGCTCTGATCAAGTTGCTTCAGGTGCCCGATGCCCTCTCCATCGACACCCTGATTCGCAAGATCGACACCCTTCAAAAAGAGGGAGGGCCCCCCTGCTCCCCTCAACCCAGACCCCTGACGCCGTCAGGGGTCTCTGAAACACAGCAGGGGTATGGGGCGCCAAAAGAGGAGGCGATCTCCAAAGACGAACCAGAGCCCTCCTCATCTGATCCGCAGCCGAAGCCAGAACCTTTGGGTGAGGCGCCAGGGGCTCCTTCTGAGCCCAGGGCTTCAGCGCCAGAGGCCAAGGCCCCTTCTCCGTCTTGGAATCCGTCCGAACCGCTTGATGTGGCCTGGGGGCGGTTCCTTGAGGAGTTGAGAAAAGAGCGCCCATCCCTGGCTCCGCTTCTGGCCAAAAGCGTCTTGAAAAATATAGCCGGAAAGAGTATTGAGATCGAAATTACCGCCTCGCGCTTCAATTTGACCCGTCTGAAAAACGGGAAGAAAAAAGAGCTTGAGGAGGCCATTCGGGCCTGGTTCGGGCCTCAGATGATTGTTACACTGCACACGACCATTGCCGGTGAAGAGTCCCACGCAGCAGCGGGTCAGGCCTCAAAGGACCAGCGCATTATCAAAGAGGCCAAAGACCACCCGGTGATCCATGAGGCGATTCGGGTTTTTGGCGGCAGGGCTGACGTGAAACCACTTTATAAGGAGGAAGACCATGAAAGGCATGGGTAATATGATGAAGCAGGCCCAGAAGATGCAGGCCAAGATGATGAAGCTTCAAAACGAGCTGGACCAGTTCACGGCAGAGGGTTCAGCCGGTGGCGGGGCCGTTACCGCAGTGGCCAATGGCAAGCAGCAGGTTCTCTCTGTGACCATTAACCCCGAAGTGGTGGACCCTGAAGATGTCGAGATTCTCCAGGATATGGTGACCGCTGCGGTGAACGATGCCCTGACCAAGGTGAGCACCATCGTCAACGAGAAGATGAGCAAAGTGACCGGCGGTATGAATATTCCCGGCCTGATGTAGCGGCAATGAATCACTACCCCGCCTCACTGAAGCATCTTATCGACAACCTTTCGAGGCTTCCGGGCATTGGCCGGAAAAGCGCCGAGAGGTTGGCCCTTCACATTTTAAAGTCCTCGCCGCGGGAAGCCGAGCTTCTCTCTTTGAGTATCGCCGAGGTGAAGCAGCGGGTGCGGCTCTGTCGGCGCTGCTTTGCCCTTTCCGAAGAGGAGTTGTGCCCGGTGTGCGGAAACGCTGCAAGGGATCACTCCCGCATCTGTGTGGTGGAGCGCCCTGCGGATATGGCGGCCTTGGAGAAGTCCGGTGGCTACAGCGGCACCTATCACATCCTTCAGGGAACCCTTTCGCCCATGGATGGGATCGGTCCCGATGATCTGCGTATTGCCGAGCTGGTAAGGCGGGTGGAGACCGAACGGCCCCAGGAGGTGGTTCTCGCCACGGGGACCAATGTGGAGGGGGAAGCCACGGCAGCCTATGTGGCCGATTGCCTGCGGAGCTACCCCATAAGGGTGACCCGCATCGCCTCAGGGGTACCCATGGGTGGGGATTTGAAATATGTGGACCAGGTGACCCTGAAACGGGCCATGGAGACGCGTCATGAGACCTGAAAACGCTTTGAGCGAATCGATTTTTGAGTGCACCCAGTGCGGTGAGTGCTGCACAGGCTATGGTGGAACCTATATCACCGACGAAGATGTGAGACGCATTGCGGACTTTGTGGGGCTCAGCAGGGAAGCGTTTCTCTCGACGTATTGCCAGATAGCCGATGGTGGCATGCCGGTCATTGCGGTGGGGGATGGGGGCAAGTGTGTCTTTTTTAAAGAGAACTGCTCCATTCACCCGGTAAAGCCCCGCATGTGCAGGGCCTGGCCCTTTATTGATGCTGTGGTCAAATCCCCTTCCAACTGGGAGCTCATGGCCGGCGCCTGCCCGGGCATTCGTGTGGGGGCCCCCCTTTCCCATGTTCAGAAAGTGGTGAAAGAGGAGATGGCCAAGCTGGATGCCGCTCGGGGCGAGGCCGGATCAGTTTCTCCACATCTGCAAGGGGCAAAGAAGGGTTAGGCCGCTCTTCTGTTCTTTTTCGATAATCCCCCTTTGGGTCAACTCGACGCGAGCCCCTTCAAGGGCTTCGGGGGTATCGTTCCACATTCCAGAGATCGTCTCATCAAAGAGATCCCTGCCTGCATCGGCGAGGCCCGTGAGAAGAAGATAGAGGGTGATGGCCCCATCGCTCAGGCCCATGGTGAAAATTTTTTGATCCATATGCATGGCAGAACTCCTTATCTGTTTTTGACATTTGCAGGAAACCATACCGCGCAGAAAATGAGTGCGCAACCCCATGGGGCAGGGTCCCCATGATCAATGGATAGATTTTAATTTATGATCGGTATATTTGACTCAGGAATAGGTGGGTTGACCACCTGCCACGCCCTTAAACAGGCCCTGCCGGGCCACGATATGATCTACTTCGGAGATACGGCCCGAACCCCTTACGGCACCAAAAGCCGGGAGACGGTGGTGCGCTACAGCCTGGAGAACGCCCGCTTTCTCATTGAGATGGGGGCCGAGATGATCGTGGTGGGATGCAACACCGCGTCAAGCGTGGCCCCTGAGGCGATTCGCAAAGCCTATGACGTGCCTGTTTTCGAAGTGGTGACCCCTGCTGTGGAGCAGGCCCTGGCTGCCTCGCGCAAAGGTCAGATCGGTGTGATCGGCACGCGGGGGACCATTGCAAGCGGGGTCTACGAAGACCGCATCAAGGCCCTGCGTCCCAACGCCACGGTTCACTCCAACCCGTGCCCCCTTCTGGTGCCCATTGTGGAGGAGGGGTGGTTTAACCGTCCGGAGACCCGGCGCATTGTCAAGAGCTACATTCACCCTTTGCGTGTGCGTCAGATCGATACCCTCATACTGGGCTGCACCCACTACCCCATGCTGGAAGATATTATCAAGGAGAAGGCGGGTCGCAGGGTGACCATCATCAATTCAGGCTCAGCCGTGGCCGATCAGGTGAAGCGATTTGTGGAGGAGACCCCTTCCTGGAGATCCAAAGCGGGCGGCGGCGGACACGACCGCTTCTTTGTTTCAGACCTCACGCCACAGTTTCGCACCATTGCCGAGTCTATTTTGCGT
Organism: Desulfobacterales bacterium; assembly: GCA_022360815.1. Taxonomy (GTDB): domain Bacteria; phylum Desulfobacterota; class Desulfobacteria; order Desulfobacterales; family Desulfolunaceae; genus Desulfoluna. The sequence goes on from JAKSCC010000100.1 coordinate 16,818, forward strand.
GAGAAGGTGGACCTTCAGCTCGTGGCACAATGATTCATATGATGAGGTGTCCATTTCACAAGGCAAGTTCCTTGAAAAGGAATTTGCCTTGATGTCCTTCTTTGCTGCTGGTAGTATCAGGCATGCCTTTTTTTTCTTTTCTTGAAGGTGTGTGGCAACTGGCTCATCTGGCCCCATTGACTCTTTTTCCTTTGGTGGTTCCCAAAAAAAGTCCGTTTGTCTCATAACGCCCCACAACCCTTGGGGTGTTTCCCTATGGTGGCGTGAGCGCCTCGTTCAAACGCCGGCTTTTTAAGGTTTCGCCGATTTTGGATGTCTTCCTTTCCTCTTCTCCCTGCCAGCCCACCATGGGTCTTTTCTTGGCCCTTTTTTCTTCCCCCATAAACGATCGCAAAGAATTCGTGGAGGTGCCTATGACTGTGAGTAAAATTTTTATTGCAGGGGCCGGGAATGTCGGGTCTGCCAGTGCCGCTTACATGGCCGGAAAGCAGCTTGGAAATATTTTTCTTTACGATATTCTGGAAGACTTTGCCGTGGGTCAGGCCATGGATATCAATCAATCCCTGCCCTATTGGAACTCGGACTCTCGGGTGACCGGGTGCTCCTCCATTGAAGAGATGGAAGGGGCCGACGTGGTGGTGATCACGGCGGGTGCCAAGCGTCAGGAAGGGATGACGCGTCTCGATCTTCTCTACAAGAACCTCGATATCATGTACGCCATTGGTGAGAAGGTGATGGCCCTTTGCCCTCAGGCCTTTGTCCACGTGACCAGCAACCCCGTGGACGTTTTGACCTGGGCCCTTAAAGAGAGGTGGCCCGACATGAATGTGACGGGGCTGGGGTGCGCCCTGGATGCCATGCGGTTTCGTTTTTTTGTGGCCGAAAGCCTCAATATCTCTCGAGAGGCCGTGAACTGCACCGTGGTGGGAACCCATGATGACAATATGGTTCCCCTGGTCGGTCGGGTCAATGCCGGGGGCATTCCGGTTCGGCATCTCTTTTCAAAAGAGGAAGAGGAGCGGCTTATCCGGCTGGTGAAGCATGGGGGCGGCGATATTGTCAAAAAATTGAAGACACGAAGCGGATTTTTTGCGGCAGCTGCCAAAGTGCATCAGATAGTTGAGTCCCATCTGCACAACAAGCAGCATGTGTTTCCGGTAAGCGTGATCATCGATGGCGAGTATGGCTACAAAGACATGGCCCTCTCCCTTCCCACGGTGATCGGAGAAAAGGGGGTTCACAATATTTTGGAATTTGATTTGACCCCCGAAGAGCGCCAGCTGCTGGATGTGTGCGCCAGCTCCATGGAAAAGGTGATCGCCGAGATTCGGTCTCGTTAGAAAAAAGATCCATTTGATTCGGTTTTTGTGCCATAAGGGCTGAAGGGCTTGTTCTCTTCAGCCCTTTTCTCTTTTTTGCCCCATTGCATCAAACCGACTTTTTTAAAAGTCAGCATTATCAAACAACTAAGGGTGTGTGTATGAACCCCGGACTCTATATCCATGTCCCGTTTTGTATAAGAAAGTGTCGCTACTGCGATTTTTACTCCGAAGCTCGCCTTGAGGGCATTTCGGCCTATCTTTCCGCCCTTCAAAAGGAGATGGCCCGGGTTGCTTCAGAGGTGGCCTTTGAAGGGGAGCTGGACACCCTCTACCTGGGAGGCGGAACCCCTTCCATCTTGAGGCCCTCGCAGGTCGAGGCGATTGTGGACTCTGCGGCTCGTTTTTTTCCCCTTGCCGAGGATCTGGAGGTGACCCTTGAGACCAATCCCGGCACCGTGGATAAAACCACCCTTGGTGATTTTAAAAAGGCGGGGGTCACCCGTCTCAACGTGGGGGTTCAGTCTTTAAACGATGAGACCCTCTCGTTTCTGGGGCGGCTTCACACCAGCCAGGAGGCGATCTCTGTGCTTGAGATGGCGCGTGGTGTGGGGTTTGAAAATATCGGTGCCGATTTGATTTTTGGGATTCCAGGGCAGTCGGAAGAAGAGGTGCTGGCCGATGTCAAGGGGCTTTTGGAGCTCTTGCCGGAGCATCTCTCCTGCTACATGCTCACCCTTGAAGAGGGGACCCCCCTTGAGAAGGCTCATCGAAAGGGCCATTTTTCCATGCCCGACGACGCCCTTGCCGGAGCCCTTTTTTCAGCCGTCTCTAACGCCCTGACCCAGGCCGGGTATCTTCACTACGAGGTCTCCAACTTTGCACGAAAGGAGGCTTTCATATCACGTCACAATGTGAAGTACTGGGAGGAGACCACCACCCTTGGGCTTGGGCCTTCGGCCCATGGATACTGGCGGGAAAAGGGTCTGAGGTGGTGGAATTTTAGGACATTGAATGACTATGTCGATGCGTTGGCTCAAGGGGGGCGGCCGGTTGCGGGGCAGGAAACACTGGGCGACGAGGAGAGGCTCACCGAGGCGCTCTATCTGGGGCTGAGGCGCAGACAAGGGGTGGATCTTGCTGGTCTGGGAAGGCGTTTTGATCGGGATCTTTTGAAAAGGTTGAAACCCACAGCAGGTGAGCTGGTAAAGCAGGGGCTGGCGGAGCTGGATGAAGCCCAGCTCCGCCTTACACGAAGAGGATTTGCCCTTGCAGACGGTATTGTGATGCGTCTTTTGCGTTTTCTTTGATGGCAGCGTTGGCCGAGAAGACTTTGAGTTTTTTAAGTGCTCATGGTTTTGATGACAAACTGAATGTAGGCCCTGGCGTGGCTGATAAAAGCGGCCATGTTGGCCCTGTGGTTGGCAAAGAGCCCGCTGTACTCGCTCTCCTGAACGAAAAGAGGGTCGAGTTCGGTGGCGTGCTGCAGCATGAGAACCGCATGGTGCAGGTCGTTGGTCGCACCGCGTGAGTCGAGAACCGGGGCAAAGTCGATCATGACCGCTTCCAGTATGGGGGCCATGGCGTTGGAAACCCCTTGAGCAAAGTAGAAGTAGTCGTCCGCCTTGAAGGTGCTCACCTCATCGCCGCTCTCTTCATGGGTTTTTACAAGGTCGTCATCGCAATCCCCCAGAAGGTCTTCAAAGCTGCTGAGAAGGGGGATGAGGTTGTCGGCTCGGGCGTGAAAGGTGGCCTTGTTGTTGTTGAGGCGTTCACGATAGGTCTCAAGTTCTTCAATGGCTTGGGAGTAGGCGCTTTCAGCCGAGGGGAACCAGTATTTTCGTGGGTCGTTGCTGAACCGGGTGCGGGCCAGGTCGAGGTTTCGGTCAAACTTGATGGTGCTGCCGGTTCGAGCGATTCGCTCCACCAGTTTTTCTGAGGCGCGGCGGGTCACCTCAAGGGTGCCCAGCTGGTGGTGTTTGATATTGTCTGTGAAAAAGGTGACCACATCGTTGGGGCGCCATCCAAAGGAGCGATCGTCGAGTTCGTGTCGAATGGGTTCGATAATGGCGGTGACAAAGGCGGTTCCAAGGGCGGCATTGGGGTCGATGGCGGGGCCATGGGCTGACGGTGTTTCGGTAGCGTGGCTTGGATGTGTCTCTGTCTGCTTGGCCGGCTCTGGTGTGTGGGATTCTGAGACAAGGGGCTTGGCCGTGGTATGGGCCTCTGCGGGCTGGGGCTCGGCGGCATGGGCCGTGCCATACGTGTCGGCCTTTTGGGTTTCACTCACCTCGGCAGCGTGGCCTGGATGTGCCTCTGTCTGCTTGGCCGGCTCTGGTGTGTGGGCTTCTGAGACAAGGGGCTTGGTCGTGGTATGGGCCTCTGCGGGCTGGGGCTCGGCAGCATGGGCCGTGCCATACGTGTCGGCCTTTTGGGTTTCACTCACCTCGGCAGCGTGCTCCGGTGTGTCGGCGGTGATGCGGTTAAAAAGAGCGCCGCAGGCCCAGAGGATCAAAAGGGCTGCCACCAGGGCGATACCTCCCCGTGAAAGTGCAAATCTTCTAAAATCTTTGTTTATATTTGATCGCTTCTTTTCACTCATCTTTTCTCTCTCCTCCCGTGTCCATGAAATCTATTTGAGAAATTGTCTACTTTGTTAGTTAACGCGGTACGTGTCTGAGCAGGTGAGAAACGCCTTGGGCAGGCACTATAGATGTAAAAAAGCATTATGCACGGCTTTGACTCAGAAGTCAAAGCCGTGCATATGTTTGTTTTTCTATTTAAGGAGAGGTTCCAAGAGGGGGCTTTTAGTTTCGTCCTCTGAGCTGTCTGGCGTCTCCCACGCGAATGGTGAGGTTCATCCCATCGTAATACTCCAGAAGGGGGATGAGGTATTTTCTGGAGACCCCTCCGGTCATCTCTTTAAAGTCTGAGGTGGCCATCTCGTGGTTGGTGTCAAAGAAGGTGAGCACCCTTTTTTTGAGACCCTCCAGCGCTTCGCTGTGGAAGTAGAGATCCTCTTTGACCTTGACGAGGACCCCCTCTTTCACCAGAAGAAGCAGCACGTCCATTCCCTTGCTCAGGGGAACGTCAAGCTCCTGGCAGAGGGCTTTGAACCAGGGGGGGGTAAGGGCTGTCTCGGTATAGGCTTTGGTGATATCTTTTTTGAGCTGCTCCTGATCCACCTGAAGCTCCACCACGTGGGTGGCGAGTTTGACGATATCGGCGGAGAGTACCACAGCCTTTTCAGAGACCAGATGGTTCAAGGCGAGGGTAAAGACCCGTGCCCCGAGAATTTCAGGAAATTTGGATTTGAGCTCCTCTTTGGACATTCCCTCTTTAAGGGGGTTCTCCTTGTGGTACTCTTTCAGGTGCGCCTTGGCGATATCGGTGAGTTTTGTAAAGGTCTCCCCATGGATAAGGGTTCGGGTCTCTTTGTCGGTCTGAATGACCATTCGCTTGGAGAGCAACCCGGACAAAGCCTGGGTGAGCTGCTTTTCGCTGCAGTTGGTCATGAGTTTAAGATCCGAAAAGGGAATCCCTGCGTAGCCCGCCTGCACCACATGAAAGGAGATGATCTCGGGCAGCTCGTTTTCCATCAGTCCGGCAAGGCCTGTGGTGACCTCTTTGCGAAAGCGTTTATGTTTGGGCGGAATGGGGTTTAAGATGCGTCCGCCGCCGATGGTTCGGACCGGGGAGTAGCTTCGAATAACGTAGCGGTCGTCTTTGACGCAGGCCACCGGCTCTTCCAGGCGGAGCTGAACCGCTGCGGTGTCACCTGGATCAAGGGTCTCGCGATCCAGAAGAATAAGAAAGCCCAGCACCTCGCTGGTTCCTGTGTGAAGACGAATGCGCGTGCGATTTTTCAGCGGCTTCTTGGAGCTGGGGAGGTAGAGAAATTCCACATCCATCAGGTAACTGGCTTTGAGATCGCCGGGAGTTGAGACCACCTCACCCCTTTCGATGGCGCTCTTTTCAAGGCCCTGGAAGTTGATGGCGGTGCGCATGCCGGTGGCTGCTTTTTCCACCGCATCGCTGTGGACCTGAATGCCGCGAACCCGGGACTCCACGCCGGATGGGTAAAGGGTCACCGCATCGCCCACCTTGATGCTTCCGGAGACCACGGTGCCGGTGATGACGGTGCCAAAGCCTTTCATGGTGAAGACCCGGTCCACAGGCAGGCGAAAGAGTGACGACGATGTGCGCTGAGGGGCGGTTTGTGCGAGCTGGGTGAGGGTCTTTTTTAAGGTTTCCATCCCCTCTCCGGTGACAGAGGAGACCGGAATCATGGGAGCCCCTTCCAGAAAGGTGCCCTCTAAAAAGCTTGAGATATCCTCCTGAACGAGCTCTAGCCACTCCTCATCCACCAAATCGGTTTTGGTGAGGACCACCACCCCGTTAGAGATTCCCAAAAGCGAGCAGATCTCCATATGCTCGCGGGTTTGGGGCATGACCCCCTCGTCTGCCGCGATGACCATGGCAACGATATCGATGCCGGTAGCGCCTGCCACCATGTTTTTTACAAATTTTTCATGGCCGGGAACATCGACTATCCCGACATGCTGACCGTTTTCAAGGGTCATGGAGGCAAAACCGAGTTCAATGGTGATGCCTCGGGCTTTCTCCTCTTTCAGACGATCGGTCTCCACCCCGGTGAGGCTTCGAATCAGGCTTGTCTTTCCGTGGTCAATATGGCCGGCGGTGCCGAGTATGATCTGTTTCAACGACCTTCTGCTCCTCGTCATTGGGTGGTGTGCGTATAAAGGGTTCGCGCGTATTGTTTACTGTTTTTTGGCTCTGCGGCGGCGCCACGCTTCGGAAAGGTAGGCGAGGCCAAAGAGCAGCAGGCCCAGACCCGCTGCAAACAAAAAACCTTTGTCCGGATAAAAGAGTCGCATGAGAAGGGTTCCGCAGACAAAGGAGAGCACCGCTCGAATCATGGCAATGGTGAGACGCTCCATAGCGCTTGAATCTCCATAGCTCAAAGGGGCAAGCCGCTTTGAGGTGAGGGTAATCTAAGGGATGCAGCCATGAAATGGGGTGCATCGAACATACGGTTTCATACCTATTATAGAAGGGTGGCAGGGTCAAGTGAGAATGAGGGGGGAAAGGGGGACCTAAGGGGGGACTGGAAAATGCAGAGCTCCGCATGGCACAAGGGTTTTGAAAACGGCAAAAGGTGAGCTCTGAAGTATCGCTTCGAAAATTCAGTTGGTTGCTTCTGGTGGCAAAGGCGCGGGGATTTTTTTTTCATTTTATCCACGAAAAGCCTTGCCATGTGCAAGGGGCTCGGGTATAAGTCTCTTGTTTTTGCGGTGAGTGTAGCTCAGTTGGTAGAGCCCTGGATTGTGGTTCCAGTTGTCGCGGGTTCAAGTCCCGTCACTCACCCCATCAACACAATGCGCCCGTAGCTCAGCTGGATAGAGCGCCGGACTTCGAATCCGTAGGTCGCAGGTTCGAATCCTGCCGGGCGCGCCATTTGCAAACGATTCAAGGCATCTCGTTTTTCGGGGTGCCTTTTTTGTTTTGGTGAAATGGTGTTGATGGACCAGGAATTTGCCTGTATCCTTTTCTAAACCCACCCTTCTCTCTTTTCTGCCCAATAATCATCTCTTTATCCCGGAAATAAAATGGTTTTTTATCCATTTGAGGTGCTCTTTTTTTGCGCCTGAAACAAAGGGTGTGCGATTGAAGCGTTTGTCACTTTCTATCCGTTTAAAATGGCGGCTTCAGCTGGTTTTGGAAGCGGGGAGGCTTGTTTGATGGAGATCAAGGCGAGGCGAAACGTTTGGATTGTGGGGCTTTTTTTTCTGTTTTGGAGCGGGGCTTTATCGAGGGCTTCTGCCACGGAAGCGCCTCAGGGAAAGGGCCTTGAGCTTACCTTGGAAGCTTGTGCAGAGCTTGTGCTTCAAAACAACAAAGAGCTCGCCTCTCACTTTCTTGATTTGCAGATCCAGAGGGAGGCCGTCCAAAGCGAAAAAGGCGCCTTTGAGCCCGAGTTTTCGGCTTTGTACCAGAAAAGCGCGGATAAAATGCGATACCCCCAAGAAGAGAAGACAGCCGTTCTTATCGCCCCGGAGCGGGATGAAGAGAGCGCCGATTATCATTTGGGGGTGGAGTTGCAGACCCCTTTGGGCACTCGGTTTAAGGTGACGCAGAGAACTCGGGAGTATCGGGATCGGGAACGCGACCCTGACGACCAGTATCAATCCCGTTTTTCCATAGAGGTGACCCAGCCCCTTTTAAAAGGGAGCGGGAGGGCTTCCAGAGCCAGGCTTCTGGCAGCCAGAAAAGGGGCGGAAGAGGCCGGTTATCTCTACCGTCAAAGGCAGATGGAGACTCTTTTGCAGGCCCTTTCCACCTGCTGGGACTATTTTGGGGTTCGGGAGAAGTGGCGGATTCGGCAGAAGTCGGTGGGTATCGCGCGGCAGATCTTAAAGGACAATGAAACCCGGGTCCGCTTGGGAAAGGTGTCAAAGAGCGAAATCCTGGAGGCCGAGGCGGGGCTGAGCCGGCGAAAAGCTCTGGAAGAGCGGGCCGCCCAGGAGGTGGAAGCAGCTCGAAATCGGCTGCGAACCTTTCTCTTTTTATCCGAGCATCTCGCCTTTGAGATCCTCTTTGAAAAAGAGGAGGAGATGACAGGGGCAGCTTCTGTTGCCGAGAGTCTGGAAGAGGCCTTTGCCAGGCGTCCCGCCTATCTGGCGGCACGCAAGAAGATTCTGCAGGAAGATATTTTGCTTGCGTTTGCGGTCAACCAGCGGTGGCCCCAGCTGGATTTGACGGGCACTTACGGGCTTAACGGTTTGGGAGATACCGCAGAAGACGCCTGGGAGTATGCCTGGAAGGAGAGCGATCGAAGCTGGCGGGTGGGGCTCTCTTTGAGTGTGCCGCTTTTTGGCGGCGTGAAAAGCGAAAGCGAATTGCGAACGGCACGCCTGAAAAAGCGCAAGGCCATCTTGGAGATGAAACGTCTTGAGGTGGAGATTTATGGTGGCATCAAAACGGCGGTGGGCGAGGTGAACAGTGCCTCCAAAGAGTTGATGCATCACCTTCGCGCGCGCGAGCTCAACGCCTTGCTATTGAAGAGTGAGCTGGCCCGGTTTGAGGCGGGGCGAAGCAACAGCCGCACCCTTCTCACAAGGGAGGAGGATCTGATCACCGCCCGTGAAACCGAGCTTGATGCGAAGGTTTATGCGCAAAAGGCATGGCTGAGGCTCCTCTTTGAAAAGGGGATGCTTTTGAGTCACTACGGCGTGGATGAGATGGGGGCTGGGCTATGAAAGGTCGGCCATACGTCGGATTTCACGCCATGAACTGGCGCGCCTTGCTTTGCAGCCGTTGTCTCTTCTGTTCCAGGGGCGATCAAAGAGAAAGGTCGGGGTCTCCATGGTCTCGGTGAGAAAGGCGGCCATGGAGAGGGAGTCCTCTACGGCAAGGGTGTAGTCTCTGGAGGCAATCTCCGAAAGGGAGAGAGAGCTTCCCTTGGGGTGGCGCCCGTATTTGTCGCAGATTTCAAATGAGTCAAAAGGGATCTTGTTCTCGTGAAGCCAGGCCAGTGAGGGCTCTTTGGCCTCGGGAGGGCGCCCTGTAACAATGGCAATGGGATACCCCAGGGATTGCCAGTGGGCAAGCGTCTCTCTGGCACCGGGGACAGGTCGAAAGCCCATGAGGATGTCAGGGCGGTGGACCACCTCAAAGAGGTGGTCCAGCTGATGTTGTGTCAGACCAAAGGAGTCTGAAAGATCAAAGGAGGCGATGCCTTCGTAGGTGGCAGAAATGCCAAATTCACGCTCCACCAGCCCGGGATAGGTGCGGGTGGTTTCGGCAAGGACATCGTCCATGTCTATAAAAATAGGGGCTCTCATCCTTTTTTCAGCACATCGATCATGGAGTAGCATCCGGTGGCCTTTTCAGCGAGCTTCTCATGGAGAAAGACCACGGCATCCAGAGTGCCTTCGGCATAGATATCCCGGCCATTGATGTTGTGGGTGATTCCAAACTCGGCACTGCCGTCACCTGCGGTGAGGCTGTAGGTGTGCCATCCGTGGCCGTCGATATGCTCTTCCGGAATTCCCATGGCTTTTTGCTTTTGGGGATCCCTGACCATCTCGATCTCCTCTTCGGAGAAGGGAATTCCCAAGGCGTTGAACTGACGGATGATCGCCTTGGCTGTGCCGCTGGTGTCGGCCTTCCAGCTTTGGTGGCTCTCTTTGACTTTCATCGTGTACCCCGCAAAAAGGCCGGGAAAATTTTTTGCCCCGAACTCGATCATCGCCTGAAGGCCGACAATCTGTTTGGCCATATTGGGGGCGATGACGGACGGGATGGAGGCGTTGCTGGCATCGTCTTGAATTTTTTCTCTGTTTCCACCGGTGGTTCCCATGACAAAGGGGAGGGCTTTGTCGCAATAAAAGGCTACATTGGCATCCACAGCGGTAGGGTGGGTGTAGTCCACAGAGACAAAGGCGCCGTACTCTTTTTTGATGGCATCAATTTTTTCGCTGCGTTTGTCAGGTGAGATGAGAGCGATCTCAACACCCTCCACGGTGTGACTTTCTGGAGCGTCAGGGCCTGTCAACGAAAAGGGAAGGATCTTAAAACGGGTGTCTTTTACAGCGTGTGCAAAGATGGTTGCGGCCACATTGCCAGGGATGCCGTTGATCATCAGTTGGATGGTGCTCATGGGTGCCTCTTTTTTACCGTGAAATGGTTCAGTGCGTGCCTTGGGCAGAGATGGTCAAAACAGGAGTTAACCTAACATATTTGAGGTCGGGTTTCAAAAGTCCGGATGGGCTTGAGGTGGTATGGCGGTCGAGGTTGTGGTTCAGATAACCTGGGGGTTTTTCCAAAGGCGCTTTGGGGGTGTTGATCCACGCAAGAGGCTTGTGGGCCTTTGGGGGCAAGGGGAAACGGCTTTTTGCCGTGGCAATGGCCATGACCGAAAGGGTCAAAATGAGGTGAAGGATAACGGCGTGGCGAAGGCGCTGGTTTTTCATGGATGGTCTCCGAAATGCGGTGAGGGTGCACTGCAATCAAGAGGTTATACCAGCGGGATTGGCGGGTGTCCAGATTTTGAAGTCCTCCCCCCTTTGCTTAAAAGTAAAGGGGGGAGGAAGGGGAGCTTCTGATATCAATGGAAGGGATCAGAGCTCGGCGGTTTCATACTTTCGATTCCAGCCGGTGATGGCAGAGAAGATCAGCACGGCCAGAAGGGAGAGCGAGTAGGGGTTGTAAAGGGCTGTGGTAATGGGAGGTGCTGTGATGCCAAAGGCTTCTGCAGAGGAGACCACAGCGGCATACCAGACCGCCACCACAATATGCCAGGGAAGCATAAAGAAGACGGTACAAACGGCGCAGTCCATCAGGTTTGCTTTTCGGGCAGGGGCCAGGCCAAATTTGGCACCAATGGGTTTTACCAGGCTGGGGCCCACCAGAAGTTCGGCTGGTGCGTTGGCCGAAATGGGAATGGAGGCGAGAATTGTCACCCCAATGATGGAGAGCTCGGCCTGACGGACGGTGTTGATGATGAACTTTTCGGCAAATTTGAGAATGCGTCCCATGATGCCGCTCTCCACCAGAACCTGGGTGACGGCAAGGATGAGAAGGGCAAACATGATGGCACCCACCACCCCATTGATACCGTTTTGGATAATACCAGTGGAGATACCCCGTTTGGATGGAATACCGAAGATATCGGTAAGAGCCATGTTGCCTGTTGCAATGCCGATGATCGCCGCACTGATGTTGCCGTAGATGAGAGATTCAATGATGTGACGGCCTGAGAGGGCAGAGATGACAACCACAGCCAGGGCCACAAGCATGAAGGCACCGGTGGGGTCAAGCTGAGCCTGAAGATCGGGCAGAGACGCCACACTTCCACCACCACCGAAAACCAAAAGGACAACAGCGGTAATGGCAGAGGCTGCCATGGCAAGGGGGAATCGGCTTCGTACCACGTCTCGCATATCGGCCCCTTGGGTAAAAGCGGAGACGATGGTGGTGTCTGAGATGGGAGCGAGGTTGTCGCCGAAGGCCGCACCAGAGAGGATGGCCACGGCAAGGAAGGCAGGGTCAGCACCAAGATAGTAGCCTGCAGGGTAGAGAACCGGCGTAAGGGCGATGCAGGTACCGGTGCTGGTGCCGGTGCCCAGGGCAAAGAGCATGGCCGCAACAAAAACGCAGAGGGCAAAGATGGAGCCCTGTGCGCCGGTGGAGATCCCAAGCCAGAGGAGACCTTTCACGAGGCCCCCGGCAACCATCAGCTTGCCAAACACCCCGGCAAAGAGCCAGGCGGTGACAATAACAATACCTGTCTTATCGCCAATCCCGCGCATGATCGCCTGGCAGTAATCTTTTTTATCTTTGGCAAAAAAGAGGCCGGCCACAATGGCGAGCCAGCCACAGGCCCAGAAGGGTTTGGTGCCGCCCATACCGGCCACAGAGAGCCAGATAAGACCACCGACGAGAACCACCAGAGGAACAAATCCACCCCAGATTCCACCATAGAGCTCGAGTCTGTTTTCCGTTAAATCCGTTTCCATTGTAAATCCTTAGTGTTAGCAATTTTCCCTTCAGGAGAGGGGTGCGCCATGCGCCGTTTGGAGGTCCTCTCCAGTGCTGTTGACTCAGCGACACTGATTATATGTCGACATTCGACATACAATTATTTTGTAGGAAACAACAAATATTTTTTTGAAGGGCGGGGTCGGCCGGGAGACTTTGAAAAAGGGGACTTTGTCAAATTTTCTTGGAAGCTCTGGTGGAACCCATTTGTTTGATGAGGAATTTGGGGACAAGTGGCGAGGTAACTTTTTATAGGCTGCGTGAATATTTTTTTTGAGAGGAACCGCCCGTCGGAGCCTTTTGTTGCGGAGTCCTTCGCCTTGGGTTACCCCGTGTGACAAACGCCAGGGTGCTCTTTTAAGGGAGAATGCGAAGAAGGTCAACCAAAGGTTTCAGAGCGGGATGTGGCAAAGGGGTAAGGCTCTTTTTTAGGGTTGAAAGAGCCCAAGGGATATGGTTTTCAAACCCCTTTTTTCCTGCGGCAGAGAGTTTGGCAAAGGCACCAAGCATCTGAAGGTTGCGGGCAATGGCACAGAAGGTGTAGCTGCGATGAAATGCTTCACCTATGGAGAGACCTCTGGATTGAAGGGCATTGAGAGCGTAAGTATATAAATCCTTTTTCTCTTTCTCTGAAAGAGCGGCGTAGGGGTCGATGAGAAGGGAGGCCAGGTCGTACTGAAAAGGACCGGGCCGGGCTCCCTGGAAATCGATAATGATGGGGCTCTCATGGTGAACCATGATGTTTCGGGATTGAAAATCCCGATGGAGAAGGCCGGGAAGACCGCCGCAAAGGGCGTTGTCTGCAATGGTTTCAAAGGCTTTTTCAAGAAGTGGAGACTCGGGTGAGTCGATTTTCATCCTTTTTTTAATGAACTGCTCTAAAAAGTAGCCGCACTCCATCTTAAGGATCAGCTCTTTGTCGTAGGCCCTGCTCTGCCAGCACCACTTTGTATTAAAATCTTTGATGCCGTCCTGGGAGAAGAGGGTGAGAGCGTCAATGCTCTTTTTATAGAAGGGAAGGCGTTTTTCTGGAGGAATTGCCGCCAGGTGGGTGGAGCCGGCATCCTCCACATAGACGCATCCGGAAACGGCATCGCCTTCGAGAATGCGGGAGACCGGAATGCCCCGCTTTATAAGGTGACGTCCGATTTTCAGCATGGCGTGAGCCTCTCCCGTTTCAAATCCGCTGTGGATGCCGTGATCGCAGGAGATGATGGAGGCTTTACCAGAGATCATGCGGCTCCAGATGCGGTCGGAGCCGTCTCCTTTGAGGCGCTGAGTGGTTGGTGCGGAAAGATCGGCGTCACCTGCGGTCTCGAAGGCCTGTGGGGTCATGACGGCTTTGGAGGCCTCAAGGTAACGCTGCGGGGTTCCGCAATCAAACCAGAGGGGTGCTTGGAAAAAAAGGCCGTGGGGATTTTTCTTTTTTTCAATGAGGTCGCGGTAGAGGGCCACCATGCCGTAAGCGACGCCTTGAGGGATGGCGTGAATGGCTTCGGGCGAAAGCACCTGCATGCCCGAAAAGGCCAGACGCCTCATATCTGGAGGAGAGGGGTCCCGAAAAGCTGTGATGATGCCATTTTTTTGGATCGAAACGTTGTTGAACGTTGAGTGGTCGAGAAGAGCCAGAGTCGCAGAGGCTTGGGTTTTGATGTGGTGGGCGAAAAGCAGAGCAGGGTCAATGTCTGTGAGGGTGTCCCCATTGACCACCAAAAGGGGGGTCTCTTCAAGAAGATCCCTGACCCCGGCGACGGCACCGGCGCTGTCCAGAAGATATTTTTCACGCCGATAGAGAACCTGGACAGGCCACATCCTCTCTTCAAGAAAGCGTTCAATGAGAGGGGCAAGGTGAAAGGTGTTGACAAGAATGCGAGAGAACCCCGCCCTGGCCAGGGCGAGAATATGCCGCTCCAAAAGGGAGACCCCTGCAATGGTAAAAAGGGGCTTGGGACGGACCCGAGTGTGTGGAAGCAGGCGGGTTCCGAGGCCCGCGGCAAGAATCATGGCCTGCCGAGGAGCCCCGGAGTGATGATCTGGGGTGATGGGGTTCATATTTTGGTGATGGCTCCGTAAAACTCAGATTGGCTCACAGCGACGTACACCATCTTGGGACCTGTTCCCTCATAGTGCGTCTATGTGGTGGGCGTCGCGTCGAGGCATCGATTTTTTACGACTTCATCGTTATTGGTTGAGAATATCCAGATAACCCACAATGGTCTCTTTGTAGAAGGATCGGGTGGTCTCCCCTTTCTCTTCGTTGAGAGCCCCTTTGTCCAGAAAATGGATGAGAGCGTTTTTAAAGGTGATATCACTCAGGGCTTCGGAGAGCTCGATTTCATTTTGTTTGATCATCTTTTTGCCGAAGGTTTGACATTTTTTCACCAATCCTTTGACGTCAAGCTTGGGTGCTTTTTTGGAGTCAAGGGCGGTGAGAGCCACCAGATAAGCCTCCAGATAGGTTTTGAGAAAGCGGGAGAAGAGGTTGAGCCGTCTGAGACCTTCGGAGGTTACTTCATACGTGTCAGGTTTGGCGTTGTGAGGCACAAGAATTTTACTGTTAATAAAGGCTTTGAGCTCTTTTCTCACCATGTGTTCTACGGAGTGGTTGCGGTTGAAGGCAAACTCACGGTCAAACAGATCGGCCATCTGGCTGTAACCATCAAAGAGTTCGCTGGCATGGAATTCAAAGCGGTTGAGCTCTTTGATGGCAAGGGCTGTGATGCCCGCAGAGATAAAATGGATGATGCAGTTGTTTTTGTAATAGTCGAGAACAGGGCGTTTCCCATCATCCAAGTTAAAGGTGGTGGATGGGTCGATGGGGCCTTTGCACTCCACCGCACATTCCAGGAATTTTCGTTTGACGTAGCTGTCCAAAACGCTCTCAAAAGAGCGCTCTCGGTTTTCTCCCAGAGAGTCGGAGACCCACACATTCTGGGCATCCAGATGGTCGGTGAACACCTTAAGGTCTTCGGAAATTTGGCCGTAGGTGAACCGTTTTTTCATGCTGTTGAGCACCGCACTGGCCACCACGCCGTAGGGGGTTGCAATGGAGACATCGTTGATGCTGTTGATAATACGATAACCCAAATCGTTACAGAAGTGGGCGTGCTCTTCGTCGTTCATGGTTTTGAAGTCATAGCCCTTTTCGTTGATCAGATCGGACAAGGAAATGGGTTCATGGAAGTTGACATAGACCTTTCCATAACGCCTCTTCAGGAAGCGACGGGCTTTGATGAGCTGGTTGAGGTTTTCAGACTCCTTGGCCCCGCCTTCGACTTCGTGAAGGTAGGCGTCCTCTTCCAGAACCCGGTCGTAACCGAAATAGACGGGGACAAATTGGAGATCCTCGCAGGCCCCCTGACGGCAGGCGTCCACCAGCATGGAGAGGAGGCCCACTTTGGGGGGAAGCAGTTTTCCCGTACGGCTTCGTGTGCCTTCGAGAAAAAGTTCGATGTTAAAGCCTTCGCTCAAGAGCTTTTGCATGTACTCAAAAAAGACTCGGGAGTAGAGCTTGGCCCCTTTAAAGGTTCGGCGCATGAAAAAGGCACCGCCTCCACGAAGCATGGTGCCCATGGGCCAGAAGGAGAGGTTTCGACCTGCGGCAATATGGGGGCAGGGCATGTTGTTCTTTTTGAAAACATAAGAGAGGATCAGGTAGTCGAGGTGGCTTTTGTGGCAAGGCACAAGAACCAGAGGCGCTTGTTTGGAACGCATTTTGACTTTGGCAAGCCCCTTTTTATCGGCAATGATTCCTTCAAAAAGGGTGTTGAAAAGGCGGTCCAAAATCCATTCAAAGATGCGAACCCACTTGGCGCTGTAGTTGGCGGCAATTTCATCAAGATAGGCGTCGGCTTTTTTGTGGATATCGGGGAGTGGTTTCTCCTCGTCTTGGGCGTATTTGGCCATGAATTTGGCCAGGGATTTCCCGGTAAGGATGCTCTCTTTCATCTCTTCCCGACTCTTGAGAACAGGGCCTGTGATGCTTTGGCGATGCCGGTTGAGCTGTTCAATAAGCTGGCGTCGAAGAAGGATGGCCATCTCGCCCACGGGTTTTTCTGAAAGGGCGGACTCTTTGAGCCACTCTTTTAGATTGACGGGGTCTGAGATCTCCACAAAACTCTCTTTGTTGCGTTTGAAAATGCCAGCGATGCGTCTGATTTTGCCGGGGCGCTCGCGGGTACCGAAGAAGATATCAAAAAGGGAGAGGCCGCTTTTGTTGGGCATCATGGAGAAGACCATCACTTCGGGAATGATGTAGATGGGCCGTTCGGTCTCTTTTTGAAGCTCCAGAAGGCAGGCGATGGGGTCTGTTTTTGATTTGACAAAGCTTCGGTAAAAAGCATCTCGGCTGATGAGGGGAAGAATGGCGTTTTTGCCGTCGAGAAGCTGCTTTTTCAGGTGGCCGCTCTCCACTGGGTCGGGTACGGAAAAATGTTTGAAAAAGTAGGCGATATGGCTGCCGATGATGCGCAAAAGGTGAGAGAGCGGTTGCCAGGCGTAAATAGCGCAGTCAAATCCGATGGTAGGAAAGGGCAGTTCTTTTTGCTTTAGGCGCGTGTGAAAGTAGAGAAAAGCAAAATGGCTTGGGTATTTAGAGGCATAGACATAGATGCCGTTGTCGTCTAGTTTTTTTATTTTCTCTGCTTCTGTGTCAGAGAGAACGATGTTGCGGAAGATAAAACGGCGCAGAAGATCTGAGATGGCGCCCCCCTTTTCGGGGATGAAGTTTGAGTAGTGAACCCTCATGGCATCAGACATGGGGGTCTTTTTTTTCCGTTTGAGTCCGAATTTCAGCATATCTTGATGATTCCGAATGGTTGAGGTCGAAGGGCGGGCCGTCTTGTGACGGGCTCCTGAACGTAGAATTTGTAAATAGTATAGATTTCGGCGATGTGCAACTCAAATATCCTGTGGGATTGCACAGGGAATTTGCGGGAAGACCATGCGATGAATGGAGGGGTGGGATCTTGTCTTTTTTATTTACTTTGAGCGGTGAGTAAACAGTGAATTATGACAACTGATATAAGTCATGAAACCCATGATCTGCCTTGAACTTATTGGGTTTTTAGCTTGCGTTGGAATGGTTGATGTGGTAGCTTCGAAAAGTTATAATGTATAGGAAAGCAGGTGCGAGGTTCCCTCTACTCTTTTGTATTCTAAAGGGATACTGACTATTAAAGCCAGAGGGCACTGTTTTCTGTTTTTTCGCCCCATATGGTATTGGCCTGCAAGGATCCCCGGTTGGGGAGATTATAAATTTAAAAAGAATACTTTATGCTTAAAGGAGGATCTGGTTTATGAAGACGTTAATCGGTGGTGCCATTGCAGCTGTTTTTGGTTTGATCGGTATTGCAGTTTGGTTTGATGCTCTGCTTCAGCTTCTCGCTGGTACAGTTCCTGCCCTTCTTCTGCTGGGTGGTGCTCTTGCTCTCTACCTTGGCTTTGATGAGCTCAAAGAGACTTGGAAGAATGATGACGGCGTTGAAGAAGAGAAAGCTGCCGACGCTGAGTAGCTCCTTCTAAGGGTGGGGTCGATTGCATCTCCCCTATTTCGACGATTTAAAAAGCCCTGTGGTTTCCACAGGGCTTTTTTAGTTATGGGTTTAGCGCATTTTGTTGCAGGGACAGTGATTGAAGCGCCTTGGCCAGGTCGCGAAAGGAAACACTGAGCCGTTCTTTTTTCTGGCTTTGAATAAAGCCCATGGCCTGAACCCTTTTTTCAACATCTGGCATGTGCAGGGCTCCCCAGGGAATGATGAGGGTTGTGTAGTGGGGTAGGGCTTTGTCCAGTACTCCGAAAAGGGTCTGGTTGCGACGGGTGATGAGGTCTTTTTTTACGGTTTCAAAAAGCGCATCCAGTTTCTCCTGGCTCTGAGTCCAGAGATTGTATTCCTCATAGCCCTGTAAAAAGGGTTTGTCGGTAAAGAAGGATTGGGTAAGGGTCTTTAGAAAAAGGACGGTTTCCGGAGCAAAATCAGAGAGATCGACATCGGCATGAACCATTTCAGGGGTACCCGAAGCGGTGGGTTGGAGAGACCCGAACTGCTCTTTTGCAATGAGCGTTGCATTGAGCGGCATCTCATGCTGAGAAGAGAGCCCTAAAAGTTTGCTGATACCCCGATAGCTGAATTTTTCTTTGAAAAGACCCTTTTTATCGGTCACCCCCTCGGCCAGAATGAGTGTCCCCTGTTTCTCCATGGAGGTTCCCACTGCGTCGTAAAACCGAGAACTGCCAATGTGGATCATGGGAACCAGGCGCAGGGTTTTGCCCGGTTTTGTGTAGACCTTCTCCACCATGACGAGGCCGTGGGGCTCCACCTTCATGAATCCCGCCGTCTGGATCTCCACCAGGGCTGGAATCGAGGCGAGAATGGTGCCGGTGGCAAAAAGAGGCAGCAGAAAGAGGGCGATGACGCTATAGACGAGGCTCTGCTTCCAGGAGAACCAGGGGCCTTCAAAAAAAGAGGCATCCAGAAGAAAGGGGTGCTGTGAGCGCTTTCGTAGCCAGAAGAGGCCGGCCAGGCCGAAGAGAAGCTGGGCCAGCGATGCCAAAGGGCTCAAGAGGGCCGGCTGAAGAAAAAAGCCCAACGGAAAAAAGGCCATGGCCCCCCAGAGAGAAAAGAGGGTCAAGGGGACAAAAAGCCTTTTGGGCGGGTGTTTGTGAATACCAAGGATCACGCACATGGGCAGGGTGAGAAGCACCACCATGGAGGCCACCGGGTTTCTCAGGAAGATGAGAAGGTGGTTGCCGGTGAGAAGCGCGAGAAGCTCATCGGCCACAGAGAGAGCGGCATCGGAGAGGAAGAGAAGGAAAAAGAGGTTTGCAAAGTGTCGCATGACGCTCCTTTGAGCGAGTGGCTTTTTTTAAAAAAAGCTCCGCAAAAAACTTTTCTATTGTCTCGTGCTTTCTTTAAGCCTCCCTTTGGGGGGCAAATGAAGCACGGGCTAAAACATGAAAAATGAAGTCACTGAAACTTGAGTCGGGGTATTAAAAAAGCCCGTTTGTCAACCTTTTCAGAAGTTTGGCCCCCGGCAGGGCCGCCGGAGGCGAACGATAGCCCCTAAGAGGTTA
Organism: Desulfobacterales bacterium; assembly: GCA_022360815.1. Classification (GTDB taxonomy): domain Bacteria; phylum Desulfobacterota; class Desulfobacteria; order Desulfobacterales; family Desulfolunaceae; genus Desulfoluna. Next base: position 35,772 of record JAKSCC010000100.1, read on the forward strand.
GTGGGCCTGGCTCCAGTTTTCGCCGACTTCGATGTTGACGGAGAGCGGCACGTCCAGTTTCCAGACATGCTCCATGGCCTCTTTCATGATTTTTTGAACGCTCTTCACCTCGGCTTCCGGGGCTTCAAAGACGATTTCGTCGTGAACGCTCATGATCATGCGCGTTTCAAGGTTTTTCTCTTTGATCAGCGCCTGGCATTTGAGCATGGCCAACTTGATGAGATCGGCTGCGGTGCCCTGAATGGGGGTGTTGACGGCCGAGCGCTCGGCAAACTGCCGAACATTTCGGTTGGCGCTTGCGATTTCAGGCAGGGGCCGTACGCGTCCCAAAAGGGTGCTGGTGGTCTTCTTTTCCTGGGCATCGGCAATGCAGGTCTCGATGAACCCCTCTACGCCGCTGTATCTTTTAAAGTAGTTTTCAATAAAGCTCTTGGCCATCTTCTGGGTGATCCCAAGCTCTTTGGAGAGGCCGTAAGGGCTCATGCCGTACATGATGCCGAAGTTGACCGCTTTGGCCTGGCGCCGCATCTCATCGGTGACAAAAAGAGGATCGCAGTCAAACATCTCGGCTGCGGTTCGCCTGTGAATATCTTCTCCGGTTTGAAAAGAGTCGATGAGGATGGGATCTTTGGAGCAGTGGGCCAGAAGGCGAAGTTCAATTTGAGAGTAGTCGGCGGCAATGAGTTTGTGGCCTTTTTGGGGCACAAAGGCTTGCCTAATTTTGCGGCCCTCTTCTCCTCGCACCGGAATGTTTTGAAGGTTGGGGTTTGAGCTGCTCAAGCGGCCGGTGACGGCCACGGTCTGGTTGTAGGAGGTGTGGATGCGCCCGGTTTTGGGGTTGACCAGCTCCACCAACGCATCGGTGTAAGTGCTTTTGAGCTTGGAGAGGGTGCGGTATCTCAAAACCTGGGCGGGCATCTCATGCATCTGGGCGAGGGCGGTGAGGACCTCGGCATCGGTGGAGTAGCCGGTCTTCTTCTTGGTTTTCTTCTGGACGGGAAGCTCCAGCTTTTCAAAGAGAATGGCACCCAGCTGCTGTGAGGAGTTGATGTTGAAGGTTTCACCGGCCAGCTCGTAAATATTTGCTTCGACGGCGCTCATTTCGGTCTCAAAGAGCGTTGAGATCTCACCCAGCTCGTCTGTGTCCACGGCAACGCCTTGGGCTTCCATCTCTGCCAGCACGTGCATCAAAGGCATCTCAAGGGTCTCAAAAAGATCCAGGAGCCCTTTTTCTTCCAGCTCTTTTTTAAAGAGAAGGGCGAGCTGAAGGGTGATGTCGGCATCTTCGGCTGCATA
>JAKSCC010000098.1 GCA_022360815.1 Desulfobacterales bacterium
AATGATTCACCACGCCCTGAAAACCATCAGAACCTGGGGCCACCGCCTGCCGCGCCAAATCATCGGCAATGCAAACAGCCACGCCTTTTGCTCGAAACAGACCGCACACGGTTGTCTTCCCCGAAGCCGCCCCTCCGGTCAGCCCTACTTTCACCATAATCGATCTTATCTCCACTGTTTTTCAAACGGCCAAAGAGTTGAGCAACGAGACACCACCCCGCCATCCCCACACCCCAATGGCATACTTTTTGCGAAAACTCTCAAAATACCAAGACACATAGCCAGGAGTTTTGACTATGAAATATATCCTTCACGGCATACTCTTCTTGTTTTTTTCAACCGTATGCTACGCAAATAACATTTGGGTTGAGACCATTCGAACCCCCCAATTCCAAACAACGAGCATCCCTATAAACAACGACCGTTACCACCTTGAATTCACATACACCCGCGGCCTTTTCCGAGAGGTCACACTCAATCTTGACAACACCCTCTTTGGCCGGGCCCATAAAATAGGAAATGTAGACATTACCGCTCAGATCAAATCCGCATGGACCCAAGGTTATTCAGGCCAAGACATTAACATTGGGATTGTCGACAATTTTCACCGCCCCGTCTGGAGCCTGCCGGTGGTCATAGACAGGGTCAACACCGCTGATATCAGAGGCACTTACCGATTCATCAAACTCAAATTTATCTCCCACCTCACCGATTATGTGTATACTTCACAGTACTTCTTCCACACACCAAATCCGCCCTCCCGAACCGACGGCAACTGGTTCGATTACATGACCCACGGCAGCCTCGCCAAGATCATTGCCGGGGGAAAGCATGAAGATGACAGCGGCACCCTCATGCTGGGAATTGCCAAAGATGCCAACATATTTGAACTTGACCTATCCCCCAGCGACCCCACACAATTGGACTCACAATACTATCGCAACCGTTTCGACTTCATCAATTTAAGCCACATTTCACTCTTTCCCGATCCCGGCCCGCTTCGGGCTATGACCAATCGCTACCAGAGCATGGACCGATCTGGTACTTATCCCCATGGACACCTTCCGGTCTACATCATTGGAGGCGGCAACTTAGATGGCGTCTCCGCGACCTACGCAAACATCGCCCGAAGAATACCCTACAACTCCAACTACTACAGCACCGAAATGGCTTTAAGCAGCGAAACCTTTGATGGACGATCCTTCTCTGACTACCTCCTCATCGTAGGAGGCGTCGCCAGAACCGGCGAAAACACCTTCTCACCAGCAGGCAATATGCCCGGAGAGGTAACAGAACTTCAAAACCGCTGGCTGGTAGCCCCCTATTTATTCCAGGCAGACTTCTTCATCACAAGCAATAATACCATCAGAGGAACCTCCTATGCTGCCCCTTACGTTGCCGGCATTGCGGCCATTGTAAACAGCAAATTCCCCGAGCTTTCTCCAGCGGATGTGGCGGGCATCCTGCTCAACACCACACGTGACCTGGGGACACCCGGCACCGACGCCGTTTATGGCCGAGGGATGGTGGATTTGGCCAACGCTCTTTCACCTCAGTGACCTTTTTACAGTCGACCTCAACGACAAAAAAGGAGTATCCTCCTCAAAATTCACATAGAATTAATTTGTATGGCACACTGTCAGAATGAAAGGTCTTCATCATACAACTCTCATTCTGACAGCAAAAAAGAGACCCTCCCAAGCCCACCTCATCAATAGGCCCCCCTCAATAACTCAAAGATGAGCAATGGTTTCTTCCACCACCTATTCCCCCAAAGCAATTCTAAAGAATCCACCATTTCAAATAAAATCATCCCCCTTGACAAGAGCAAGGCATTCTACTACTTAAACTTTTTTGATGATTATGTAAAAAAATATCAAACCATCCCCGAGGCAACGAGGATCAATCGTTGCAGATCGCCAGGAGATTCATTATAGAGGATGGCAGCAGAAGCTGCTGGCTTTTGCGCATATGCCAGGGACGAAACGCAGCGGAGCCGCGTAACCCAAAGACTCCGGACCGTGTTTATAATTCTAAGGTTAGCGATCATACACCAAGAGAAAGGATTTTCACATGAACATCTTATTTTTCGGC
>JAKSCC010000332.1 GCA_022360815.1 Desulfobacterales bacterium
GTGACCTCTTGAAGAGAGGGGTATCGTTTGAAAAGCTGACAAAAAGAGCCAAGGCTCACCCCTGATTCCAGCTTCAGAGGGTTTCCCAAAAGGCGCAGCACAGGCTCTGGAGAAGCTGGGTCTGTTGCATCTCCCACCACAAGCACCCCTGATGCTGTCATGGTCACACGCTCCATAATCCCCCTGGCAGAGAAATCAAAAGTATCTGCTTTACGCTGCTTACTCTTCCGGCGGCTTCATATGCTCGGGAACCACCACCATATCGATGAGAAGCGGCTTTAAAAAAGACCACCGAATCCCAATATGGTAGACCTCTTCCAAATCCCGGATGGCGTCCCAGCAGTTGTGGCAGGGCGAGATCACCAGCTTGGCTCCGGTGGCGAGAATCTGGTCCCTTTTCACCTTAAGGCCGATGTTTCTCTCTTTGCGGTACCTTCCAATACCGTTGAGCCCGCCTCCGCCACCGCAGCAGAAGTTGTGCTCACGGTTTGGAATCATCTCACGAAAATCTTCGGCGATCTGGCTCATGATATAGCGTACGTCGTTTGCCAGCCCCGCATTTCGAATGTAGTTGCAAGAATCCTGATAGGTAACCGGTTCTTTGATCTTTTTGGTGGGATCGATTTTCAATTTTCCGGCTCGAAGCGCCTCGGCCACCCACTCCACGTAGTGAAAACTCTCCACCGGGGTTTTGCCGGACTTCAGCTCGGCCCAGTAAGGCCCTTCGGTAACGGTGGCCCGGTAGGCATGGCCACATTCGGTGACCACCATGCGCTTGGGCTTCAGCCTTTCGATGGCATCGTAAACCGATTCCACCTGAAGACGGGCCCCTTCCCAGTCTCCGGCAAACATGGCCAGGCTGGTCTCTTCCCACCCTTCGGATGGCACGGTCCAATTCTCACCGGCCAAGTGAAAAAGAATGGCGGCATCGGCCAGATCTTCAGGGTAGTGCTTGGGCTCGCGGGCGTTGACCGTGTAGATAATCTCTGCGTTCTTTTTGTCGATGGGGATGGTCAGGCCCGGCCACTCCTCTTCGGTCTCTTCTTCCATCCATTCACAGGTGTCCACCCAATCTTCTGTGGTGATGTCCATCTGGGCCCTGTAGACCCGATGCATGCCTGAGCCGATCTTCATCTCCCAGGGAACAAACCCCTGTTTAAAGAGAAGCCCGCGCAAATAGCTGAACATCACCCCGATGTCGATCCCCATGGGGCAATACATGGCGCAGCGATTGCAACAGGTGCACTGGGAAAACGCCACATCCATGCAGTGGATCATAAATTTGGTATCCACCTCCCCTTTGCGCTTGATCAGCTCGCCCAGGGTGGTCTGGATTTTATAGGAGGGGACCTGCTTCGGGTCTTTATCGTTTGCGATGTACAAAAAACAGGAGTCTGCACAGAGCCCGCAACGCATACAGCTTTTCAGCCAAGTCTTCATGCGGGACTTGAAGGTCTTGGAGATAAGCGCCTTCAAAGCCGGCACATCCACCTCCATGGACTCCATCTCTTTGTAGTACTGGACTCCCCCTTTGTCACCCAAAAGTTCATGGAGCTTCTCCTGGGTATCAATGGGGGTTCGGTTGCAAAACTCTCCTTGGGGCATCTCTTTGTATCCTTAGAATTCAGGTAACCTTTCAGCTATCATTCGCCTCCGGCGACCCTGCCGGGACCAATCTTTTGAAACGTTTGATAAACATTTTCTTACCGACCCTGCTACCAGGGAAAACCTGGTGATTTCATTCCACCTCGTTTGATGCCGAAATCCATGCCGATCTGAATGCGTGTGCAAAAAAAGAGAACCATATGGAAAAGCTTGGTAAACGGCACAGCGATCAGCAGAATCTCTCCAAAAAGAATATGGGCCAGGGTCCAGAAATGCCCGCTTCCCAGCTGATGATAGGCGATAAAACCGGTAAAAAAGGGGGCTGCCGAAATGGCCAGAGTCAGCCAGTCCCACCCCGAAGAGATAATCCGCACCTCAGGCAGGATGAGACGGCGAATAAAAATCCCAAAAACGGCCAGCATCACTCCAAGGGTCAAGGCGTCGGCAAGCATGTCCGGCATGGAAGGCCAGTTCAGCCCCCACCGCTGGGTGATGATCACCGCATGGCCTGAGGCAAAAAGAGGAACACTCAAGGCCCCCACATGAAAAAGATAGAAGAGCAGTGTGTAACCTGGTTTGACCCGCCAGCTTCGAGTCCCAAAGGGAAGAATCCACACGCCGATGGAGCGAAGGGCGGCCCGCACACCGTGCCTGGTGTTAACCTTGTAGGTAACTCGGTCCACTCTGGAGTCCAGACCCTTAAAGTAATTTATCACATGAAAAAGGCAGCCCCCAAAAAAGATGGCAAAAGAGAGCCAGAGAAGCGGCCCTGTTACAATCTGGTACATAGGTGTTTCCTCATAAAGTCTAATCCATCTTGTCGTCTCTTCCGGTGAGAAAAAGCCAGTAGAGGGTGATGGCCACCAGTGAAATGCCCATGATAATGTAGATCATGGTTTCGCTATGGAGCATATGCTCATAGAGTGTCTGGGTCATTTTTGCTTTACTCCCCGTGGCTGTCCCGATAGTCCGGGTGGGTGTCAAAAATGGGCATGCGGTTGGCGATACATCGAAATGCCAAAACAATAAGGGTGACCATAAAAAGCGAGATGATCACCTCCATCAAAGAGGGCGTGTAGCGCTGATTCGATGGAAGCTGCCAGTTGAAGCAGATCAGGCTCACATTCAGGCGGTTGATCACAATGCCCAAAACGGCGATCACAGAGGCTGTTTTGACAATCCCTGCCCTTTTTTCCCTAAAGCCCACAGCGTAGAGAAGGGATGGCAGAGCGATAAAACCAAACATCTCCACCAGAAACCAGAGGCCATAGCCTGTGGTCAAAAGCTTCCACTGGTCTGCTTCGGCCACCCCCACCCATTTGATGGTAAAATAGCCCGCCAGAACCATGGAGGCGGCCTTGGCAAAGGCGAACATGAGATCTTCGTGATTGTCCAGATACGCTTTGCCCATGCGGTGGTGCAGCGCTTTGTGCGAGAGCGCCCCTTCAAAAATCACCATGGAGAGCCCCGCAATGATGCTGGAGACAAAAAAGTAAACGGGAAGATAGGGGGTGTACCAAAGGGGGTGAAGCTTGGAGGGTGCCGCCAGATAAAGGGCCCCCAAAGAGGACTGATGCAGAGTGGAGAGCACCACCCCTAAAATGGTCAGTAAAATGGTGAGGCGGTATGCCAGGTTTCGCGCTTTTTTAAGCCCCAGCCACTCCAGGGCTGCCGGAGAGAACTCCAGAAAGAGAACCGTCAGGTAAAGGGCCACACAAAAGGCCACCTCAAAAAGAAGGGAGGTGGTGCCCCATCCGAAAAGAAAGGGATAGGGAAGTCTCCAGGGCCGCCCCAGATCGTAAAGAAGCGCGATCACCACAAAAAAGTAACCCAGAAACCCGGTAAGAATGGCCGGACGCACGGCAGCATGGTAGCGTTTCATGCCAAAAAGGTAGCAGGCCGATGAGGTGACATAGCCACCAGCTGCAAGGGCAACGCCCACCATCAAATCAAAACCGATCCAGATCCCCCAGGGGTTGTTGTCGGAGAGATGGGTCACGGCCCCCAGCCCTTTGGTAAAGCGAAGGATGGTGACAAAAATCCCGGCCGCCACAATGAGAACTGCCACCACATGAAAGGGGGTCAGAAGCCCTCTGGGTTGTCTCTCCATGGTTTCAACCGTTTCCATCAGGCCTCATCCTCCCCTTTTGGCGGTTCACCGCTCTCTTCTTTAAGTGATGCCTCCGCATCCAAACCCGCATGGACCAGCTTTTTGGCCCAATCCTCTGCCACACGAGCTTCGGCCTCTTCCACGGCTTTTGACACAGCGGCCACACGCTCTTTGGCTGCTTTATCCTGAGCCTTCTTCTTATCGGTTTCCGCTTTGGCCTGACTCTTTTTCAGCTCCTGGGCGGCTCTCTCTTCGGCATTGGCAACCGCCTGCTCCACCGCCGCCTTCTGCTCTTCTGCCGCCACCTTTTCACGGCGCTTGGTCATGCCGTACATGCCGGTTAAAAAGACCGGCCAGAGCCCCACCACCATGGGAACCACGCCGAGTGCCCCTGAAGTTAAAGCCGGGGCCGGAGTCGAGATTAGATCGGTTCTCATGCCCACCTCATCAAAGGGCACATCGCTCAGGTAGAGCCAGGAGGTACCGCCCATCTCTTTTTCGCCATAGATATGGTCTTCATAGCGCTCCGGGTATGCTGCGATACGCTCTCGAGCGATTTTTAAAAGATCGCTTCGCTTTCCAAAGAGAAGGGCTTCTCGAGGGCAGACCTCCACGCAACCGGGAAGTTTGCCCTCTGCAATGCGCGGGGCACACATGTCGCACTTTTTCACCTGCGGAGAGATGGCATCATCGTATTCGTAGGCAGGGATATCAAAAGGGCAGGCCACCATGCAGTAGCGACACCCCACACAGAGTTCAGGGTTATACACCACGGGGCCTTCGGGGGTTTTCCTGAAAGCCCTCACAAAACAGACCGAAGCGCAGGCGGGCTCCAGGCAGTGGTTGCACTGAATCTTTACGAAACGGGGTTTTTTATCTTTGGTCTCAAAACGGTTGACCACAGTGACATGATTCTTATCGGTTCTGCGTCTCTTTTCAAAAACCGAACGATCGTCAAAAGGCTTTTCAGGGGCATCCAGCCCTCCCACGGCGTTGCAGGCGGCTTCACACTGGCGGCAACCCACGCAACGCGAAATATCGTAGAGAACCCCAAAGCTCTCGGGATATCCAGCAAACTCTCTGGTGCTGGCTGCCGAAGCCTTTTTACCGGCCGCCAACCCGGTGCCTGCGGCACCCAGTCCAAAGAGAAAAGATCGTCTTGAAAGCGTCATGATCGTGTCTCCCTTCATGCTTACTGGCTGCTGACAGCGGTTAAGGGCGCGTGACAGGCGGCACACTCGCCGTCCAGCTCCACCTCCATGGCCGTATGGCACGCCATGCATTGCAGGTGGTAGGCCCCCATCAGATCGGGGCGGGCGTCGCTCTTTTGAGAGCGGGAAGCCGGATGGCAACGGACACACGGAGCCGGTTTTTCAGAGACCGGGGCATTGTGGTGACACCCCTGACACAAAACCTCTTCCGAACCATGGAAAGCCCGCGCCAAAGAGTTTTCAAAAGCGGCGGCTGAGAGTGCATCCACCATCTTTTTATGGGGAAAAAA
>JAKSCC010000208.1 GCA_022360815.1 Desulfobacterales bacterium
CGAGAACATCCGTATCAGCCGTTTTGTCCGTTACCAGTTAGGAGAGTAGATGACATCGGCGAAGCCAGCCTTCAAACGTGTTCTTCTCAAATTGAGTGGTGAAGCTCTGATGGGTGATCAGAGCTTCGGTATCAGCCCTGATATGATGAAATATGTCGCCGAAGAGGTGAAATCGATTCATGATCTCGGGGTTGAAGTGGCCATTGTGGTCGGTGGCGGCAATATCTTCAGGGGTATCGCCGCAAGTTCCTACGGTATGGACCGAGCGCCTGCCGATCATATGGGAATGTTGGCCACTGTGATCAACAGCATCGCCCTTTCTGGAGCTCTGGAGAAGGTGGGCATTCCCACACGGGTTCAGTCGGCCATCAGCATGCATGAGGTTGCAGAGCCCTTTATTCTGCGCCGCGCTGTGCGCCACCTTGAAAAAGGGCGTGCTGTGATTTTTGCGGCAGGTACGGGAAGCCCGTATTTTACCACCGACACGGCGGCCGTGCTTCGCGCCCAGGAGATCCATGCGGAACTCCTGATGAAAGCCACCAAGGTGGATGGTGTCTACGACAAGGACCCCGTCAAAGACAAAGACGCGCAGTTCTTTCCCAAAGTTTCCTACATGGAAGTCTTAGAGAAACAGCTGCAAGTCATGGACATGACGGCCATCTCTCTTGCCATGGACAACAACCTCCCTTTGTCGGTTTTCAATCTCTCCGGTGAAGGAAATATCTTCAAGGTCGTCACAGGTGAAGAGGGTGTTGGCACCCTCATTGACAACTGATGATCTTACGGGTATGAATGAGATCAGGTTTGTGGAGGAAACTCCGCAGGCCTGATCTTTTTCGTTTTTTCGGAGGCTTTTGCACGGCGTGTTGCCGAAAAAGTCATCCGGTTTGGAGCCATGATGAAAGGCGGGGCGCGCCCGATGTCATGACGCCTTTGGGCATCACCCCATCAGCCGCTGCTGTAAACGGCTGCATTCGCAGCTCCTTCCCGACCGATGCATGGCCTCCATGCACCCTCCACACACCAGGGTTCCATACGCTTTGCCCTTTGCGGGTTTGCATCATCTTAAAATCAATGATGGGGTCGTAACATGTGGACACCTCTTTGCTAGGGTTTTCGGTATTTGCAAAGAAACGAACCAAATATTCCACATGTTGTGAGCCGCCATGATGCAGACTAACTTTTTGCGGAGCTACTAAAAAATAGAATCGATTAACGGACAGGAAAGGTGAGCATATGATCAACGCGACACTTGATGAGACGCGGGAGCGCATGGAAAAAACCATGGGTGCCCTTGATAAAGAGATGGGCCGAGTGCGTACCGGCCGCGCATCTGCCAACATGCTGGACAGCGTCAGGGTAGACTACTACGGCACCCTGACCCCCCTGAATCAGATGGCTTCTGTTTCCGTTCCCGAGCCTCGGCTCCTGGTGATTCAGCCTTGGGACGCCACCGCCCTTAAAGAGATTGAAAAGGGCATCCTCAAGGCCAACATCGGCCTGACCCCTTCCAGCGACGGCAAGCTGATCCGCATCTCGGTTCCGCCACTTACCGAGGAGCGCAGAAAAGAGATCGTCAAGCTTGTTAACAAGACCTGTGAAGATCACAAAGTGGCCGTTCGAAATATCCGAAGAGATTCCAACGAGACCCTTAAAGGCCTTAAGAAAGATGGCGACATCTCTGAGGACGAACAGTTTAAGGGGCAGGATCAGGTCCAGAAGATCACCGACGAATATGTTGGCAAGATCGATGCGGTTTTCAAGGAAAAAGAGAAAGAGATTCTCGAGGTCTGATGGATTCGATACTCCCGGAAGGCTTGGTGGCAGAGGCTCTGCCAACCCATGTGGCCTTTATTATGGATGGCAACGGCAGATGGGCCAAAAAGCGGGTGATGAACCGGGTCACGGGCCATGAAAAGGGTGCTAGATCGGTTCGGCAGGTCCTGGAGACAGCAACCCAGCTCGGGATTCCCTACCTTACCCTCTATGCCTTCTCCACAGAAAATTGGCAGCGGCCTAAAAAAGAGGTGGATGCCCTTATGGGGCTTTTGACCCGCTTTTTAAAAAATGAGAAGGCAAACCTTGTGAAAAACGGGGTGCGTCTTCATGCCATCGGAGAGCTTGACCGTCTACCCAAGGATGTAAAAAAGACGCTTTTGGCAACCATGGAGGAGACTCGAGAAGGGGATCGCATTACCCTGACTCTGGCTTTGAGTTATGGCAGCCGAAGCGAGATGGTGGAGGCGATTCGAGCCATTTCTGAGAAGGTGGCTTCCGGCGAAGTAAGCCCTTCGGCCATTGATGAAGCCCTGGTAAGTCAGAGTCTTCAAACCCGGGGGATTCCTGATCCAGACCTGGTGGTGCGAACCAGCGGAGAGATGCGCCTGAGCAACTTTCTTCTCTGGCAGAGCGCCTACAGTGAAATCTTTTTTACAGATACCCTCTGGCCCGATTTCTCCGAGGAGGAGTTCTACTCTATCCTGCGGGAGTTTCAAGGGCGGGAACGCCGGTTCGGCAAAGTGCTTGAACCTTGACCAGAGGCTGGCAGGTTATTGAAGGGAGCCGCGAAAGGAGAGAGAATCTCTTTTTCAGGCTCCCTTTGCTGTATACACGAGGGCCCGAAACGCACGGGTCGTGACGCAAAGGACGTGGATAGCGATGCATCTCAAACGGATTCTCTCAGCGGTTGTGGCAGTTCCCCTGCTCTGGCTCTTTATCCTCAAGGGCGGAACCCTTCTTTTTACCCTTTTAATCATGGCAGTGGCTGTGATTGCTTTATCAGAGTACTACCCCCTGGTGGATGAGACATCCGACGGGTTTAGTCCGGTCTCTTTGTTGGGGTATGGCTCTTCGGTGGTGATGGTGGGCCTTTCGTTTTTTATGGAAAACCCCTGGCCTGCACATCTGGGCATTCTTCTTTTGAACATTCCTGCGGCAGGTTTCTTGCTTCTGGAGCGTTTTGAAAGAGATCACAAAGAGGTGAACCATCTTCTCTCCCATGTTTTCGGGCTTTTTTACCTGCCCATGGTTCTGTCTTGTCTGGTGGCCCTTCGCAAGGCGCCTTCACACGGGGAGATGTGGATCTTTACCCTTTTGGTGACGGTAGCGGCCTGTGATACCGGGGCTTTTTATGCTGGAACCTACATGGGCAAGCGCAAGCTCTGTCCTTCAGTCAGCCCCGGAAAAACCATCGAGGGCTTTTTGGGAGGCATGGCAGGAGCCCTTGTGGGTGGGTTTTTAATGAAGATTCTTTTTTTGCCGGATCTTGGCTGGCTTTTAAGCCTGGCGCTTTTTCCCCTTGCAGGGGCGATAGGACCCTTGGGAGATCTCTTTGAGTCGGCCTTGAAGCGGGCTTCGGGTATCAAAGACTCTGGGAATCTGATTCCTGGGCACGGAGGGATTCTGGATCGCATCGACGCCCTTCTCTTTGTGGCGCCCCTTTTCTATTTTGCCATGGTGCTGGGACGTTAAGGGGAGCTTAGGGATGAAACAGCTTGCCGTTTTAGGCTCCACCGGCTCCATTGGAAAAAATGTTCTTGAGATTGTTCGGCTCTATCCGGATCGGTTTAAGGTGGCAGCCTTATGTGCTGCCACAAGTGTCGATCTTTTGGCAAAGCAGATTCAAGAGTTTGACCCGGCTGTGGCCTGCGTGATTGATGAGGCCCATAGAAAAAAGCTTTCTCAGATTCTTCCTGCAGGGTGCCGGACCGAACTCCTTTGTGGGGAAGAGGGGTATAAAAAAGCGGCCTCTTTGGAAGGGCTCTCCATGATGGTGTCGGCCTTTGTTGGGGCTGCAGGGCTCTCTCCCACCCTTGCCGCCCTTGAGGCGGGAATTCCCATTGCACTGGCCAATAAAGAGACCCTGGTTACGGCCGGAGAGATTGTGATGAAGCTGGCCCAGAAGAAGGGCGTGCCCATTCTGCCGGTGGACAGCGAGCACAGCGCGATTTTTCAGTGTCTAAACGGCGAGAATCCCAAAGAGGTGGATCATCTGCTTCTCACCGCCTCAGGTGGGCCCTTTCGCACCACCCCGTTAAAGGAGATGGCAGGGATTACCAAGGCCCAGGCCTTGAATCATCCCACCTGGGCCATGGGACCCAAAATCACCATCGATTCGGCAACACTGATGAACAAGGGGCTGGAGGTGATTGAAGCTCATCATCTTTTTGGGGTGTCCGCATCACGCATCAAGGTTGTGGTGCAACCGCAGAGTATTGTACACTCCATGGTGGCCTTTGTGGATGGCACGGTGATAGCGCAGTTGGGCCAGCCCGACATGAAAGGCGCCATTGCTTATGCGTTGAACCACCCCGAGCGTCTTGATATCAAGGTAACACCTCCTGATTTTGCCTCCCTTGGCTGTCTCACGTTTGAAGCCCCTGATCTTGAAAAATTTCGGTGTCTCAAACTCGCTTATGCGGCTGCAGACGAAGGGGGAACTCTGCCTTCGGTTCTCAATGCCGCCAATGAAATGGCGGTGTCGGCTTTTCTTGCAGAGAGGATCGGGTTTCTCGATATTTTCCGCACCATTGAAGAGGTGATGCTGGCGCATTCGGTGGTGAGCTCTCCTGATCTTGATGCCATCAGAAGAGCCGATACCTGGGCTCGGAGAAAGGCTGCGGAGCTTACGGGGTAATATTTGCGGGAGCCTTTTTTAAAAAATGTAATTGTTCAGTTTGCTTCAGAAAGTTTGCTTTTTTGAAAAAAAAGCCCTGCAAAAAACTTTTCTATTGTCCCGCAAATCACTGGAATTTGTGTCCCAATGACTTAAAAACCTGTTTATCAAACTTTTCAAAAGTTTGGCCCCCGGCAGGGCCGCCGGAGGCGAATGATAGCTGGATGGTTACAAAAAAACGTGTATTAAGCTGCGATGCACGCCATGTGTTCACCCTTAAAGGGTAAAAGAAGAGAATATGCTGACCAATATCGTCTCCATTATCGTTGTTCTGGGGGTTTTGATCTTCTTCCATGAGTTGGGCCATTTTTTGGTGGCTCGCTATTTTGGTGTGGGAGTGGAAAAATTTTCTCTGGGTTTTGGCCCGAAAATTTTCGGAAAGACCGTGGGCATGACCGAGTACCGTCTGTCTGCCATTCCACTGGGTGGGTATGTAAAGATGTTGGGGGACAGTCCCGATGCCGAGGTGAAAGAGGAGGAAAAGCACCTCTCTTTTACCCATAAAAAGGTGTGGCAGAGGATGCTCATCGTGGCCGCGGGGCCTTTCTTCAATTTGGTGCTGGCGGTTTTGATCTATGCTGGTCTTGCTGGGGTGTATGGGGCCAGTGGCCTTGCACCTGTTGTTAAGGCTGTAAAGCCCGGTTTTCCAGCTTTTGAAGCAGGCCTTGCTTATGGTGATCGTATTGCGGCGGTCAATGGGAATGAGGTGGTGCTCTGGAGCGATGTGGTCTCGGCTGTTGAGAAGAGTGGTGGCAAGCCGCTCTCTTTAACGGTGGATCGAAACGGGGACACTCGGGCGGTAAACCTGACACCTTCAAAAGGAAGCACACGCAATGTCTTTGGTGAGACCGTTCCATCGTGGACCCTTGGAATCTATGTGACCGAGCCAGTCATCGGGGTGGTTCAGAAAGACTCTCCTGCCGAGAAAGCAGGGGTTCAGGTGATGGATCGCTTTCTTACGGCTGACGGTGTTCCCCTTTACACCTGGGAAGATGTGGTGAAGGCCATTGCCGGTAGCAAGGGCGAGCCGGTGACCCTTGAGATCGATCGGAGCGGTGAGGTTGTCTCCCTTGTGATCGCCGCTGAGCAGTTGGATGAAAACAGCGACAACTGGCGTATCGGCATCGGCAATCACTACAATGAAGAGGACTTTTTAACCAAGCGCCTCGGTTTTTTTGGCAGCCTTTCTGCCGGGGTTTCCCGCACTTGGCTTTTGGGGAAATTGATGGTGGTGGGCATTGTGAAGATGGTCCAGGGCAAGATTCCTGCCGATGTGGGAGGCCCCATTATCATCTCCAAAATGGCGGGCGATCAAGCCCGAGTCGGGATCTCTTCTCTCATCTCTTTTATCGCCTTTATCAGCATCAACCTGGCGATTCTAAACTTTCTTCCCATTCCGGTTTTGGATGGCGGCCATCTTCTCTTTTTTACCATTGAGTGGATTTTGGGGCGCCCCTTGGGCGAGAAAGCCCAGGATATTGCCAACCGCGTGGGGATTTTCATTCTGATGACCCTGATGATTTACGTGTTTTACAGTGACATCATGAAGACGGTTTTCAGGTGATGATTTTCATTTTTTCGTGACGAATTGAGAGCTCCGAAGTGTCCCTTCGGAGCTCTTTCTGTTTATAATTAAAGGGCATACTCAGCCTTGCCTTGGGCGAGTCCTTTTTGTGAAAACCGCTGTCCCGACAGGGCCGCTGGAGCTATCTCGGGAAAAGCAATTTCGAAACCATACGTACGTGAACAGTTTAAAGGAACAACCCATGACTCATATTGACTATCGTCTTGAACTTGAAACCACCCACTCTTCAACAGGTTATCTCTCTGTAAGTCCTCAAAATATCGAAGGGGAAGAGACGCTTCTGAAAGCGCTTGAGACCACGCCCATGGATACCTTCCTTCGAAAAAAAGTGCTCTCTCTTCTTGGTGGATTGGGTGAAGACGGGTTGATGGATCGCTATAAAGATGGCTCCTCTTTTTTAAGGGAGATGATCTATGAAACGGCGTTGACCTTTGATGTTTTTTCAGTGCTTCGAGAGCGTCTTGAAGGTGAAGGGTGGAGGGCGGAAAAGGTGAACAGTCCGCTTGTGACCGCGCGGTTTTGGGCTGAAAACGGATACGAAACCCACCCCTGGGCTGAGATGCTGATTCAAAACAGCGCGGAGCTGACAGAGCTCCCAGGGGCCGAAGAGGCTCCAATGCTGAAAGAGGTGCCGGGTCCCACTGGCCTTTCGGAGCCCTTGCCCGTGGCCGAGATGGCCCGTGAGATTGCCGATGACCACCCTTTTGAAGAGCGGCAAAGCGCTGCCGATACAGCAAGTATTGCCAAGATGAAGCTGGAAGCTCTGGGGCTTTTTACGGGTGTGGAGCTTCGCCATCAGGCCTCACTTTCGCCGGTGGGCCTCATGCGAAAGTGGAGGCTCGACCACCATGTGGCCTGCGGATCATTGAACTACCATCTTTCAGGAGAGCAGACCAGCTATGGTAAAGGCCTTTCCTTGGTCGATGCGCGGGCTTCTTTGTATATGGAGGTGGCCGAGCGTCACAGCTCTTATGCCTCCATTGAAAATGGACGTGTAGTGGGAACAGTGAAAGAGCATGAGGTGGTTAAGGCGCGGTTCAGTGAGCTTGTGGCATCTGGCCAAAGGGCTCTTGATCCCAACAGCCTGCTGCTTGATGTTCCATATAAAGATGAATCGCTGCACTGGATGCAAGGGGTCGCGTGGAATGAGGGCGAAGAATTGCCCATCTGGGTTCCCGTTCAGGCGGTTTTTCTTTTTATGAACCTTGACGAGCCCGATCTTTTTCAGAGTTTGGGGTCCACAGGCCTTGCTTCAGGAAATACTCTTGAGGAGGCAAGGCTCTCAGGGCTCTATGAGGCCCTTGAACGGGAGGCGGAAGCGACCCAGCCCTTTGATCCAGCGCTCTGTTTTGAACTTTTTACAGCCAATGAAAATCTGGGGTCCCTTCTTTCGGCCTACCGTCAGGCTGGTATTCATCTCTTTTTTCAGGAGATGACGGGGCGTTTCGGTATTCCCTGCTGCAAGGCCATGGTCATGGATGGTGAGGGCCGGGTTGCCAAGGGGTGTTCGGTGCATCTGGATGCTCGCAGAGCAGCTGTCTCAGCCATGACAGAGGTGCCGTATGGGTTTCCCGAAGGAGAGGAGTCTTTGGCTCCGCCCTGCAAGCCTGTACCTGTTCATGAGGAGCAGCTTCCCAACTATTCGATGGGATCTGCCAAGGGGGATGTGGCTCTGGTGGAGAAGCTTCTTGCCTGCGAAGGTTTTTCTCCTGTTTATGTGGATCTCACGCGAAGCGATCTTGAGATTCCGGTGGTGAAAACCCTGATTCCCGGGTTTGCTTTTTCAGCTGATTTTGGCGCGCTGACACGAATCAGCCCCCGTATGCTCTCCTGCGCCTGGGCCATGATGAAGGCCAAGCCCTGCCAGAGTTGATGGAAGCCATTTTGCACTGGGGTGTTGTCATTTCGTGTTCTTTTCACTACAACATATATGATTACTTGAAAGAATATGTTTCTTTCAAGTAAACAGCATTACCAGATCCGTTCAGCCAGGGAGTTGCCATGTCCTACGGAGTCAAGACAAGTCTCAGCGTTAACCTGGGATTTTTGTTTCTTTTTGCCATGGCGGTTACGGCCTTCTCTTCTTTGACCCTTGTAAAGCAGGTGATGGTGAAAAAAGAGGTAGAGAGGGCCTGGCAGCTGGCTGAAACCGTCTCCCGATTCGGGTTTGACTCGTCTGGCAAGCGAAGCATGAACGGGCTCCGCTACGCCATGGGGCATGTGGTGAAGGGAAGCGCCATCTCTTTGGTTAAGATAGATATTCCCGATGAAAATCTTGTGTATGGCTTCGGGGATGACCCCAGACTTGAGGAGACCCATGCGGTGATGGCCGATGCCATGGAAACCGGTGAGCCACAACTTAAAAAGCTTGGCGAA
>JAKSCC010000238.1 GCA_022360815.1 Desulfobacterales bacterium
CCTGTTTTCTCTTCAAACTCGGGAGCCTGAAAGACCCAGCCCATGCAGTTGTCGCTGTTTTCAAGAACGCGCACCACTTCAAAACAGCGGATCTTTCCGTTTTCAGCACCGATATAGATCTCTGTTTTTCCATTTCCATTTAAATCGGCAGCCGTTGGGGCTGCGTGCCCGCTGACCCTGGCATCGGCAGGGTTCCAGTAGTAGGAGGCGTATTGAGGATTTTGCTGAGTGCCCCGGTTTTCGTAGTAGTAGAGCCCTCCGGTCCAGTTGCCCAGGATCAGATCGGTCAGACCGTCTTTGTCCACATCGTAAAACCCTTGGGAAATATGGCCGGGCCCGGTGATGTCAGAAAAGAGGTTTTTGGCATCGTGGGAGCGATCCAGAAAAGAAGGCGAGGTGGAAGTTCCTATGTTTTCGTAAAAGCGAATCTTGGTGTGGTCGCTTAAGTAGAGGTCCAGGTCTCCGTCCCCGTCAAAGTCCATGAGCGACGGGCGAATGGTAAACCCTCCGTTGATGTCTCCTCCATCCACAGGCGGTGCCATGGGGTTTTCAAGACGATTGACCTTATGAAAAAGCTGACCATTCCACGCCATGGCCCGAAAAGGGGCCAGCGAAAAAAAGAGAGCGAAGAGAAAGGCCCAAAAAAGAGACCCCATTTCTTTGATGCTTTTCTGAAACTTTAGGTTCATGAAAAATAATCCTAAATATTTTATCCCACCATTACGATACTAGTTTGAAGGGATACCGTCTTCTGCCGTGACGGACCTTAAGATGAAGGCCACCTATATGACGGTCCCGCAATAACCCAAGGTTTTGGTAGCAGGTTGCATGCCAAGGGGTTGTGGTAGGGTTTTTGTCTATGCTTTAAGGGGTTTGTTAAAAAAGTGCCTCGTGGCGTTTCAACTGAGTCATCGGTCGTTTATGACCCATGTGCGTTGAGAAAGGGTAGAGAACAAAGGGGTTTGCCTACTTTTGGCGGTTGGGGTAGGAAATGCCATGAAATGGGTAAAAAAGGTAACCTGCAAGGCGGTCTGTATTTTACAGGTCGCCTTTTTTGTTTGCTCGGCGTGGCCCGTAGAGCCGGGCGACCCTTTGCAAGGGGGATGAATTGAAGTTTGGCGGGAGTGCTTTTTATTGTGGCTTCTGCAAGCCATTGGGGTTGCAGAAGCCATACAGGCATTATCCTCCTGGAGGAAGAATGGCGGCATGCAGGGCCTGCAGTCCTTCGATGAAGTTTCGGGAGTATTTTTCAAACCCTTCCGGTCCCCAACCGCCAAGTTCATTCTGATAATAGGAGTGGGCGAAGTCAATAACGCGAACCCGGCAGACCCAAGGGTACGCCGCATCTCTTTTCCGGTCGGGGCGAGTGTCTTTGCCGGTAACAAAAAGGACGCTTGCAGCCACCATGGCATAAGAGGACCAGTCCACAGATTGAATGATATTTTCGATCTGCGTACTGGCAGATTGGCGCAAGGCCTTTTGCATACTTAAGGTGATATCGGTTGCCTTTCCAAAATAGGTTCTGAAAATCTCTTCTGGCTGTATCCAGGTGATTCGGTTTCGGCCGACATCGGCGAATCCGGTTGCCGCAACGATGGTAAAACCTCTTTTTTGTGCATTACGAACCCAGTCGGCAAGCTTTAGCCTCTGCTTTTTTTTCCAGGCATCGGAGGCACCTTCTCCAGCCGCCATAAGCTCTGATTGCGAAACGGTCCTTGCACCTATTTTTACATGCATAAACCGAGGGGATTCCAGGCCATAGGCCATATTTTCCAATATGATTTTGCCTGTCTCTTTTTGGGTGCCGTAGTAGGTGGGGACCTGTTCTCTCAGATCATCGTGATCGTCGCAGTCGTTATGCCGAATCAGTTTGTGGGGGTTTAGCCCGTTGTGAATATTCACATCCG
>JAKSCC010000156.1 GCA_022360815.1 Desulfobacterales bacterium
TCATCCACGCCAAGCACCTTGATCTCTTTTTCAAAACACTCAAACACATAATCCATACGGGGAAAACGGGGCTCGTTGAGCTCTTTTTCGCAGGTGACAAGAGCCGGAAGGGGAGCCTCCAGAACCCGTGTGACCTCTCCAAAGGCCTGCTCGATCCTGACACTTTTTTCAGCCACGTCAATCTTCTCGGCATAAGAGAGCATGGGAAGCTTTAAGAAATCAGCGATCTCAGGGCCCACCTGGGCGGTGTTTCCGTCCATGGCCTCCACTCCGCAGAAAATCAGATCAAAGGGCCCCAGCTTTTCGATGGCAAGACCCAATGTGTATGCGGTGGCCCAGCAATCGGCACCGCCAAAAGCTCGGTCGGTCAAAAGAACCGCCTCATCGCAGCCCATGGCAAGGGCCTCACGAAGGGCCTCTTCCACCTGGGGGGGCCCCATGGAGAGAACCGTGATCTCGGCCCCTTTCTCCTCTTTTAAAACCATGGCCGCCTCAATGGCGTTCTTGTCGTTGGGATTGATGATGCTGGGAAGACCGGTTCGAATCAAAGAGCCGTTCTCGTCCCACTTCACCTCCGTGACATCGGGAACCTGCTTGATACAGACAGCTATTTTCATGTGAACATCCTTGAGTATGTATTTTTGCCTCCGGCGGCCAGAGGCTATGCCTCTGGACTCCAGGATTGCAAATGCTCAGATGCTTCGCATCTTCACATTTGCGCATGTGGAGTGGTCCAGCGAAGGAAAAGTGTCTTTGTTTGAAAAACCTATTTTGAAACCGTTCGACCTTGCGGTGCCTTTTGAAGCCCCTTTGCAGTCCGCGTGAATGCCCAGACACCATTTGAATCGAGAGATCTTTTGATGCATTCACCCCATGGGGTGCAGGGGATCATCCCCTGCTTAAAATGGTCATGCCGGCGATGGTCTTGTTGATCTCAAGGCTTGAGGCCACAACCCCTGCGTGCATGGCGTTTCTAAACAGCTTTTCCACCTTGTACTCTTTGGAGTAGCCGTAGGAGCCGTGGAACTGGACGGCCTGTTTGCAGACATCCTGAATCATGGGAACCGTAAAGACCTTCAGCTCTGACGAGGCGGATTCAAAGCCTTTTCGCTTTTCATCCTGGAGTTTTACGGTCTTGTAGCACATGAGCCTGCACGCCTCGACCTTGGTATTCATGTCGGCCAGCATCCAGGAGAACCCCTGCATCATGCCCATGGGAAATCCGCCCACCACACGCTGGTTGCCGTATTTGACA